>NZ_JAAMNS010000003.1:0-494865 GCF_011066175.1 Paenibacillus sp. EKM211P
TATATAACATTAACGCGGTGTCGTCTTAAACAAATTTAACATAAAAATAGGCTGTCGAAACTTTCTCGACAGCCTGAGGCCAACTTATGTTGGCCTTTTGGTCTTTCAGTTATTTTTTGCTTTGAGTCACTTTCCCCTTCACATCACCGATGCTTACTTTTCCATTGCCGCTCTGAATAATGACAACATCTTTTGCAACTTGATCAATATCCAGAGAGCCGTCACCTAACTCAATATATGCAGTACCCCCTATTTTATCTGCTTGAATATGTCCGTTTACATTTTCAATATTGACATCAGATGAGCTATTTTGAATAGTAATCCCACCATCTCTGTTGGTTAAATCAATGGCTCCACCGATTTCTTTAAGCGTGATATTACCATTCACATTTTCAATGCTTACATCCGAGGCTAAATTCGTTACTTGAATATCTCCATCTCTATGCGGATGTTTAATTTCTAGTTTCATTTTTTCCGGAATGATTAGCTTGACATCAACTGTTTGGGGACCTGTTGACATGAATTGGCCCTCGAAAAAAGTATTAAGAGTAGCTACACCATCTTTTCCCTCCAGACTTAATTTTAGCTTATCCATGTTGCTGCCATTAGCAACGACACTGGCTTGTATTTTATCTGTATTCTTGTTTCCGACAACTTCAATTTGACCGTTGCTATTATCTAGAACTAAGCTGGAAATACCGGCAGATGATAATTCAAGTTCCTTGTTTAAAGATGTTGCAGGTTTGGATGAACAGGCTGTAATTAACAGTAACATTGAGATCATCACTAAAGTAGTGAGCCATTTCATTACAATCACTCCGTTTCAGAATAGTTAGTATAGATTTAGATTACATCCCGTTTTGTAAAAATAGGATATGAAACGAGATGCATAGCGACCAGATGAAGTAGAAGGAGGAACAGTGAGAAGCCCAAGGTCATTCCTTCCACTGGCGTCGTTCCAAAAAAATAAGGATTGAGATCTGTACTGGAAAACACAAAGTATTTTGTCCAAGGCCATCCATTCATGGTGATACTCAGGACGAATCCTGCTATAGCTGCCAGCATAGAGAACACAATAGAAAATGTAACACTGCGAAATGCTGCAGAAATCATAAATGCAAATGTCAACACGATAACCATAAAAGGTATATTAAATAAAAACCCTCCTAACAAGGCTTGAATCATATCTGCCTGCTGAATGGTTTGATCCTTGACGAAGAAGTAGGGATCGCCGATCCCCTTAAAGCCAAACATTAATCCACCGAAAAATATGGCAGCCAGAAAAGTAAGCAAAACCAAAAATATTCCAAACAAGAGAGTTGCAATATATTTAGAAAAATAAATTTTTGAGCGTGTAGCTGAACGTGTCAGTAAAAATTTGATTGTACCGGCAGAAAACTCAGAGGCTACAATATCGCCAGCCACGATAAGAGCTAAAAGAGAGATACCTACAATTAAATTTCTGGATTGGCTCACTGTAAAACTCCAAGCATTGGATTGAGGAGCGATGTTATGGTCCAAATAATACTGATTCATCAAAATTTTTTCTGCTGCCATTTTTTTCTCAATGGGTAGAGCGTCTGACTTTGCTGCATCTCTCGTTAGCTTTGAATTTTCATGCTGTAAGAGTGTTTTCCATCCTTCATTGTACTCAGTCATACCAGAACTTTTTAAATTAGCCATCTGGATTAATACATACAAAATAAGCAGTATGATGATAAGCCAGGTACGTTTACGCTTATAAATCTTCATGTTTTCATTACGAATTAACTGAATCACTTTTCAATTCCCCCTGTGATTTCAATGAATTTATCCTCTAGTGTCTGTTTCGTAATCTGAACGCTGTATATGTTCACCCCCGTATCCATAAGTTTCTTTGTAATACCCGGAATTTGATCCTTTGTAATGTCAACTTGTAGAGTTTGTTGATCTGCAATAATTTCTTTCCCCGCCAGCATGGACTGGAATACAGGAAGAGCCAATTCGGGTCTGTCTACTTCAAACCGAACAGGAGCAAGCCGATTATCCATCATCTCAGCTACATTATGGATACCAATCAGTTTTCCCTTATTTAAAATCGCTACCTGATCACACATCAGTTCCATTTCAGCCATAAGATGGCTAGAAATAAGAACACCAACGCCTTCTTTTTGAGACAGATTGATTAAATGTTCCCGAAGCTCTCTTATTCCTGCTGGGTCTAGACCATTGGTAGGCTCATCAAGCACAAGTAAGGAAGGTTTATGGGCCAGTACAACGGCTAATCCCAGTCGCTGCTTCATTCCTAGAGAGTAAGTTCCCACTTTCTTATCAATGCTGTCCTCAAGTCCGACGAGCGAGATTACTTCCTGAATACGTTCCGAAGAAACCCCTGGCGACATTCTTGAGAAATGAATCAGATTGTCATAGCCGGATAAATATTTGTACAGATCTGGATTTTCGACGATAACCCCTACATGTCTCATTGCCTTTTCGAAGGAGCGATCAATATCTTGGCCGTGGATAAATACCTGGCCTCCCGATTTTGAACTTAACCCCACGATCATCCGAATAGTGGTCGTCTTGCCCGCTCCATTTGGGCCAACAAGACCCATGATTTCCCCCGCCTTTACATCCAAGGACAGTCCTTCAACAATGGTTTTCTTTCCAATCTTTTTACTTAAATTACGAATCTGTAATAGTGACAACAACGATTCCCTCCCCGCCAACAGTTTGATTGTCTATAAAGTATCAGGAGTGCAGTCATACTCCCTAGTGACAAAATGTCATGACCTTGTTATGATGTGAAAAGATTGAAAAAATTACCTTAATTTAAGAAGAATGGGGTACTTACATGCTTGGATGCAATATGCGCTGGTCTTGGCAGGAATGGATTGTTGCTGTATTCCGAATCTTGTGGTTGATTTGCTTTGTTTTGCTATCGTATCAAGACCGCCCATCTTTCCCTTTCACTGTTGTATTTATCTCTGTTCTCGTTTGCTATTCAATACCTTTGTTCATTGATCGAATTCATTACCGCTGGTATTTGTTGGCGGAAGTATTTCTAGTGGGTGGAATTTCCTTGCTATTTGCTCATCAATATGAGCTTGTCCGACTATTTCTGCCAGCTGTTTTTACGATTTCGTTTTATAGCCGTGGCCGTTCACATGCGGTAACTTTTCCTCTTGCGTTGGTGATGTTTTGTCTGGGAGGAAGAGGGGCGTTTCATTGGACGATAGAAGACGTATTCCAGAACCTAGTGGATGCTTCGTTTGTATACGGTATTGGTTTCGGATTACAAATGGCATTTCGTTCTATAGATCGGATCAAACAAAAACTCGAATTAATAAAAAAGCAGTATCAAACCCTGGAGCAGTATTCGACTCAGGTTGAACAAATGACACTATTGGAAGAAAGATACCGCATGGCTCGCGAGCTGCATGACTCGATTGGCCATACATTCACTTCCATTATCTTAGGTATGGAAACATTACGTCCTTATATCTCTTCTGAAGAGGGGACTGAAAGATTGCAGTCTGTTCTTCAACTTGGTCGCACAGGGCTCGAAGATATCCGAAAGCAAGTTCATCAGATGGACCCTATGGAGGAGGATCCATCTTTGGATCTATCCTTGCTAAATATCATTAATGAATTCAAAAAGAATACTGCCATTCGTGTTGTGTTCAGAACGATGGGGGAGCCGCTTCCTGTCATAAAACAGTCAAAACTGACCTTGTACCGCTGTTTACAAGAATTATTGACTAATGCCAGCCGACATGGGCATGCCAATTCTATTCAGGTGCTTCTTCACTACGACCGTAACCAGATCATTTTGCAGGTGCAGGACAATGGGAAGGGAAGTGACGAAATTAAGTTCGGGTTTGGTCTTTCAGGAATGAAAGAGCGGCTTTCGTCTCTTCAAGGCAAGCTATACCTTCATTCCAAAGAAGGCGAAGGAACGATTGTGACCTGTTCTATACCATTGCTTCAGGATACAGATGTTAGTAATCCAGAGATCAAGGTATTGTTGGTCGATGATCAATTACTCATTCGGGACAGTTTAGGCCTGTTGCTCAAAAACGAACCTGATTTTCGAATTCAAACGGCGGAAGACGGAAACGTTGCTGTAGATCAATGTGCCAGCGACCCGCCAGACGTTGTATTAATGGATGTACATATGCCCCAGATGGACGGTATTACTGCGACGAAGCTAATTAAAGAAAGCTGGCCTAACATACGTGTAATTATGATCACCACCTTTGATGACATTTCGTATGCTACGAAATCACTTGCTTTGGGTGCTGAAGGTTATGTACTAAAATCAATTGATCCAAGAGAGCTGGCTAATACGATACGGCTAGTGCATCACGGAGGAACGATGATAACCCAAGAAGTAGCAAGTACATTGTTTCAGCAAATGACAGGGACGATGAAGAATCCTTATGGACTGACAGAGCGGGAGTTGGAAATTCTGCATTGTTTAACTGAAGGACACCGTTATAAAGCAATTGCAAGCAAGGTTCACTTGTCTGAAGGAACGGTTCGAAACTATATTTCGACCATATACTCAAAAATGCAAGTGCAAAGCCGTGACGAAGCAATTGAAAAAGCTAAAACAGAGTTGCTTACAGACTATTAATAAAATGCAAGATGGATAGACTGCGTGTGTCACTTGTTTAAACAACGTGAAAGAGATATCCTACATTAGATAGAGGTTTTCAGCTTCGGAATTAAAAGAGTAGCTATATACGACCGAACCTAATAGATTGAAGTGAAAATAGCGTCGTCCTAAATTTGGTCAACGCTATTTTTGTATGCTGTGATCCGCAAGTATGTGCAACGTTTACCTTAGCAAAACCGTATATGTAGAATAGCAACTGTATTTTGTTGCATATCCATAGAAGTCTACCATTCTACAAACTTGCATTTGCGCTATCAAATGGGTGATAATGGAAGAGATACTTTCGACAGAAAATAGGGCTAAAGATAGAGAGGATACCTACAAAAGGTAGATCGGATTTACCGCATTTTTGTATATTATTGTAGAATAAGATCGTAATTCAGGTTATAGTAAAGGAAGAAATTAACTAGGATAGATTATACCCAAATACGTAATTGTGGAGGGAAATATGAGTACATTTAAAAATTGGTTGAATACAACTAAAAAAGGACTGGGCGACCAGGTTAAGAAATTTAAGAACAAAGATTTTATGGAAGCTGTTGTTGCAGGTTGTGCATTAGTGGCATTTGCCGACGGTACTATTAGTCCGGAAGAAAAAACAAAAATGGCCGGATATATAAATATCAGTGAGGAATTGAAAGTGTTTGATATGGGTGAGGTCATCAACCGTTTCAATCACTATGTAGCAAACTTTGAATTTTCACCTGAAATCGGCAAACAGGAAGCGTTAAAAGCGATTGGTAAATTAAAAGGCAAGCCTGAAGTAGGTCGACTTGTCGTCGGCGTATGCAGTGCCATTGGTGCAGCTGACGGTGACTTTGATGCCAATGAGCAACGGATTGTTGCTGAGATTTGTGGTGCGCTTGGTTTGAATCCGTCTGAATTTAGTCTGTAAATTTTACGGAAGGGAGGTGTGTTAATCAGTGGCTGTAATTAATCTGGTCAAAGGCCAGAAAATTGATTTGACCAAGGGAAACACAGGACTAACCAAGGTTATAGCCGGATTGGGATGGGATCCCGTGCAGTCCAAAGGATTTTTTGGTTTCAAGAAGCAACCCAATATTGATTGTGATGCTTCTGCCATTTTGCTGGATGCCAACGGGAAACTAACTCAATCTGACAATGTAGTATGCTTCCATAATAAAAAAAGCCCGTGCGGCTCAGTCGTGCATTCCGGTGATAATCTGACCGGAGAAGGTGACGGCGATGATGAACAAATTATGATTGACCTGGCACGGATTCCGGCCAATGTCGATAAAGTGCTTGTTGTTGTGAATATATATGATTGCGTAAACCGGAAACAGGATTTCGGCATGATCGAGAAAGCGTATATCCGCATTCTGGACGGTGCTAATTCTAAGGAACTGGTGACGTTTAATTTATCTGATAATTTTGAGGGAATGACTGCACTGATCTGCGGAGAGCTCTATCGCCATAACGACGAATGGAAGTTTGCTGCAATCGGTGCAGGCACCCATGCCGTACATATTGATGTGCTGGCTCAGCGTTATATGTAATTTTAGATTGCTCATACAAAAACTAATGAGAAACGGGGTACTTACTCATGGCAATTAACTTATCTAAAGGTCAAAAAATCGATTTGACGAAAACAAACCCAGGCTTGTCCAAAATCACGGTTGGTCTCGGCTGGGACACCAATAAGTACGATGGCGGTAAAGATTTTGACTTGGACGTATCCGTATTTTTGGCGAATGCGGACGGCAAAGTGGAAACGGAAAAGAACTTCGTCTTCTTTAATAATCCACAAAACGAGAACGGTTCTGTCGTTCATACCGGAGATAACCGCACAGGTGAAGGTGACGGAGATGACGAGCAAATTAAAGTTGATCTGAGCAATGTACCTGCTAACGTAGAAAAAATCGCTTTTACGATTACGATCTATGATGCACAAGAACGCAGCCAAAACTTTGGACAAGTGTCCCGTGCCTACGCACGTATCGTAAATGAGGCAAACAATGAAGAATTGGTTCGCTTTGATCTGGGAGAAGATTTTTCGATCGAAACAGGCGTCGTGGTAGGCGAGTTGTATCGCCATAGCGGTGAGTGGAAGTTCAATGCCATTGGCAGCGGTTACCAGGATGGTCTTGCAGGCTTGACACGTGATTACGGCTTAGCTTAAAAAATCTACACAAAGAAGGCAGGTATGCAGTATGACGATTAGTCTTTCCAAAGGACAACGTATTGATTTGACCAAAACGAATCCAGGCTTGACTCGTGTTGTCGTAGGTCTTGGCTGGGATACCAATAAATATAGTGGCGGCGCAGAATTTGACTTGGATGCTTCGGCTTTCCTGCTATATGAGGACGGTAAAGCGAAGGCAGCTGACGATTTTGTATTCTACAATAACCCAACAGGTGGAGCGGGTGCTGTTACTCATACAGGCGATAACCGCACAGGTGAGGGCGACGGGGATGACGAGCAAATTATTATTGATTTTGCAAAGATTCCTGCAAATATCCATCGTATTGGAATTACAGTTACGATTTATGACTATGAGGCACGTGCGCAAAACTTTGGACAAGTGTCCAATGCCTTTGTACGTGTGGTAGATGCGGCAACGGATCGTGAAGTGTTGCGCTACGATTTGGGAGAGGATTTCTCCACCGAAACAGCTGTGGTATTCTGTGAATTTTACCGTCACAATGCAGACTGGAAATTCCAGGCTATCGGTAGTGGTTTTGCTGGTGGATTGGGTGCGCTTGCTAAAAACTATGGCTTGGACGCTCAATAATATCCACATGGGGGTGGTGTCCAAAGGGCGCTACCCCTTTCTTTTTAAGCCATTGAAGGGCGTACGCTGAACACGACAAACGGACAGAAAGGTGACACAATCATGGCTGTTATCGTAGTAAAGGGGCAGAAGGTGGATTTGACCAAAACGAATCCGGGCCTGAGCCATGTCAACATAGGGATCGGTTGGGAGTCCTCAGCGGCTCTGGAACTTGATACTTCTGCATTTTTGCTGGGCCCTGGAGGGAAAGTATCAGGCGATGAGGATCTGATCTTTTACAATAATCCGACTACACCTTTTATCACCTATTCAGATGGACAACAGTTTGGTGACAAGAAACAGTTTTCCCTGGACCTAACCAGAATACCTTCCCATATCGAGAAGATTGCGTTTACGCTGACCATTTATGATGCGGATCAGAAACGGCAAAATTTTGGACAGGTTCAAGGCGGATTTATACGTTTTGCTCATCCGATAAGTGGAGAGGTTTTACGATTTAATTTGGATAGTGGCTTTACAGTCGAGACGGCCATTGTAATAGGCGAGCTGTACCGCCATAACGGTGAATGGAAATTTAACGCGATAGGCGCAGGCTTTTCTGGTGGATTGGATGCATTGTGTGAAAATTTCGGCATTGAAGTGGAAAATAATCCGGTTCCTCCGGTGCCGGTGCCTACACCACCTCCAGCACCTCGACCAGCACCAACACCGCCGCCTGCACCTCCTGTTCCAAAGCCAGAGCCATCTGCAACTCCGGTAAATCTGAATCTGCGGAAAATTGAGCTGAAGAAAAAGGGAGATACCATTAACCTGAAAAAGGGCTCAGGCGGTTTAGGTGAAATCCTAATCAATCTGAACTGGAATCAGGTACAGCAGAGTAAGGGCTTTTTCAGTCGTGGCTCCAAGGGTGTCGATCTGGATCTGGGCTGCTTGTATGAGATGAAGAACGGGGATAAAGGTGTCGTTCAGGCGCTTGGGGAAGTTTTCGGTTCTCTAAATCGCTTCCCGTACATTGCTCTGGATGGTGACGACCGTACGGGCTCTGTGAAAACAGGGGAAAATCTCCGTATTAATGGGGCTAAAATTTCTGAAATTAAGCGAATTTTGGTGTTTACCTTCATTTATGAAGGAGTCACGAACTGGTCACAAGCAGACGGGGTAGTCACGCTGTACCAGAAGGACGGGCCAGACATTATCGTTCATATGAATGAACATGACAATCGCAAAGGGATGTGTGCGATTGCAATGATCCAAAATGTGAACGATGAAACGTTTAGTATTGAGAGACTCGTACAGTTTTATGGCGGTCATCGTGAAATGGATCAGGCATATAACTGGGGCATGCGCTGGACGCAGGGTAGTAAATAAATTGAATTATCGGAGGCACTCTTTTCATGTTGAATGATTTATTTAAAAATATCAGCGAGAACTACGGGCATTTCTTTTCATGGAGTGATGTGGTAGGTACGCTTACTGACCCGGTGAGTTGGGGGATTATTGGAACTCTCATTTTGCTGGAAGGTCTTTTGTCGGCGGATAACGCCTTGGTTCTCGCAGTTATGGTTAAGCATTTACCAAAAGAGCAGCAGAAGAGAGCCTTATTTTACGGGATTTTAGGTGCGTATATATTCAGGTTTCTGGCCATCGGCTTGGGTACCTTCCTGATTAAGTTCACGCTGATTAAGGTACTGGGTGCGGCTTATCTGCTCTACATCGCTTACAAGGGCTTATTCAAGTCCGAGGGTGATGGAGAAGTGAAAAACAAACCTACTTCTTTCTGGAAAACCGTATTAATGGTCGAACTGATGGATATTGCCTTCAGTATTGACAGTGTCATTGCCGCTTTTGGTGTGAGCGAGAAAGTATGGGTTCTGTTCCTGGGTGGTATACTCGGCGTTCTGATGATGCGTGGTGTTGCACAAGTGTTCCTCAAGCTCATTGATAAATTTCCGGAACTGGAACAGACAGCCTTTATTATGATCGCCATTATTGGGGGTAAAATGTTGGCTGCTGCTTTTGGCTTTCACATGTCGCAAGTATTATTCTTCGGCATTTTGATTGCCGTCTTTGTAGGCACAATGATTCTTAGCTCGGCGAAAAGAAAGAAAAAGGCCGACAAAGAGGCTTAATGTACAAAGTATAGCGAAATCCCTCCTGAAACTAAGGGGGGATTTCTTTTATACCCGAGGCACAGGGCTTCAGTCAGGCGAGATAGAGCAAGAGGAGGGGAAGGGCCCTGAAATATTTTAATGATTTAACCTCTGAGGAAGTAGAAGCGATCTTTTGTACTCCACCGATGGAGTTTCATAACCGTTCACCCAAAAATATATTGGCTTATGCCATAGGAGCGGCTTTGTACATGCCGGCAACCCGCTCGGAAGTAGCGCAAGAGATCAAAAATGGAAAGCATGAAGGACTAACCACAGTCATTCTGGACTTGGAGGATGCTATAGGGGATCAGCAGGTCGGACAGGCCGAAGAATCGCTGGCACAGCAACTGCTTCTACTCTTGTCCTATGTACGGACAGGGGTGATGAGTGAACAGCAATTACCTTTGCTGTTTGTACGTGTGCGCTCTGTGGAACAGCTGGAACGACTGCTGAACAGTTTGGGAGAAACCCTGGCGCTGCTCACGGGCTTTGTCCTCCCCAAGTTCTCTTCTGATAATGGACGGGCGTATTTTGCACTCATTGCTGAATATAACCGGACTATGCATACAGGGGCAGGAGACGCAAGCCTTACGCCTGTGTTGTATGGATTGCCGATTCTTGAAAGCTCTAAAATTATTTATCGGGAAACCCGTTGGAAAGAACTGCTGGCGATTAAAGAAATTTTGGATGAGGTTCAGGAATATGTGCTGAATGTACGAATTGGGGCCACCGATTTCTCCAGTCTGTATGGGCTGAGACGCAGCCCGGATATTACGATTTATGAAATTGCCGTCATTCGGGATTGCATCGCAGATATTATTAACTTGTTCGGACGCGTGGACTCGGATTATGTTGTTTCCGGTCCTGTATGGGAGTATTTCTCTCACCGAGAACGTATCTTTAAACCTCAATTAAGAGTATCGCCCTTCGAAGACGCATTTGGGAAGCCGGGACGCCACTTGCGAATGGACTTCATCTCAGATGCAGTGGACGGACTGATTCGCGAAGTCATGATGGATAAGGAGAATGGTATTATCGGCAAAACGATCATTCATCCGTCCCACATTAAGCCGGTACAGGCCATGTATGCGGTGACCCATGAAGAGTACATGGATGCACTTGAAATTGTTGAACGTAACGACGGTAGCCTAGGTGTATTCAAGAGCACCTATGCCAACAAAATGAATGAAATTAAGCCTCATTTGAATTGGGCTTATCGTATTATAAATAGATCTAAAGTATACGGGGTGTTACATGAACAACAACATTTTGTCAGCCTCTTACCCAACCATGAAAACACATCTGCTGCCAATTCTGGAGCAGTTCAGCGTTAGAATTACGGAGACTCATAATCCATTCCGTCTTCCTGTGGACAAGCTGTTTGCAATGGCGGCACGGGTCAATAAAAAGCGTTCGTTTTTGTTTGTCAGCAAGGTGCTGGGCAAGCATATTTCGGTAAATCCATACACCTCTCTGTTAAGTGGGGCGGCCCTGGCGATCCTCCTATATAAAGAGCTTGTCCCACAGTCAGGACAACAGATGGATAAACTGATTGGAGAGGCCGTGAGAGGACTTCTTGACCCGAATTATGCAAAAGAGGCCTATCAAAAGCTGATGGATGAGCGTTTGGCTTTTTCTTTTCCAGAACCGATTAAATTTGTTGGTTTTGCCGAGACCGCTACAGCACTGGGACACAGCATGTATCGGTTGTTTGATGGCGGTGCCACGTATATTCATACGACACGCGAGGATATTCCGGGCCTTCGGCCTATTATTCGGTTTGAAGAAGAGCATTCTCATGCTGTTGATCATCGTTGTTATGCACTGAATGAGGATGCTTTTGCCGGAGATGGACCCATTGTGCTGGTAGATGATGAGATTACGACGGGAAAAACAACGCTTAATATTATACGGGATATTCAGGAACATTTTCCGCGCAAACAGTATGTGATAGCTTCGTTATTGGACTGGCGGACAGACAGCGATGAGCGAGCTTTTGCTGATCTGGAAGCAGAGCTAGATATTAGGATTACGCCTCTAAGTTTGCTCAAAGGAAAGATAGAAATACAGGGAACACCGGTACTGGATCACGCAGAATATGCCGGACAGACCGGGAACGCAGAGCATGCAGCCACTAGCACCGCAGAGGTTAATAAAGATTTGTCTGGAACAATTGACCGCTGTTTTGAAGAGGATGCTTCCGCTTTTGAGCGGATATCACATACCTCCATATCTACCGACGGGTACGCCAATACAGCTCCTTATCTTAAATATACAGGCCGTTTTGGTCTACAATCCGCCGACAATCCAGCGCTGGATGCAGAAATCGCGTACACAGCTGAACGACTGAACCAACTTCGTTCAGGACAACGAACACTGGTAATGGGTACGGGGGAATTCATGTACATTCCAATGCGGATTGCAGCGGAGTTAGGCCCGAACGTATATTATCAGTCCACCACACGCAGCCCGGTGTATCCCCATAGAGAAGAAGGGTATGGCGTCGCAAGTGGCGTGACCTATCCCTCACCTGAGGACAGTACGGTACGCAATTTTATTTATAATGTAGAGCCAGGTCAATATGACGAAATATTCGTTTTGCTGGAAAGAGAGTCGGACCCAGAGCGAATGAAGCCCATGTTGGAGGCATTGAGCCGTCTGGGCTGTGATAAAGTGCATGTCGTTTATTTTAATGGTTTAACTAGGCAGGAGAGTAAAGGAGCGCGGATATGAAGCAAGCACTTATGGAGCAAATACAGCAGAAGAACATTCATCCGCCCGTACCGCTAGGCAGTTATCCTGCCTCGGATGTCACCTTTTTATTAAAGGATTTGAGCCAGGTTGCGTTGGAAAAAGGGACGGAGGATCGGGAAGAAGCGATACAGTCGGGCGTCCATTATTCAGAAATGCTGCCAGTGGAATATCAGCCCACAGCAGAGTATATTGGATTGTTTCACGACACGCTTGCCCAATCTGCCGAAAAGGTTGCATTAGCGGCAGCTTCTGTGGCTGAGATGATTGTGAGAAAAAGAGGATTGAACACGGCGATTGTTTCTCTTGCCAGAGCAGGGACGCCTATTGGTATCCTGATCAAGCGTTATATTGACTGGAAGTATGGCGTATCCTTGCCGCATTACAGTATTTCTATTATTCGTGGCAAAGGCATTGACCGGAATGCTATTTTGTACATTCTACAGCAGCATGGGCTGGGGATTGAACTTCAGTTTGTCGATGGCTGGACGGGGAAAGGCGCCATTCGTCAGGTGTTGATCGAGGCCTGTCGTGAGATGAATGCAGATTACGGGCTGCGCCTAAATGATGATCTGGCGGTGCTGGCCGATCCGGGTAGCTGCTCGGAGACCTTTGGTACACGAGAAGATTATTTGATCCCGAGCGCTTGTCTGAATTCAACCGTATCAGGTCTGATGAGCCGGACGGTATTACGCGATGATCTGATAGGTCCGGACGACTTTCATGGGGCTAAATTTTATGAATCCTGGCGGTCGGTGGATCAATCCAATACGTTTGTGGATACGGTGTCCGGTTATTTTCAAGCCGTGGCTAAAACGGCGGCTGCCTATGCGGAACAGATGACATTGAATCCGCCTGTCGTGACGTGGCGGGGCTTACGGGATATTGAGGCGATTCAGCAGGCATTTGGGATTCGGGATATTAATCTGGTCAAGCCGGGAGTGGGGGAGACGACTCGCGTACTGCTCCGCAGGGTGCCATGGAAAATTCTGATTGACCGTGAAGATAATCCGAATCTTCAGCATATTATGCTGCTGGCCAAGGATCGTGGAGTGCCTGTTGAGGTATTTGAAGGATTGACCTATTCCTGTTGCGGGATCATCAAGCCGCTCAAAGGGGGACAAGAATGATCTACGCCAGTGACCTGGATCAGACGCTGATTTACTCCAAACGCTCGCTTGGCGTGCCGCTGGAGTCCCCTGGTCTGTTGCCTGCGGAACAGATCGATGGGGCGACGTCGGCCTTTATTTCTGCACAAGCTTTGCAATGGCTCAAGACACTACCGGCAGATGTCATGTTTATGCCTGTGACGACTCGGACCATGGAACAGTATAGACGAATCACCGTGTTTCAGACGGAGCTGGTTCCCGCATATGCCGTGACCAGTAATGGCGGAAACATCATTGTCGGAGGCGAGGTGGACCGAGGGTGGAATCGACGTATTCACGAACAAGTACGCCGCGATGGTGCTCATGCGGAAGAGGCACGTCAGGTGTTCGGACAGGTTCTTCATGAAGACTGGGTCGTAAACGAGCGTTTTTGCGATGAACTATTTTATGCTTTTGTAATTGAACGGGATCGGATGCCGCTGGAACAGGTGCTGGAGAAGGGGCGGATGATGCATGAAATGGGCTGGGAGGTATCCATTCAAGGGCGCAAAGTATATCTGGTGCCTGCGGCCGTGAATAAACAGGCAGCCGTGGCGCATATCCGTAACCTCACCAATGGGGGAGCTGTGGTTGCATCCGGTGACTCTTTACTGGACCGTTGTCTGCTTGATTATGCCGACTATGCGATTGCCCCGCGTCATGGTGAATTGTATCGGGAACAGCAGCGGGATAAGCTAGAGGTCAATTACCGATTTACGGAAGTGTCGGGGGTTTATGCAGCAAATGAAATTATGGAATATGTCTATGAGGTACACGGGAGCATGACAGCGTCTCGTACTTCATGATTAAAATAATAGGGGACGTGGCGTTGTGAAGAAGGTCAAAGTGTATTTTAACCGCTGGTTTTCGGTGGTGTATCATTATATGAATGCTATACGCAACAATGAGGACGGTATTCCGTTCGAGATCTATGCCACGCACTCTGATCCGCAGCACATGGCACTGCAGGCCAGTGATGTAGCTGAAGTAGAGCCGCGCACGAGCGGTGTGGAGTATGCACAGTTTTGTGCTGATTTTTGCAGACGCCATGAAATTGATATCTTTATTCCACGGTGGAATATGCTCGATATTAGCAAGCATCTTTATTTGTTCGACGATATTGGTACAGAAGTAATGGTGTGCCGGGATACCGAACTGCTGGAGCAATTGATGGAGAAGGATCTTTTTTATGAATCTATTCGTCAAAAGGATATTGTCACCATTCCCGATTATGCCATTGCCAGTAATGCCGAGCAGTTTAAACAGGCTTACGAGTCATTAATGGCGCTTGGGCATAAGGTGTGTTTCAAGCCATGTAATGCAGAAGGTGGAATGGGCTTTCGTATCATTGATAATAAACGTGATCCGCTGGAGGAACTGTTCGGCCATGCACTGAATCATATTTCGTTCGAGGAGGCCTATCGCGTATTGTCTTCCACAGAGACGTTTCCCAATTTGATGGTGATGGAACTGCTGGAGGGATACGAATACAGTATCGACTGCTTGGCTGACCGAAACGGAAAATTGTTAGCAGCTGTTCCGCGTAGGAAGGCAGGAGGACGATTACGGCTGCTGGAGCAGCATCCTGAGCTGTTGAAGGTGGCAGAGAAGGTCGCTGAGGCGTATCACATTCCGTACAATTATAACATTCAAGTGAAATATAACGGCGAGCAGGCCAAGTTGCTAGAGATCAATCCGCGGATGTCTGGAGGACTTCATGTATCGTGCTTGTCTGGTATCAATTTTCCTTACCTGGCGGTGAAATCGGCTTTGGGTTATGAAATCGGTTCACTACACCCGCAATACGACATTCTAGCCAGTCACATCGAGCAGCCAGTCACGATACGCAAATCCTTACATTGACATAGGCAAATATTGTTTTCTACAATATGGTAAGGGTTTACGTCAGGAGGTATAAGCTATGACTTCTAAAATGTGGGGTGCCACGATTGCTGTGGTCAGCTACCTGATTGCGCTTTTACTAAGTTATTGGTTGCCGTTGTTTGTGTGTCTGGCAATCCCGATCATTTGTATCGGAGGATACAGTGCTGTCATGGCTGTTCGCCATCCTCGTCCTAATCTGACCGGTTCCGTGATTCCGGTGATGCAGGAGCAGGCTGATCAGGCACAGCAACATGAAAAGGAAACTACCGCTCTGCGAGAGTCTATCACAGGACAAGCACGTTTGCCAGACCAGATGACCAGTGAATTTATTCAGGTCATGGAGTATTTGGATGTACTGGAGGATATGGTGATCTCCGAGGGACAGAAAGATGCGCTTGATAACGAAATTGTCGAAAAGGCGCTGGCTCTATTTGCACGTTTACAGCGGGTCATCCCGCTTTTGCATGAATTGAACAATAGTGAAGTGAATCACACGGTTCGGAGATTGATTTTGAAGGACTTGAATGGACTGATTAACCCGTTTCTTCGTCTCAGTGGCGACGCGAAACGGACCAACCGCAGGACGCTACTAAACGGATTGCGAGATGTAGATAGCAAAATATCTGTAATTGTATCCACGGTGGAGCATAAGGACCTGATGGAATTACAGAGCAAAGCAGAGCTTATTCACCAGCGGTACAGCAGCTCCGAATTGTAGGTTATTTTAATAGAATACAAAATCAGCAGCATAGCTGCTCTGAAAAACACTATTAGCTTTCAGCAACAGTTGTTTTCAGAATAGGAGGTTAGCATGATGGCGACCCCATGGGCTGAATTGAAAAAAGAAGATGAACAAAAGGTGACTGAGGAGGCTTCACAGCTGATTCAAAAGGTATCGCAAAGCGATGTTATGAGTCTGGATACCTTAATGGATGACATTGGCAAGCTGGGGGTTAAAACGCAGGAACGGGCGGGACAAACCCTTAAAATGTTGGATCGTCCGGTAAACGACCTCATGTCTGGTGACCGGGCTGAGGTTTCGAATATGATCTTAAAACTCCGGGATGAATGCGAAACGCTCCAGCAGAGTAAAGATGTAGGTTTTTTTGGCAAGCTCCTGCGTAAAAGCCCGTTGAAAAACTATATCTACAAGTATCAGTCGGTGAAGACGAACATCGAGAAAATCATTACTGCCTTGAGAGATGGTAAGGATAATCTGGAAGAGAATATCGTCAGCATGAGGCAGTTGAAGAAGGCTTCCATTGAAGAAATCTACAATTTACAGACGAAAATTGCCTTTGGTAATCGCTTGAAAGAGCTGTTCGAAAGCGAGATTGCCAAGCCGGAAAATGAAAATCGTAAGCCTCATCTGGAGCGGGGATTGCGCAAAGTGGTTACTCGCACACAGTCGATGACTGAAATGATTTTGTTATACAATCAGGCGATTGCAGCAACGGATATTATTAATGATAACAATGATAAACTGATTGATTCTGTTAATAATGCGATTGATAAAACATCGAATCTGATCACCGTATCGGCTATGATCGCGATGGCACTGGCGGATCAAGATAAAATTATTTCGGCCGTTTATGCGACTAACCGTACGATTGAGGATCAATTCAAGGAAAATGCGAAGCTTCTCAAAACGACGACCGAGAGAACAACGGATCTGCTTAGCAAGCCTTCTATGTCATTGGAGGCTGTGAATCAGGCGATTGGTGATTTGGTATCTGCTTTGGATCTGTCTGAAAAATCGAACCGTCGAATTATTGAAAGTTGCCACGATTATACAAGTAAAATGACAGCAATCAATGCCAATCTTAACCAGCGTTTGGGCATCGAAGGGAAAGAACAATCCAAACCACTGAAGGACAACCATTCTTCTGAGGGGCTAAGTTCGTTTTTAAACTGATAGCTAATATACAATAACACAATAATCTATGAAAAAAGACGCCAGGGTGATTTCAAAAGGCGTCTTTCTTTGGTTTGGCAGCGGACCATAAAGGACATGATGAACATATATAGCATTCTCGTGCATAAACTCTTAAAAAGTGAAATGACAAAGGAGAGAATGAGCGTATGATGTCCTTTATTTTGGGGTGTGTGATTGTCTTTTTACTCGTGGCTGCCAGTAGTGAAAAAGCAGACTCTATTGTGGAGTTAAATGAAACTGTGAAATAAAATTTTTTATTGAAAATCATGCATTTTCTGATAGGATAGAGTTAAATATTGGAATCCCAAAGGAGAATGCATGCTGGAATTTTCATTTGAAATCATCGATGAATCGAAAATCAACATTGTATATCAGTATGGGAGCAGTAGCTTCAATTTTAATTTATTTTTTAACTACGGTGTGTGGACGCTGCATCCCTTTGATGGGATTCTGCTGCAAAACAAGGAAATGTGCCGTCTGATCGTTACGGATCTGTTTAAAAACAAAGATTTTCATGTCATGCTGGCACGTGAAAATATTTTATTGTCAACCCTGCGTACCTCTATTGATCTCAATCCCGAAACTCGGGGAGAGCGATATCAGGAACAGGATTTTGATGAGCTGTCTGAATTTGCTGAGACACACAGCTTTGAAGATGTGCTGCAAATCGAACAGGATTCCATCCGCGAGCGTATGGATTTTTTCCAAAACATTATCCAAAGGATGTATATGGAAGGATTCGGTCCGGAAGACAATGATTTTAACAAGGTGCAAGCGATTCTCCGCATTTATAAGGCTGCACATGACCAACTCGGAGAATTGAGCGACTTTCCCCTAAGTGGCGACGAGCGACGACGCAGATGGTAGGTTAGACGAGTTCCCGTCATGGCTGCAAGAAGCAAAGGAAAAGCGCATTTATTAAAATAAAAAAGAGAGAGTCCCATGAATAAAATCCACGGAACTCTCTCTTTTTTTTGTAGATCAGTTACAAAGCGGCAGGACAAGTGATTTACTCTTGGTCTAATTCACTCCTACACCTACTCTAAAACATGTAGAAGCTCTATTGGCGGTTGCCAGCGGAGCGGGCAGAATTGTTCTGGGGAAGCGAAGCGTTCGCTTTTGTCCCCGGATTTTAACCTTTACAGGTTCTAATAGAAATCCGGGGGCGGTGGCGATCGGAAGAACAATCTGCACGTGCAGCGCCCACCAACTGCAAGAAAGCTCCTCATCCCCCTAACTCATCCCCATTAATACTATCGAGCAAAGTAAAAGCCCCGCTCCGCACCCCGAAGTATATACCTTGAGGTGGCGGAACATGGATGTTTTCCAGGCTGACAGAGATTCATCGGAACGCAAACGTTCATTTTCCTCCTGCAATGCCTTGGATTGACGAATGAACAACTGCCCGATGTCGGCAAATCCCCGCAGGAAGAGGGTGAGAAAACCACTTTGCAGGACATGGAAGATCGCACCGATTACCAAGCCTAGCAATCCTAATAGAAATAGCAGATTCGCGGTAACCAGGTTTTCACGACCGTACACGAGGTGGGGTGCGGTGTATAGAAATCCTAAGGTACCAACAATCAGGACAGTGATTCCAAAACGTAAAATCATTATTTTACGACCCGTTTTGCAAAACGGAGATCTGGATTCGAACGAGCATCGAATACGATGCCTTGAATTTTAGGACTAATTAATGCAGTGTCCGCAGAGAACTGGATCGGTATAATCGGCAAATCTTCCATCAATACATCTTCCGCCTGATGAAGCTGTTCAAAGCGTTTTGCCGGATCAAGCTCAAAGGTTGAGGATTCGATCAGCTTGTCATACTCCGGGTTGCTCCAGTTGGTAAAGTTGTTCGAATTTTTGGAAGTATAGTGTCCCAATACGCCAAGTGGATCAAGGAAGTTTCCTTCCCAGCCCATACGGGCGATCTGGAAGTTCTTTTGCTTAAAGGTATCAATGTATGTTTTCCATTCTTGATTCTCCAGCGTCACTTCAACGCCCAGATTCGTTTTCAGCATTTCCTGAATAGCTTCAGCTACTTTTTTATGCTTGTCCGATGTGTTGTACTTGAAGGTGATCGGAGGCAGCTTGGTCAAACCTTCTTCTTTCAGACCTTCGGCCAGCAATTGTTTTGCTTTTGCTGCATCAAACTCATAGTATTTTTTCGGCGCTTCATCACGGAAGTCCTTACCAGATGGTGTTATTGTTCCGTATGGAACATAGCCGTATGCCGGAGTCTCGCCACCTTTGGTTACGTTGGTAGCCAGTGCTTCACGGTCAATGGCGTAGGCAATGGCCTGTCTGATTTTTTTATTGTCAAACGGCTTTTGTTTTACGTTGAAAGAATACGTGTACACACTAAAAGATGGGTGCGACAGGAATTCCTTGCTGCTCTTTTCCTGATCCAGTGTATCTACAGGAAGGCTCAAAATCAGATCCAGATCACCTGTTTTGTACATTTGATAATAGGTTGTGGAGTCTTGAACCATTTTGAAGTTAATCGTTGCCATTGTAATAGCATCTTTGTTCCAGTATTGATCGTTTTTCGTCAGCGTAATTTGCTCGTTATGTTTCCATTCCTTGGCTACATACGCGCCGTTGCCGACAATTGTGTTAGCTTCTGCTGCCCATTTGTCGCTTTTCTCCACAACAGCTTGGTTCACAGGTAAATAGGCGTGACCGACAGCAATCGTAGGGAAGAAGCTCAGCGGTGATTTTAGCTCAACGACAAGTGTTTTATCATCTTTAGCCGTAACACCTACGTCTTCAATTTTACCTTTGCCTGTGTTGTACGCTTCGGCACCTTTAATGTAGTAGAGGGCAGAAGGGTCATAAGCAGCCGTTTTCGGATTCAGTACCCGTTTCCAGGCGTATTCAAAGTCTTTAGCCGTCAGCGGGTCTCCATTCGACCATTTTGCGCCGTCGCGAATGGTAAAGGTGTATGTTTTGCCGTCAGGAGACACGTCTACTTTGCTGGCAGCACCTTCTACGATTTTACCGGCTTTGTCGTATGTATACAGCCCTTCGTACAAGTTATCAATGACAAAATAGGACGTTGTATCTGATGCGAAAGCAGGGTCCAGTGTATAAGGCTCACCACCTGCCAGATTGGCTGTAATTTCTTGCGGGACATCTGCTTGAGACGCAGCGGACGAGTCATTGCTTGCTGTCTTATCCCCAGTGCCAGAGCATCCTGCCAAAGCCGTTATGGCCAAAAGTAAGATGATTGTCATCCAATGCATTTTTTTCATCATGGTTTTCCTCCATTATTATGGTTAGTTATTTGAACGTTGTGTATAAATCCCAAAACGATTTCAAATCAGCAATATTATAGAGAGCGAAACGATCAGACGGGATTTATTTATCCTCCTTTCCGAAATGGTATGCCGCGTGTGTGCATTTCCATAAAGGAACTTCCGTTTTTTCTACAGTTAAGCAAGAAGCTGCGGATCATGGTGATACTCCTCCTTGTCCAATTTGAATATCTGCGTTGTTAATGCTGTGAACGCGGATCAAGTGCATCCTGAAGCCCGTCTCCAAGTGTGTTGAACGCCAGCATTGTGAGCGATATCATCAGGCCGGGGAAGAATAGGCGCCACCATTGACCGCTTAAAATAACGCCGAGCGAATCGTTAGCCATCGTTCCCCAACTGGCTGAAGGAGACTGAATCCCCAGACCGAGAAAGCTCAGGAACGATTCGGCAAAGATAGCTGACGGAATAGTGAACGTCAGGTTTACGATAATGATGGCTGCTGCATTCGGCAGTAGATGCCTGAAAATGATGCGTGAATGAGATGTCCCCAAGCTGCGGGCGGCCAGTACGTATTCCTGCTGCTTGAGCTGTAGGATTTGCCCACGTACTACCCGGGCCATGCCGACCCATCCCGTAATAGATAAAGCAATAATCATCGTGAGCAGGCCGGGCTTCATAATGACGAGCAGCAGAATGATGACCAGCAGATAAGGAATGCTGTACAAAATCTCAATAATTCGCATCAGGACATTGTCGATTCGGTCGCCCATTTTACCATGGCCTGCACAATAACCAGCTACACAGCCGACGAGAATGCCAAGCACTAAATCAATGGCAGCAGCAGCAAAACCAATCATAAGTGAAATTCTAGCTCCGGCCCATGTCCGTGCCCATACGTCCCTGCCCAGATCATCCGTGCCAAACCAATGCTCTTTCGAAGGAGAGAGATTCGTCTTCAAAAGGGACTGGTCACTCGGAGCATAAGGAACCATGGAAGGTCCGACAATCGCCAGCACAATAATGATGATAAGTAGGGAAAGCCCCAACAGAGCAAGCTTGTTGTTAAAAAGTCTGCGAAGCCGATCCCGCCAGGGTGACTCTTGGGGTCTAGTCAACGCGGGGGTGGGCATCTGGCTGCGGTCTACAAGACTAAAAAGGCTGTCCTTTTCGACAGTAGGTGCTGCTTTCATGTTAATCTCCTTTGCTGACTAATTTGATTCGTGGATCGACAAGGCGATAGGAAATATCAATTAAAAATAAGGTGACAACCAGAATGGCACTGTAGAAAATGGTCGTACCCATAATGACTGGATAATCCCGGTTAAAGATACTGTCTACAAAATATTTACCGATGCCGGGAATGGCGAATATTTTTTCGACGACAAAGGTACCTGTAATCACGGAAGCGAATAGCGGTCCGATAAAGGACAGCACCGGAATCAATGCATTGCGTAGTCCGTGACGAATGACTACTGCCCAAGAGGACAATCCTTTCGCTTTGGCGGTGCGTATGTATTCCTCATGCATGACTTCCAGCATACTTGTCCGCATAAAACGGGCGATAACAGCAAGAGGTGAAACAGCGAGAGCTAGCGATGGAAGCACCGTATGCTGCCAGGTTCCCCATGAGGCGACCGGAAGCAGATACCATTTGACGGCAACATACTTGATTAACAGTGGTGCCAATATGAAGCTGGGAACGGAAATACCCACAATGGCGATAAACATCGAAATATAATCCAGTGGTCGATTATGGTGTAAAGCAGCCAATGTTCCAAGCGCAATACCGGCTATAATCGCAACCACGATGGATTGAATACCCAGCAGTGCAGAAGGTGGAAAGCCTCTGGCGATAAGCATATTTACGTCGGTTGTTTTCGATTGAATAGACGGCCCCATATCCAGCACGAGCAGATTTTTGAGATACAACACATACTGCACCGCGAGCGGCTTGTCCAGATTGTACCTAGCACGCATGTTTTGCAATACGGCCTCCGGAATAGTCTTGGAATCGTTCGAGAACGGATCTCCCGGAATGATGTGCATGATAATAAACGTTAAAGTGACGATAATCCATAACGTAATGAGCATCGTGAAAAGACGTTTTAAAATGTACATGGGACTTTATTTCTCCTGTCTTTCAAGCTGATTTACATTCTATTGCTGCTGAATCTTTGAAATTAATAAAAGTATATAAGAATACTAGGAAATAATAAAACGGATAAGTTAACATGTCAAGGTAAGGTTTTACATTATAGAACACAGGTCAAATTTCCGTCACAAGTTTTCCATTTTTATAAGGCTAAGATTCCGCTGATTCCTCTCGACGAGTATCCTGCGGTATGTTATGATGATACTCTGATAACGTGTTAACGAACTAAAGCGTTTGCCACCTGTTCTTGAATCGGGGGTCACCATTGTTGGAGGGGAATAAGATGAGAAAAGCAGCCATGTTTACGATGATGATTGGGTTGATTATGATCGTGTTGGCCGGATGTTCCGGCGCTAAGGATAACAGCAAGTTGATTATTGGAATTGATGATAAATTCGCGCCGATGGGCTTTAGAGATGAAAATAATGAGCTGACCGGTTTTGATATTGATTATGCGAAGGCGGCAGGGGAACAAATGGGCAAGCAAGTGGAATTCCAGCCGATTGACTGGTCTGCCAAAGAATCCGAGCTGAACAGTGGACGTATTGATCTCATTTGGAATGGATACACCATTACAGATGAGCGTAAGGAAAAAGTACTGTTCACGAAGCCATATCTGAAAAACAGTCAGGTCATTGTTGTTCCAGCTACCTCCAGTCTTTCCAAGCTGGCTGATCTGGCAGGCAAAACGGTGGGACTCCAAACGTTGTCCTCAGCAGCCGATGCATTAGATGCGAATCCGATTAAAAGTAAATTGAAGTCAGTGTCTGAGTACCCGGATAACGTTCTTGCTTTGACAGATCTGAAAACCGGTCGCCTAGATGCAGTTGTTATTGATGAGGTTGTTGCCAAGTACTATATGTCCAAGGAACAAGGGACGTATAAGCTGCTTGATGAATCACTGGCCCCTGAGGAATACGGCATCGGCGTGAAAAAAGGGAATGAAGAGCTGTTGACGCAGCTACAATCTGCTTTGGATGAGCTACACAAGAACGGAAAAGCAGCTGAGATTTCAAAAAAATGGTTCGGTGAAGATAAAGTATTAAATTAATACGTAATGTAATGAACTAAGGGTTTAGGAGTCGAAGGTTATGAGTATGGAATATATTTTACGAATTATGAAGCCTATGCTTGAAGGGGCACAGATGACGGTCATTTTATTTTTCATTACGCTCATCTTGTCTATTCCGCTCGGATTTATCGTTACGCTGCTGGCCAAAAGTCGGTTTAAGCCTATTGCCTGGTTGATGCACACGTACATCTATGTTATAAGAGGTACGCCGCTTTTGCTGCAATTATTGTTCTTTTGTTTTGGTCTGCCGATGTTGCCTGTCATTGGGGAGTATCTGGTACTGGACCGGACAACGGCTGCGGTACTGGCATTTGTACTGAATTATGCGGCTTATTTTGCAGAGATTTTTAGAGGTGGAATGTTGTCGATTGATAAAGGGCAATACGAGGCTTCGCAAGTGCTGGGCTTGAGCAAGTCGCAAACGCTGATTAGAGTCATTGTGCCGCAAATGGTACGGATTGCTTTGCCTGCGGTAACCAATGAGGCGACGACCTTGGTGAAAGATACGGCTTTGCTGTATGCGGTAGCGGTACCGGAACTTTTGCATTTTGCCAATACGGCTGTAAACCGTGATTTTACGATTGTGCCTTATGTTGTAGCAGCCGTTATTTATTTGTTGATGGCTTTGGTGCTTACCATATTCTTCAGGGCGCTGGAAAAACGTTTTAAATTCGAGTAAAAGGAATGTCGGGATATGAACACTAACGCAATAGAAGTAACCGATTTGAAAAAATCATTCGGCCAGCTCGACGTTCTGAAAAGAGTAAGCTTTAACGTGAAGTCGGGCGAGGTTGTAGCTGTTATCGGTCCTTCAGGTTCAGGGAAAAGTACCATGCTCCGTAGTTTGGTACACCTGGAAGATGTGACGGGTGGGACGATTCGCATCCATGATAAAGCACTGGTGGAAAATGGTCACTATGCTCCGGCAGGCGACATTAAAAGCATTACTACCGGAATGGGCATGGTGTTTCAGCATTTTAATCTGTTCCCTCATTTGACGGTGCAGGATAATCTGGAACTGGCTCCAAAGCTGGTGAAAAAGGTGAGCAAGGCTGAACTGCGACGCCAAAGCGCCGAGTTGCTGGCTAAAGTCGGCTTGGCGGATAAAGCGGATGCGTATCCGTCCCGATTATCGGGGGGACAGAAGCAACGTGTAGCGATTGCCCGGGCAATGATGATGAACCCTGATATTTTACTGTTTGACGAGCCGACCTCGGCCCTTGACCCCGAGCTGACAGGCGAGGTGCTGCGAGTGATCAAAAAGCTGGCTGAAGAGCATATGACGATGGTCATCGTGACCCACGAAATGAATTTCGCGAGAGATGTGGCGGATCGCGTCATTTTTATGGATAATGGAGAAATTGCGGAATCTGGTACACCAGAGCAGATTTTTGGCAATCCGCAGCTGGAACGGACGAAGGTGTTTTTGAATCGGGTGGATGCTTAAAAACATAGTTCTTTCCAGGGGAGGCGCTGTGCGTGCAGATTGTTCTTCCGATCGCTGTTGCAACGGGATTTTTTCATTTATATGACACCTGGTAAGGTTAAAATCCCGTTGCAAAGGCGAACGCTCCGCTTCTTCAGAACA
Source organism: Paenibacillus sp. EKM211P (assembly GCF_011066175.1). Classification (NCBI taxonomy): domain Bacteria; kingdom Bacillati; phylum Bacillota; class Bacilli; order Caryophanales; family Paenibacillaceae; genus Paenibacillus; species Paenibacillus sp. EKM211P. The sequence goes on from NZ_JAAMNS010000003.1 coordinate 25,355, forward strand.
ATTCTGCCCGCTCCGCTCACCGACCACCCGTATAGGGACTATGTTTTTAAGCAGGAAGTATGAGTAGGAATAAGAGCATGGGAGATGGCGAGCGCCATCTCCTTTTTTGCAGTTGCAGGGCGTACTGCAAAACTGGGCTTGTTTAAGCTGATAAAGCACTCTTTTCTCAATCATTTTCCTTATCGTTTATGACCAGCAACTCATTCTTTCTCACTGCTGAATACTTCAATCATCGTTAATGCCCCCGTCCGATAACCGTGGATGAACGCTGCTGCGGAGTGCAGGGAAGTTGACTCGCTTAATAAATCAAACATGACTTCAATTTGCTCAAAATCGACTGCGGGTAACTCATTTTTTAATATTTCCATAAGGTCGCTAATTTTTTGATTCACTTTTTGAGATTCAGGGTCGGTTGACTTTATTTGTTCACTGGGACGCCATTTCCCATAATACATATCCTCCAAAATCATTTTTTATCCTGCCTCCTATGAATACTGATTATTTATTAAGTTGAGCTTAAGATGTACATACAGCGCCACTACGCGGTCGGATGGTGCTTCCCATCACTGTTGTGCCCGGATTTCTTAATCAAGCTAAGAAGGTTGAAACCCGAGCACAAAGGCGAACGCTATCGCTTGTACAGCACCATTCCACCCACTTCGTTTTTATTCAACTTGTTGTACTCTTCAAATAAACTTTATGCGAAAAACGCATAAAAATCAATATGCAGTTTTCGCATGAAGTAAACTTTGCTTGGGTGATGAGCAATGTATAAGAGAATTCGCGATTTACGTGAGGACAAAGACTTAACACAACAGAGCATGGCAGACTTTTTACATATCTCACAAACGACCTACTCTCGATATGAAAATGGAACCTTGGACGTTCCAAGTGTTGTCTTAATCAAATTGGCAGATTTCCACAAAGTAAGTATCGACTTTATTCTTGGTCAGACAGATAATCCTGAACGTTGTACAGGAAGAAAAGAATAGCATAGCATGCAAAATAAAGCTTTATGTTGACCACAGAGCTTTATTTAAATATTCTGTTATATGCTTATCTGGAAAATACCAACTTTAATAAAACTAATTTGGCAGAATATATCTGCCCCAATTGAGAGTTTTGCATATGAATTAATTTTGTGGGCGAGCCAACTTTCTTTTTATGCTAAAAACGCATAAAAATCAATATGCAGTTCTCGCATGTTGTAAACTTTGCTTGGGTGATGAGCGGTGTACAAGAGAATTCGCAGTTTACGTGAGGACAAAGACTTAACACAACAGAGCATGGCCGACTTCTTACAAATCTCACAAACGACCTATTCCCGATATGAAAATGGGAACCTGGACGTCCCGAGTGTTGTCTTGATCAAGTTGGCGGATTTCCACAAGGTGAGTATCGACTTTATTCTTGGTCAGACAGATAATCCTAAACGTTACAGGTAAAAATGAATAATTCCAGAAATAACGCTCCCGCGATGATTTGCAGGAGCGTTATTTTCTAAAATTATTCATTAAATCGTCCTATCATAACTGTGTTGCGGTACTGGTAAAGACCTCATTTTATAGACTCTGAAAAAAGACTCTATGCTATAAGCTGCTTCTGATACTCTTTAGGAGGCAGCTTATTTAACTTTCTTTGTGGTCGACTTTGGTTGTAAAATTGCATATATTCTTCTATTCTCCTTTGTGCCTAGTCCATATTTCGATAACATATGGGTAGAGCTCTTCCGTTTTGAGATGCGGGAAAAGCCCTCCATCGAGGTATTATCATAACAATTGCCTCGGCAAGACATGCTGATTCGGGCACTAACCTTTGGCATCATGTCATGGCACGCATGGGACGTGTACTGGAATCCCTGGTCGCTGTGAACGGTGAGATCAGTCACGTCTTCTTGCTGTTTCCATGCTTGCCGAAATGTCTGTAAAACTAGTTCGTTATCATTTCTATTGCTTATCTGAAACGCGATAATTTCGTTATTGAACAAGTCTTTAATCGCAGACAGATATAGCCAGCAATCACCCATACGATATTGCGTGATATTTGTGCCCCATTTTTGATTAGGTTTGACCGCTTTGAAATCCTGTTTTAGCGGATTTTTCGCCATACGACCTTACGTAGAAGAAACATAGTTGCAGCGTGATGCTTCTGGCGAATTTGTGAGCGGATTCCCAAGACCTGCATGAGCCGGAGTAATTTTTTATGTTTCATCCAGACTCCATGATCGTGCTGCAAAAATAGCTGCCAAAGCCACGGCTTGAGGCAGAATCATTCTGGAATGAATATATTTATACTTGGCCTCTTATCTGCTTGGATCATGGATTGGCTATTATGTACTTAGATTCATTCTGTAAAGCTTGATTGTGTTTTCACTTCTTACCTTGTTTATGGGAGGCTAATTTGGTTCGTGTGGACGGGACTCAAAAGCGGCTTATTCTGATTTAGTAATCCAACCTAAGTTACAAATTTTCAATTTCACTGATATATAACATTTCCTCGTCTTAAAATCTACATAATAGCAGTCTTTTACAACTATTTAGTCCAAAAAGGCTGATAGTACAAAGATTTCTGGAGGAACTGGGCGAGATTAAGATGAATATGTCAAAGGGACTACCAATGACGCATTATAAAGATCCAGTGGGTTTTCTGTATAATACATGGTACAATATTCCTAATTAATTAGGTGAAATTGATTACTAAAGCCGTTATTACAAGTGAGCTAAGACTTAAAGAGCCCTGACTGACAGCTGGAAATAATCAGTCATTTGGATAAACGGTGCTTTTGAATCTATGACTAGGAACATGATTTATCATAAAATGAAAAGAGGGATGTAAGTAGTGAAGAATATATGTGTACTTGTATGAGTTAGCCTTCTCCATCCCACACTATGTAATGGATTTAATGAAGGGATGTGTAGATAATGGCAAGAGCAGATTTATTAATAAGCCTTGTTAATGCTGGTTCTAGTGGGGATACTAAGTTGTTTCAGCGAACAGTAGAGGCCTTAATTGCGGAGGAACGTAGTAAGCAACACCATGTACTTGCAGAAAGGCTGGAAGAAAGTCTTAAATCAAGATCAGTAGTAAAAGAAACGACAAGTTTTATAAACGATGGGATTAGGGACTTGTTATATGAACAAACTCCCTACAAACCACTGAGGGAACTGATACTTAATGAGATTGTACTTGAAGCTTGTCACGAACTAGTAGAGGAGCAACACAGGGCTGAGTTATTACAATCATATGGATTAGAGCCCAGGAATCGAATTTTGTTAATTGGCCCTCCAGGCAATGGGAAAACTTCTTTAGCAGAGTCCATTGCAACTGAACTTATGGTTCCATTGTTTAGTGTAAGATATGAAGGAGTCATAGGTAGTTATTTAGGTGAAACAGCTACTAGGCTAAAAAAGGTTTTTGATTTTATAAAAACACAGAGATGTGTTGTGTTCTTTGATGAGTTTGATGCAATTGGTAAAGAAAGAGGAGATCAACAAGAAACGGGTGAGATCAAACGAGTAGTTAGCTCATTATTGCTGCAAATAGATAGCTTACCCAGCTATGTAGTTGTTGTGACGGCTACTAATCATCCTGAACTTTTGGATAGAGCGGTTTGGAGAAGGTTTCAGCTTAGGCTTGATTTACCTAAGCCGGAGAAGTCGCAAATTGAGAAATGGTTTAAGTCTTTCCAAATAAAGTTTGATCAGTCCTTAGGGTATAGTCCTAAAATCCTTAGTGAAAAGATGTATGGGTTGAGTTTTGCAGAAATTGAACAGTTTACTTTAGATATTCAACGTCGATATGTTTTATCATTACCTAATTCCAACTTGAAAACAATCATCCGAGATCGACTTAAACAGTGGGAGGCAAGGTATGAGGTCAAGTCAAATGAGTTGGAGTGATAATATATGGAAAGACCGATAATAATTCTTCCACAAGCAGTGACAGCGAATAGAGAGACTCATCCGTTTCCACCAACTAGGCCAAAGTTTCCGACTAGAGAAAGACAGGTTGAAAGACTAGAACCTAAGATGCAGAGAATGGAACAGGCGTTTGCTAACCAACGCATTAGTGTGAAGCGTGATATATCAGGTAGTTTACCTGAGCAAACTTTGGTTTTAGTTACGGCAGATTCTGTTCAAAACTTTGCTAATGCAGTTAAGAAGGTCGAGGGGCTTGATTGGTTGGTGGAATGGGAAGAAAAACTCGAAGCCGACGATGACTTTCATTATACAAAAAAGGATAAACCTAATGAAAAAACTGACAAGCAAGTTGATGGAAGACTGTTTTTGATTATGTCTGACCAAAGAGCGATGTCTGAATTGCAATCAATGTGGCATCTGTATAAAAATAATGGGAGTTTCGAAACTGGGAAGGCCCCTTTGAAGCATTTATTCGAACAGTTAAAGGATATCCGTTTATGGGATATCAATGATCGTTTTTCAGGAACTGGCTTCGAGGAAGAGTGGAAAGAAAGAGTTGATGCTGGACTTGAAGTAATCAGATTTGAGGTTGAATTGTGGTATCGATCTAAGACGGATGCTAGACGTAACGCTTCTCAAGGTATAAGAGAATTAGTTAACCAAGTAAAAGGGACTATTATTAATGAAACCATCATTGATAATATTCAGTACCATGCCTTGTTGGTAGAGGCACCGATTTCAATTTTCAATAATTTAAGTGAAAGTACCCATGTGCAATTGATTAGATCCGAGCACATAATGTTTTTTCGCCCAATTGGACAAGCAATGGTATCTATTCCAGAGGAAGATGGCGATCTAGAAGCTTTCAATATTCCCTCAAATACTTTTGAATCCTCTTTAGAACCAGTTGCGGCACTATTAGATGGAGTTCCATTACAGAATCATTCACTATTAAAAGGCCGACTTATAATTGATGATCCTGACGATTTTTCACAAAACTATCAATCTCATGAACGGGTTCATGGTACCACAATGGCATCATTAATTATCCATGGAGAACTTGATGAAAAAAATCAGCCTTTAACTCGTCCTTTGTATGTAAGGCCGATTATGCAGCCTGATCAACGGGATTGGATGAATGATGCTAGAGTAGAATGCATACCAGACAATATCCTACCAATTGATTTGGTACATAGAGCTATAGTAAGAATGTTTGAAGATAAAACTGGTTCTAAGCCGATGGCTCCATCTGTGAAAATTATAAACTTATCAATTGGGGATTTAGCTCGACCTTTCAATTTTACATTGAGTCCTTGGGCTAAATTAATTGATTGGCTCTCTTTCAAGTATAGAATTTTATTTATCATTAGTGCTGGAAATCATGCTGATGGAATAAGTATTAATTCTGATGGCAAGATAATTGTAGATCAACTTAGTGCCAAACAATTATCATCAGGAATACTTAAGGTAATGTTAGATAATGCTCATCTACGTAGAATTTTAAGCCCTTCAGAAGCAATGAATGCATTGACAGTGGGTGCACTTCATAGCGATGCATCTGGAGAGAAATTTAATTTGGGTAATCGAAAAGAGCTAATGTCATACTCTCCTATGGTTAGCCCAGTAAGTCGATTTGGCCTTGGTTATAGACGTTCAGTAAAACCGGATGTACTTTTTAATGGTGGTAGGCAATTGTACACTAAAGACATGTTTAACAATTTTGATTTCATTATTAATAAATCTTTGTTAGCTCCTGGGCAGAAGGTGGCCTATCCTACCAGACAAGGAAATCTAGAAACAGTTGCATATACTAGAGGAACTAGTAATGCAACGGCATTAGCAACGAGAACCGCAATCCAAGTTTATGAGAAACTCATCCAGCTAAGAGAAGAGCAGACTGGAAATGAAGTTTTTAAAGAAAATTTGATGTCTGTTTTAATTAAAACTTTGATGGTTCATGGAGCAAGTTGGGGGGCGATTAAGCCAATCTTAGAGGAAAATCTTAAGAAGAAGGATGATTATTTTAAAGACAGGGTAGCTCCACGATTTATAGGTTATGGCACCGTAGATTCATCAAGAATTTTTGATTGTACTGCTCAACGAGTAACTCTCCTAGGTTGTGGCGAGTTGACCAAGGACAAAACACACATATACCGAATTCCTTTGCCTCCTTCTTTGAGTAGTAAAAAGGTTTGGAGGAGACTGACTATCACACTTGGATGGTTAACTCCTGTTAATTGTAATGATCAGAGATACAGACGAGCTCACCTATCATTTACACCTCCAACAAAAGAGTTGGCAGTCAAAAGAACTGATGTGGACAATAATGCTGTTAAAAGGGGGACAATTCAGCACGAGATACTTGAAGGTGACAAAGCCACACCATTTATTGACGGAACAGACTTGGTGATTGAAGTTAATTGCAGAGAAGATGCAGGGGGCCTGGCAGAAAAAATACCATATGGATTGTCGGTCTCACTTGAAGTGAAGGATGGTATTGATGTCGAAGTCTATCAAGAAGTAAGTAACCGTATTAGACCAAGAATCAGACCTTAATTAAAAGCGACATCACCTAAGTGCAGGGATGTCGCTTTTTTATCTCTTGCAAGAATTATACTACACTAGAAATTGTCCTGGCTGCGAAAATAAGATTAATGATTCCAGGCACATTTATTGCAAAAACCATTGCCCCCATCATCATCAGATGAAAATGCACTTCCACAGTCGGGACAAGTATGTTCCCCATAATTTTAATCACTTTTATTGAGTTCATATTTTTCTGTCTCTCCTCAATCTGTAATCTTAATTCAGATAAATCTGCCGCATCTTTGTCGATTGCCGATCTAACGGTATAATGTAGCCCATTCACATAAAATTCTCTCTTTTTGCAGTTGCAGGGTATAACAATAGATCTAATATCGGCAACTTCATTCCTTAATCATAAAATCATTTCTAAATTTGCGGAATTCTTTAGGTGTTTTATTATAATGTTTTTTAAACGACTGAATGAAGTGATTTACGTGATTGAAGCCCGCTCTGTGGGCTATTTCAGTGATGGTATATTGTGTTGAGGTTAGTAATTCACTGCTTTTCTTGATGCGGTATTTAATCAAATAATCATAAGGTGTCATATGAATAGTTCGCTTAAAACTACGAGTGCACTCTGAAACACTTAAATGTGCTATATCGGCAATTTCTTGTAGTGTTATGTTGTTGAAGTAGTTTTGATGGATAAAGCTAAGCATCAATTGAAGTCTTTCCTGTTGTATTTTCACGTATTTAGGTGCTTCCTCAGAAGAAAGCGAAATATTAGATATTAAGATGAACCATAATTGTGCTGTTTTGATGGCTACTTCATATTCCCATCCCCAACTTTTTTTCATATCAAACTTCTGTTTCATATCCCACAGCATTTGTAGTATTTGAATTTGCCATTCAGCATCTCCTTTAATTACAAGTGACAGTAAGGAAGAGTTTGTATAAGGCAGTACATAATTTTTTTCCATCGCACTATCCGCATAAAAGGCCAACAGCTTCTCTGGAAAATTAAAGCTGACATATTGACCGTGATGTGAAAGCTGGGTAGTCACGTGAAGAACACCCTTATTAATTAAAATAGCTTGACCTGTGTCTAATTCATGATCAATCCCGTTCACTTGTATAACAAGTTTTCCCTTAGTAACCAAAGTGATCTGTAGTTCTTCATGCCAATGTAAATCGTTAAATCCTCTACCTTTAGGAATACTTTCATGAACCGAATGGGTGTACATGATGTATGGAAATGAAACATCGGGATAGAGAATGGTCTCGTGCAGTTGTTTTTCCATTGAAGAGAAGGTCCTTTCTTATGACGATATTCCTATATAAACGAAAGATATACTTACACAAAATAAATAAAAGCGGTGATATTATTATACTCAGTTCAGTTTATTATTCAATTGTTCTGTGCACAGACAATGGGTCAAAAACATCTGAGAGGGTCATTATGAAAATAAATAAAACATCGCTATCTTTGAATCCGTATTTTATGCTGTTCATCAGTATTTTGTCGGTTTCCGTCTCTTCCATCATGATAAAATCTTCACATACTCCAACCTCCGTGGCTGGAATGTATAGATTGTATATGTCAGTCATATTAATGCTTCCTTTTGTACCCTGGAAAATGCTCCGTACCTCAGATATGACCAAAAAAGATTGGGGTACCGTTTTCTTGGCTGGTCTTTTTCTCGGGTTACATTTCTTATTCTGGATGGAATCTTTGGTATATACCTCAGTTGCGAGCTCCATGGTCATCTTATCCTTGCAGCCTTTATTCGTAATGATTGGTTCATACTTTATGTTCAGAGAACGAGTAAACCTATTCACTATTTTTTGCTTGATCGCTGCTCTTATCGGTTCAATCATTATAGCTTGGGGAGACATAGGGACTTCGAAAGGGGCATTAATCGGAGATGGGTTATCCCTATTAGGAACAATCTTGGTTTCGGCTTATATGATAGCAGGACAGAAGGTAAGCCACAAAATAAGTGCAAATTTTTATAGTGTGATTGTCTTTTTTCTTGGCGGCAGTGTCCTGCTAGTCTACAATTTGGTGAATCATTATTCCTTGATCGAATATGACTCGTCGGATTGGACGTATTTCTTATTACTTGCAGTAATTCCAACTATTTTTGGTCAATATATTTTTAATCTGCTGTTGAAGTCAATGGGGGCAACTACGGTGTCAGTGGGTATTATTGGAGAGCCTGTTCTCGCCATACTTCTCGCCTACTTATTCTTGGGAGAAATCATGTCTGCATTTCAATTCATAGGTGGAATCATGACTTTATTCGGTATGGGGATGTATTTTTGGGCAAAATCGCTAAAGTTTGCGGTTGCAAAATATTAAAATTGTCTACGGTTTATCGTGAAATTTAAGAAAATAATGGATGAGGAGAATACTTACATGGCAACGATTGATGATTTTTTGAAACTTGATATTCGGGTTGGAACCATAATTAACGCTGAGTTTTTTGCAGAAGCCAAAGTACCTGCTATTAAACTTGAAATCGATTTTGGACAAGAGATTGGAATAAAAAAATCGAGTGCACAAATTACAAAAAGATATGTGGCGGAAGAGATTATAGGAGAACAAATCATAGCTGTAGTCAACTTTCCTCCTCGACGGATAGCAGGCTTTAATTCAGAGGTATTAGTCCTTGGAGGTATCCCCGAGAAGGGGGACGTGGTTTTATTGAAACCAGATATTAAACTACCTGATGGAACGCCCATCGGATAATAAATGGTTCCTGTTTCATCTGTGACCTTTTCATGAAGAAGGGAATTGGTTGCGAATATAGAATGAATACCTTAGAAAACTACTAAATTTTGGAGGGTGGTAGCATGGCTGTAGTAGCTCAATATCTTCAGGAATGGCTGAGGCACAGATCGGTGTTGCAAGAATTGGTTGAAGTGATACCTGATGAACATATTGACTTTAAACCCTGGGACAATGCGATGCCCATGGGTTCCCTAATCGTTCACATAGCCAGTTCTATGAAAATGTTCGTGGATACCGTAAAAAATGGTACCTTCACTCCCCCGACAAAAATAGATCAATATCACACAATAGCCGATGTACGCAACATCGTCGATCAATTGACGGAGGAAACAATCCGAGAATTAAAGCAATTAAATGCTCAACAGCTAGAAAAGGAGATTGAATTTAGAAACTTTCTCGGCACTGGGAGCTTCTGGCTATCCACGGCGAAAGACCATGAGATTCACCATAAAGGTCAATTATTTACGTATGTACGAATGGTTGGAGTAGAAAATGTGCCTTTTATGATTAAGCAACCACCTCAAAGTAAAAACTAACGTTCGATGTATTATCTAACGAGCCCCAACACCTCAAACAGTAACTTCATAAATATAATGAAACGGCAGCCATAAAAAAGGCTGCCGTTTTCTCCATTAACGAGCAGTTTTATCCTAATGCCTCCCCATAAGCTTAGCTTACTCTGAGAGCGGGATATCTTCTCTTGATTGGTTATTTGAAGAAGGCTTTTTATTGAATGCCAATAACAATATCAGTCCGATGATACATATTACACCCACCCATTGGAAAAAACCAAAAGGCTCTTTTAACCAAAATACAGTTGTTAGAACAGCAGCTAGAGGTTCCAGACTACTTAGAAAGCTTGTTTCTTTTGGTGAAAGACTTTGTAAGCTTTCTATATAGAACCAAAATGCGATCATTGTGCCGAATATGATAACGAATGCTAGATATAAATAGGTGTCTAGTGTCAAGGTTTTAAAATCGACCTGCCAAGGTGGATGAATCAAGCTTAATCCAAAACCGCCGATAACCATCGCCCAACCCACAATAACTAGGGAATCGTATTGCTTTAGAAGAGGTATTGCGTATAAGGTATAAAAAGCTAGGGCTATTGCTGATAAGATCCCCCAAACGATTGCGACCGTCGGAACGGATAGCTGAGAAATGGAGCCGTTTGTTAACAAGAAAAAACAACCCACTAAAGCCAGCAAAATCGCTGACAGATCCTTTCGTGTGAAGACAGTGTGCTTTCGCAGAATTAAATAGATGATAATCATTATAGGTGCTAAATACTGTAATAATGTCGCAACAGCAGCATTACCACTTTGAATGGATGCCATATACGTATATTGAACCGATAGCATACCAACCAAACCGTAGACAATGAGTTGAAAAGCTGTCCTTCTATTTTTCCATACAGCCCATATTTGGGAACGTTCCTTTACCAAAAATTGCACGGCCAACAGTAAAACACCAGCCATGAGCAAGCGTGTTGTTACAAGCCAATTTACATCGATTTGTTGAAAAAGTTTTTTTGCAACGGTCCCACTGATCCCCCAAAATATAGCTCCTGTGATAACAAGAAATAATCCTGTTTTTCTAGCTGATTTATCCATGAATGTTCTCCACCTTGAAATATAATAATAGTGTTATAATAGGTGAAAAAAATTTTAAATTATACCTGAATTTGATGTTAAAATATAAATATATTGAGGTCGTGATGATTTGCAAATAAAAGATTTCATAATTGGCCAAAACCTAAAAGAACTAACCGAGCATCGGACGGTCGTACTACCGGTTGCATGTTATGAAACAACGATTAACCAAAATATACATGGATACATACCACTTCATTGGCATGATGAAATTCAATTTGTTCTGGTTGTAAAAGGGGAGGCGATCTTCCAAATAAATGAGGATAAACGAATCGTACGACAAGGTGATGGGTTATTTATAAATAGTGGCTGCCTACATATGGCGGAAGATCAGAATCAATCGGGTTGCGTCTATGTCTGTTTAAATGTTTCTCCTCATTTCGTTTTATCACAAGAGCTTTACACACCTTACGTAGCTCCTTACATTCAAGCGACAAATTTACCTTATGTATACATAGATTCTAACGAGCTTTGGGGGAAAAACATTTTAGATGCCATGTTGAAGATTAATCAATGCATTCAACATAGATCTCCATACTATGAAATCGATATTACGATGTATTTAACATTAATTTGGAAAAACCTAGTCATGAATGGTTTTCCATTAGAATACGACCAGGTGGAAATGGTAAAGAATCAACGGATCAAACAAATGTTAAACTGGATCTATTTGCATTATGCTGAAAAAGTCACATTAGATGATATTGCAAAATCTGGTCAATTGAGCCGTTCTGAATGCTGCCGATATTTCAAACGAATTTTAAAGGTAACTCCGTTGAATTATGTAATGGATTATCGGATTCAAAAAAGCTTAGTCTTATTGCAACAAGCAGAATCTAACGTTACAGAAGTTGCCTATAAGGTTGGATTTAACAGTACCAGCTATTTTATAGAAAGATTCAGAAAAGCGATGAACATGACACCGTTAGCCTACAAGAAATTAAAAATGGATGATTGATGTTTCAGGGCTTTTTTTATTACCACGCTAAGTAGCGGCGGAATCTAAAAAGACAGGATCGGTTAATGTCCTTATCCTGCCTTCTTGCATGTTATATGTTTTCTACTGTACTAAATGATCCAGCTCTGGCTGCAATCTGTTCCGCAGCACATACAGCATAATAGTTCCAACAAGGAACGCGACGGCATCCGCAATGACGAGCGACCAGACCACCCCGTGGAAGCCACTCATTCGATTGGCAATGTATAGCACGGGGATCAGAGTAATTCCCTGTATGACGGACATAATAAACGCAGCGGTTCCCTGCGCCGTTGCTTGGAAAATCCCCGTAAACAACGTGGTCATCCCCGTAATGAACAAGGATAAGAAGGTCACATGCAGAATGTAGCTGCCCATTACAATTAATTGCGGGTCATTGGTAAATAAACCAATTAGATGGTCGGAAATCAGATAGACGATGATGCCAAACACGACTGCCAAGGCCAAAATCGCTTTGATTGTAAATCCAATGGTTTGTTTCATTCGTAATTTATTCGCTGTAAAACTAAAGGCAATCAATGGTACAACACCCTCGCATAAGCCCATCAAAATAAACTCAGGAAATTGTAATAAGCGTGAGGAAATTCCGTAAGCCGCTATGGCCTGATCCCCATACTCGACAAGAAAATGGTTAAAGACGAGTGACATTGCACCCATGAAGAGACTCATAATAAACACGGGAACTCCGATTTTGAATACATTGCTCAGAATATCCTTGGTAGCCTTGAACCATTTTATGGAGATGGTTAAAAATTGACTCTTATATCCCATATGGAAGGCGTAGAATATACTCGCAACCACATTAGAAATAACCGTAGCTGACGCAACGCCGATCACGCCCCAATGGAAAACGAAGATGACCAGCGCATCGAGAATAATATTCACGACAACACTGAGTATCATACCGATCATCGACGTAATTGCAGCACCCTCCGAGCGCACAATATTCTCAAGTGTGAAGAATAATACGACGAATGGCGAACCTATAAGCATAATCGTGACATAGTCCTTCGTGAAGCCGAAGGAGTCAGGTGTCGCCCCCAGACCCTGAACGAGTGAATCGATCAACGGGAGACCAAGGGCCATCAAGATAAGACCGAGAACTAAACTGCTGTAAAAGGCGAATGAAGACACATTCTTTACATCAGCATACTTTTTCTCTCCCAGCAATCGGGAGATAAATGCACCGCTGCCGATGCCAACCAGGTTTCCTATCGCCATAATGGCCGCGAATAACGGCAAGGTTAGTGCGAGTGCGGTTAACATGGCGGTATTGTGGAGAGTGCCAAGGAAATAGGCATTTAAGATGGAATAGATGACACTCATTGACGTACCTAGCATCATCGGTACAGCGAAGTGAGCTACGGCTTTAGCGATCGGTGCTTTTTCAAAGTAATGGAGGTTTTCTGCATCCATGCGAGTCACTGCTTTCTTTATTTATTTGGTCTAATCTAACACCGTTAGATTGAACCTTACAGTGTTAGATGTTATCATGAATTAATAAATCTGTAAAGAATAAACTTACACTGTTAGATTAAAGGGCGGATAACCGATGAAAAAGCAGCAACCTCAGATTTCGGAAGATAAGATCTTAGAAGCTTCGTGGGAGCTTCTAGGGGAGGATGGTATCGAGAAATTCAGCTTGAGACGATTGGCCGATCGGCTGGGAATTCAGGCTCCCTCTCTATATTGGTACTTCAAAAGCAAGCAGAATCTCTATCAGCGTCTGGCCAACCAGGTATCGAAAACGATTCTGGAGGAGTTTCATTCCGAGGGGGACTGGAAGGAGCAACTGAGGGAGCTGGCGGTAACGATGCGGAGTGTACTGTATCGGTACCCCTGCTCCACGCAGCTCATGATGATGACGCTGCCCCACGAACCGGACATCATCCGGTTCACCAACCGTATGCTGCTCTGCGTGGAGTCGGCGCCGCTTGAGCAAGAGCAGAAAATGCAAGTGGTTACAACGCTTGTGAACTATGTCTCCTACTTCGTCCTGGACGATTATCAGCATGAACGTAATGTCTCCGCGCTCCTTAAGGATAAGGACAAGGGAGCACTTCCGGGTGAAGAGATGGTTCACCTTCTGGATTCCATGAGTGAGACAGAAGTAGGACTATTCCGGCGGATGTTCAAAAATGGGCTGTTCGAACTGATGGGAACCGATAGAGCGTTCGAGTTCGGATTAAAGCTGATTTTGTTGGGAATTGAGCAGGTGATCAAGGAGCAGGAAAGTAGTATGTAAAAAAACCGCCCATCCATTATTGGATGGGCGGTTTTAATTAGGTTTGCGTTTACTCTAAATTGTTATTGAATATATAATCCCACGACACAATTAGGTTGAAATCCTATATAAATCGGTTGAAAATGTTGATTTTACCAATGGACAAGGCTTTGTACAATAGAGTTGTAGCGCTTACATTTCCAAGGAGGTTGCGGCGAAATGAAGAGACTTCAGGTGATTGGCAAGCAAATCAGGACCCCGAGATCAAAAAGGAGGCCGTGTTGATGAAATTTAAGGGAATATTGGCGGCGTTTTTGTTTTTAACCACAGCGTCTGTGTTGTTTGGGGCGCATACGGCAGAGGCTCATGAGCTATCTAATGACAAGCTGACAATCCAGACAGGAGAGCATGGGGAAATTTCATCTATTCGTATCAAAGGAGATGCTTTTCCGACGGAATATGTCATGAACGCATCGGTGACACCTGAGCAGAACACGGCAGATCATCAGTGGCTAGGGGAGCTGATGTTCACGTACCGACTGGATGAAGGTAGCTGGACGAAGGCATGGACAAATAAGTCGGCAGACGCACGTAAGATTACGACCAGCGGCAACCGTGTTACGGTCACGTATGAGAACTCAAATAATGCAGAAGGCATACGCAATTTTAAAGTCATTGAAACCTATTCAGCGGAGTCGAATGGTTCAGTACTGTGGAATATACAGGTACAGAATACGAGTGGCAAAAAATTAGAGATTGGCGATTTTGGATTGCCTTTACCTTTTAATGAGCAGTGGACCAATGGTGATGCGATTTATGAAACGAGAGTCGTGACGCATTCCTTCGTCGGCAATAACAGCTCCTATATTACAGCTGGGCGCCCCAGCGGCATTGGTTCTTCCCTGCTTTTGATTCCTGATTCCACCACAGGTGCTGGTTTTGAATATCAAGATCATTGGCGAGATGAGGAGCATCCGGGCAGCAAGTGGGCCTGGAATCCGGCCAACGAAGGCAAATGGCTGGAGGGATTGAATGTATTTTATATTCATTCCAATGTCATCAAGTCCACCAACCGTGGATATTTACCCAACACAAGCCTGATCCTGAATCCCGGTCAAAGCAAAAACTATGGCTTCAAGTTTCTGGCGGTGAAGGACGAGCATGATGTAAAGGATACGTTGTATCAAGAAAACTTGGTGGATACTACGGTCGTACCAGGCATGATTGTGCCTACGAATCAAAAGGCGAAGGTGGATCTGCGTACCAAGCAAACGATCAACAAGGTGACCTATCCAGACGGAACCGTTATTCCGCAGACGGATAGCAAGGCCGGAGGACACCACATTTATGAACTGAAATTTACTAAGCTGGGCCCGAATTTCATTACGGTGGAATACGGCAATGGCAGCAAAACGGTTTTGCAATTCTATGCCATCGAGCCGATTGATCAGGCGCTACAACGGCACGCTACCTTTATGGTAGACAAAACCCAGTGGAACGTGCCAGGTGATTTGCGCGATAAGGTATTTGACGATTGGATGATGCATACCAAATCCAAACGCAACATTTTCAACGGCTATTGGGGCTGGGGGGACGATTGGGGTCTGACCCACGGACAGTTCCTGGCTGAGAAAAACACGCTTTCTCCAGTCGCCAAAGAGGTGCGGGCCGTAGACGATTATTTGGAGACGGCAATTTGGACGAATCTGATGAATGGACATCATGAGGACTATTTAATTCATGATTTCCTGATGCCGGAGCCAAATGATACACCGACCTACCGGGGATATGCATACCCGCATGTATACAACACGTATTTCAGTATGTATAAGATTGCCAAGGAATACCCGGATCTCGTCACTTACAAGCATCCGAAGGAAACCTATTTGCTGCGGGCCTATAACATTTTCAAAGCATTATATGAAGGACCCGTTGCGTACAACTGGGAAACAGGTTTGATGGGTGAGCTGACCACACCGGATATTATTCAGGCCCTGCATGATGAGGGCTACGATGATGAAGCGAATGATCTCAAGGAAAAAATGGATCGCAAATATAACAATTTTAAAAATACAAAGTATCCTTACGGTTCTGAATATAGCTACGACAATACAGGCGAAGAGGCTGTATATACGTTAGCCAAGCAGAATATAGATACAGAGGGCGAGCAAAGTAAAGCCCTGGAAATGATGGGGAAAATTAATGCCAAAACTCGTGCGTCACGCGGTCATATGCCTGTATGGTACTACTATACCGATCCGGTGACGATTACCGGGGAGAACTGGTTTAACTTCCAGTACACGACTTCACTTGCGGGATATGCGATGGATGACTGGATTCGTCATCATGAGGACAATCATCGCGAGGAGCAACAACGGCTGTCCTATGCTGCCAAAATTGCCAATGTCGGAGCGATTAACTCCGGGCAAATCAGCTCGGACCCTGAGAACATCGGGGCGGTCGCATGGACGTATCAAGCGGAAAAAGGCAATAACGGAACAAACGGCACCGGCGGCGGTAAAAACGTCCCGCTCTTTAACGGCTGGCGCGGCATGAGCGGTGAGGCTGACCTCGGATTGTTCGGTGCACTTAAAACCTTAAGCGCGGATATCGCGGTTGATCCGATATTCGGATTGACGGGCTACGGTGCAGAGGTGAGCAAAAGCGGTAACGTGTATACGATCAAGCCGCTGGACGGTTTGTTCAAACGGGTCAATTTGATCACGGAAAAGCTGTATATCGAGCTGGAAAAGGATCAGTATACTGAAGCCAAGCTGGCAACATCCAAGGATAATGTATGGCTTCAATTGAAAAATCAAACGCCGGGCCAAGCTCATTCTACGTACGTTACATTTGATGGTTTAAAGAAAGGAACGTACCTGGTTAAAGTGGGGGGACAATCGCAAGGCAAGTTTAATGCGTATGCACCAACCAATAAGCTTAAATTGGAAATTGGTACAGCATCCTCCTATACGGTAGAGCTGACACCAACCACACCAGATCCCAACAAAGCACCTGTCGTTGATGCAGGCAAAGATTCCAAGGTGAAGTTGCCGGATCAGATTATTCTGAAAGGTACAACTACAGATGACGGGCTTCCGCAAGGAAAAGTGACAAGCGAGTGGAGTCTGGTTGAAGGACCACAGAACGCGAAGGTCACATTCAGCAGCAAGACATCAATACGTACGAAGGTGGATGTTTCCGAGCCAGGAACGTATATCTTCAAGCTGACAGCCAGCGATTCCCAGTTATCAGGAGAGGCTAAAGTAACTGTGATCGCTGAACCGGCGGCACCGTTACCTGAACGGCTTGCCGTTTACAAGTTTGACGAAACAAGCGGTGCTCTTGCTGTAGATTCATCAGATAGCGGCAATGATGCTACCGTTAAGGGGACCGTGGCATGGGCTGCGGGTAAAACAGGCAATGCTGTCAGCCTGAACGGCAAGGACAGCTATGTGCAGCTTCCGGCAGGAATTGTCAGTCGGGCACAGCAATTGACCGTATCCGGCTGGGTCAAAGCGAACAGCCTGAGCGATTATGTGCGGATTTTTGACTTCGGCTCCGGGACCAATGAATATATGTTCCTGACCCCTAAAGCCGGGAACCGGATGCTATTTGCCATTACGAATCAGGGTAACGGGCAAGGACAGGAACAGACGATTGATGCCCCTGTATTGCCGACAGGCGTATGGAAGCATGTTGCGGTCACGCTTTCGGGCTCCACAGGTATTTTGTACGTGGATGGGAAAGAAGTGGGACGCAATACCAACCTGACCTTGAATCCAACCAGTCTGGGACAGACGAAAAATAATTTTATCGGTAAGTCCCAGTACCCTGATCCATATTTCAATGGTCTGGTGGATGACTTCCGGATCTACAGCCGTGCTTTGAATGCAAACGAGGTGGCAGGTCTGGCCTCTGGTACAGCACAGAGTCTGGTGGCAACTGAGGACATCACTGCGTTAAAAGAGGTGAATGTAACCACTCATGTGGGTGAAAAACCTGAACTGCCAAGCGTAGTGGAAGCTACGTATGGAGAAGGCTCCACCAAATGGGTAGCTGTGGAATGGGAGGATATAGACCCTGCACAATATGCTGCTCCAGGTTCGTTTGAATTGAAGGGCAAAGTGGAAGGGACAGAGTTGAAGGCAATAGCCAAGGTAACCGTAATGGAGGCAGGAGCCGTGGCTTCACCGGCAACATCAGTTAGCCCGGAGACTTCAACAACTCCGCCAACTACGACATCTCCGGTAACATCTGTCTGGCCGCCTCGGCTTATCAGCCCAGCTAAATCAGTGGGAGTATCCTGAGTGGGAGGCAACAACGCATAGTCATGGCTAATCTTTCCCATCGTCACTTTCTTCCTGTAAAGGGGAGAGTGGCGATGGGTATCCTTGCATTTGAGGTGTAAAGCTGCGAACAAAAAGGTGAATGGGGGACAAAGTATGAGCAAGATTACATTTCTGGGTGCAGGCAGTACGGTATTTGCTAAAAATGTACTTGGCGATTGTATGTTGACGCCTGCTTTGCAGGGCTTTGAACTGGCATTGTTCGATATTGATCCCGTTAGGCTGAAGGATTCGGAAAATATTTTATCCAATTTGAAAAAAACGACGGGGAGTACCTGTGTGATCCGCTCTTACACTGATCGCAAGGAAGCACTGCGTGGAGCAGCCTATGTAGTAAATGCCATTCAGGTGGGCGGCTATGATCCGTGTACGATTACGGATTTTGAGATTCCTAAAAAATACGGTCTGCGCCAAACGATTGCCGATACAGTCGGCATTGGCGGCATTTTCCGCAATTTAAGAACGATTCCGGTGATGCTCGATTTTGCAGCAGACGTGCGCGAAGTATGCCCGGATGCACTGTTCCTCAACTATACAAATCCGATGGCTGTGTTGACGAATGTAATGAACGTACACGGCGGTGTCCGGACAGTAGGGCTGTGTCATAGCGTACAGGCGTGTATACCGGAGTTGTTCAAAAGTCTTGGACTGGAGCAGGCAGGGGTAAAGGCGAAAATTGCAGGTATCAATCATATGGCATGGCTGCTCGAAGTGAGCAAGGACGGGGTGGATTTGTATCCTGAGATTAAAAAGCGGGCTGCCGCCAAGCAGCAGGAAAAGCATCATGATATGGTGCGCTTTGAAATGATGCTGAAATTCGGCTATTACATTACGGAATCGTCCGAGCATAACGCAGAGTATCATCCGTATTTTATCAAACGGACATATCCGGAGCTGATTGAACGGTTCAATATTCCTTTGGATGAATATCCGCGCCGCTGCGTAAGCCAGATTGAACGCTGGGAGACGATGCGTGAGGAACTTTTGGGCAATCAGGATCTGCGCCACGAACGGTCGAACGAATATGCTTCTTATATATTTGAGGCAATTGAAACCAATCAGCCTTTTGCCATTGGCGGTAATGTGATGAATACAGGTTTGATTACCAATTTGCCGAAGGAAGCCTGTGTGGAGGTGCCCTGCCTGGTGAATCGTAATGGGGTTACGCCGATCTTTGTCGGGGATTTGCCACCCCAATGTGCTGCACTGAACCGAACGAATATCAACACCCAACTATTAACGATTGAAGCTGCGATTACGGGGAAAAAAGAACATATTTATCACGCCGCTATGCTGGACCCGCACACTTCAGCTGAGTTATCCATGGATGATATCATTTCTCTGTGCGACGACCTGATTGCAGCGCACGGGACATGGCTTCCCGCTTATGTGTAAGGGAGGCCAATGAATGGGGGGCCGGGGTCGTCAAAAGTTCGCCGGAATTCCTACGATCCGTGTGAAATTTATCGTATTGACGCTGGTACTGACCGTCATTCCGATGGTGGTGCTGACCTTTACCTTTTACCGGATTGCGGCCCATTCTCTTGGTGAGAAGTCAGAAGCACTGGCAATGCAGTCCCGGCAAATGAGTGAAAATTACGTTAATGCGACACTCTCCGATTTGAATGATCTAACCAACGCCATTCTCAGCAATCCTGATGTGCAGTCCACACTGGAGACCAAGCCGGAAGATGATTATGAATACTTGCGGAACGACGAAACACTCAGCATGGTCGTTCGTACGCAAACCCAGACCAAGCCGTATATCACGTCCTCGCTCATCTATGCCGCCAATGGCGGACTCAAACATTCTCTCTATCAAGGGAATGTTTCGGTCCGTTTTGGCGGCCTTCCTACATTAAAGGAAGCACGTGTGTACTACCGCCGTCTGCTCGCCGAGCAACCTATGATGTGGATGGCTCATCCGCCGTTTGAATCAGGACGCGGGATGGCGGAGGAGCGTATATACGTCGGGAAGCTGCTGCGAAAAACGACGGGAGATTATGAGCCACTTGGATTTTTGCTGTTGGAAATCGACAAGGCCAGTCTGTTTCGTGGGCTTGCTTTTCATGAAACAGACAGCAATACCCAGATGTGGGTGCTCGATCAGGAGGGCGAGCCTGTATACCGATTGCCGGAGCAGAGCATTGCGGACCCAGTGCTATTGCGACAAATCGCCAAATCTGCTGTGGATAGACCCGTGCTTACGAAGGACTGGAGAACATGGAACGGCCGCCAGACGATGATTTCCTACGGACCGTTAAACGAGGGACAATGGACACTCCTACAAAAAGTCGATCAGTCCGTGTTATTCGAGGATGCGCGACAAATTGGGGCCTGGACCATCTGGACCTTTTTGATTGCACTGGTGTTGGGCTGGATGCTGTCTTATCGGCTAAGTGATACAATTCGTCGCCCCTTGCTTCAATTGAGCCGATTAATGGCAGTGGATGGGAGTGTGACCACCACGGCCTCAGCCCAAGCTCCTGAAGCTCCTGCTTCCGTTGTATTTAACCCTAAGGATGAGGTAGGGCAGATCGGGGAGCGATTTCTTCATATGATGCAAAAAAATCATGAGCTGTACGGGCAAGTATACGAAGCGTTGCTGTCGCGCAAACAGGCCGAGTTTCGCGCGCTTCAGGCGCAGATTAATCCGCATTTTCTGTACAACACACTGGAGTCACTGAAGGGAATGGCGCTGGCGAATGGGCAGCGGGATATGGCAGAGGTGATTGGTGCCTTCGGTAAATGCTTTCGCATTTCGCTAAGTTATGGTCGAGAGCAAATCAGTTTGGGACAGGAAGTCGAGCATGTAAGCGCCTATGTAAAGGTACAGCAGTTTAGGTTTCGGAATTCGTTCGAGTGGATATGCGAAGTCGAGGAGGATATTTGCGGGTTTTACGTACCCAAGCTGATTCTCCAGCCACTCGTTGAAAATGCCATTTACCACGGTTTGAAAGGGCGTACCGACCGCGGCTATATTATGTTATCCGGTGCGAGGGAAGGCGATGCTTTGCGTTTAACGGTCAGTGATGATGGGGGCGGTATTGGAGCCGAGCGTCTGGACGATATTCGGAAATCGCTAGATGCCGAGCGGGGGAGTGCGATTGGCTTTGGACTCCGCAATGTACATGAACGTCTTCGGCATTATGGTCCCCAATATGGTCTGTCTGTGACAACCGAGCTGGGTCAGTACACCTCGGTTACCTTACTGGCACCCATTCGAACCGAATAAGAAAGGGGAGATGGCATGTACCGGCTGCTGATTGTGGACGACGAATATCATATTCGGGAAGGACTGAGGCTGATGGTGGCGGAAAGTGGCCTGTCAGTGGAAGTCAGTGATATGGCGGAGAACGGCGCAACGGCATTACGGTTGTATACAGAGCGGCGACCGGACATGATTTTACTGGATATTAATTTACCGGATATGAGTGGGCTGGACATAGCCAAAACCATTCGGGAAAAGGATCAGCAGACCCCGCTGTTATTCCTGACAGGGTACGAATCCATGACGTATATTCGTCAGGCCGTTTCGCTTCAAGCGGTTGATTATTTACTCAAGCCAGTGACAAGCGAAGACTTTGAAGCGGCTCTGAGACGGGCTGAGGATCGCATTGCGCAATGGCGTAGAAGCGAGGAGGAAGCTATTCACCGTCATCGTTCATTGGAGCCATTGTACAGGGAGCACTTGCTGCTGGATCTGCTCCAGCAGCGGCGCCCCGCAGCGGAGGTCGTTCAGGAGATGGACGGGCTGGGATTTTTCGACGAGACGAGCAGACCGCCTTATACTGTGCTGTGCTGTGAGCTGGAGGAGGCCTCGCAGCAGGTAGCATCCGCTCCTAGCGAGTCGCAGAGTTCCACCAATAAGAGCACACATGTATTCGCCGAGTTGGCTTGGGAGGCTGCGGCAGCAGCCGGGACGAAGGCGCATGGTGCGGCGGTTTCCCGTGATCGGCGTGTTGTACTGCTGGCGGCGGCATCTTGCAGGGCAGCGGAGCAGACGGCCCGGCAGATTCGTCAGGCGGTGCAGGAACGATTGAGCCAAGGGATGTCCATTGGGATTAGCCGTCCCGTACAACGGATGGAGCAGCTTCCTGAAGCATATGAGGAAGCAGTACAGGCTGTGGAGCATCGGGGGTGGGTGGGCTATAGCCAGATCATCCCCTTCGAGAGCATTCAGGCGGCTGAGCCGAACAGTAGTCATTTGCTGGAGAAGGAATTGCTGATGATTACGGAAATTCGTGCCGGCAATGATGCTGCTGTACATGCGATTTTGCAGGAATGGTCTGGACAATTAGCGGGCTTGCCTGTCAATCAGGTGAAAATGATCGTCACTCAGCTTGTTCTGTTCGTTATGCGTATTGTTCAGAGCGATGCATCCGAAGGACAAACATCCATACAGCAGCAAGACCCATTATTGGAACTGTCCCGATTGCGGCACGGACCTGAGATGATTGATTATGTATCACGCTATTTTGTCCGGGTGGGTCGCCAAGTCCGGGAATCGCGCGAAAAGGGGATTCCGCGCAAATTCCAACGGGCCAAGGAATGGATTCGTGAGCACCTTCAGGAGGATGGGGGATTGAACCGTCTTGCAGCGTACATGAATATGAGTCCCAAATATTTGAGTGCCCGTTTTAAGCAGGTTACAGGTGAAAGCTTCGCTGAGTATCAGACGCGTGTGCGCTTCGAGCGAGCCCGGGAATTGCTGTTGGACCCGAATCGCAAGGTGGCAGAGGTGGCGGAGGCTGTGGGCTTCACAGATACGAACTATTTTAGTATTGCCTTTAAAAAGCATACCGGATTAACGCCAACGGAATTCCGCAAAACATTTTTGTAAACGCGCTGTTAAAAAAATCATACCAAAACAAAGAGAGTCTGGAGTCGTTAGGTGGTCGGCTTCGGGCTCTCGGCGCATAATAGGCTTGTAAGGAGAAACCAGTTCAGGAAGGGGCCGGTTGATTTGCGAAAACGAAGGTTACGGACATGGATGGCTCTGGTGATGACGGCGATGCTGACAGGGCTGACGGCGTGCAGTGGTAGCGCTGGCGAACCGGCTAATCCCAATGCGGTCGAACTCAAGTTTATGTACTGGGGGAGCAATGACGAAAAGCAGGCGATGGAAAAGATGATTCAAAGCTTTAATGCATCCCATCCGAACATTCGGGTGAAGGGCGAGCATGTTCCTGGTGACTACACCACGAAAATTAACACTTTAATGGCTGCCAATCAGCTTCCTGATATCGCCTACCTGGGTGATTCGCTCACGATGAAATGGGCAAGTGAAGGTAGACTCCTAGATTTATCCTCCTATTATGACGAATATCCCGAATTAAAAAACAAGCTCAAATCCTCCTATCTTTACAGCGAACCCGGCAAGTCTATCGGTAATTACACTGCTTTGGAAGTGATGCAGCTATTTTATAACAAGGAGTTGTTTACAGAAGCAGGGGTACCCGTTCCTCCGGCTGATCCTGAAAAAGCGTGGACATGGGATGAATTTCTGGAGATTGCCAAAAAGCTGACCAAGGATCAGAATAGCAAGCATCCGGGAGACAGCGGATTTGATCCGAAAAATATTGTGCAATACGGCTTTGCCTTTGGCAACGACCGCAGCTCCTGGGGGCCGCTCTTAGCAAGCAATGGCGGAGGTTTAACCGACAAAACAGGCAAGAAGTATACTCTGAACCGCCCTGAGTCGGTAGAGGTGTTTCAGAAGCTGCAAGATCTGGTTTTCAAGGAGCATGTTTCTCCTGATTTGATCCAACAGCAGGACATGCCGTCCAATACGATTCGGCTCCAGACCAAAAAGGTGGCTATGGTGGTAGACGGAACATGGTCCCTGCTCGATTTTTCAAACAACAAGCAGCTGCAATGGAGTATCGGCGTTTTGCCGAAGCTTAAAGAGCCCAAAACGATGATCGTTGCGGGGGCCACAGTTATTTTCCAGAGCACCAAGCACCCGAAAGAAGCGCTCGAATTTTATTTGTACCATAACAATCCTGAAAAGGTGGATCTGTTCAAGTCCGGTCTGTGGATGCCTATCGAAGAAAAATATTATACCGACGAGCAGGCCATCCAGTCGTGGACGAATAATGCAGCACATCCACCGGAATTTCAGCAGGCTGGCATTGAGTATGCCAGAGATTATGCGATCAAGCCGTCAACTTCGACTCTTCGCAACTGGCCTGATATTGGTTCCAAGCTGACCCCAGGGCTGGATCTAATCTGGACGAACAAGAAGACGCCGCAGCAGGCACTGGAAGAACTGGAACCCATTATTCAGCCACTACTTCAAGGAGTGTATCCGGATGAATAATGCGGCAGGACAGCTGCGAAAGGAGAACGGCCCATGAAGCGACCAAAATCAGGAATGATGCGCATGGAGCGAAACTGGGGTCTGCTATTCGCGCTGCCTGCCATCCTGGGATTAATGATATTTACGATTGGACCGATTGTGGCATCGTTCGTATTCAGCTTGACCGATTGGACGATTGGTGGACAGATGACCTTTATTGGATTGGATAATTACCGAACCATTTTGACCGAGGATACTACCTTTTCCCAATCCATGTTCGTGACCTCGTATTATGCACTGGGCAGCGTACCTCTAGGCTTGGCGGCAGCTTTTATCATTGCACTTCTATTAAATCAAAAGGTAAAAGGTTTGTCGGTGTTCCGCACGATTTATTATTTGCCTACCATTGTGCCGAGTATTGCCAACACGATGCTGTGGCTGTGGATGTTCAATCCTGATTTTGGTCTGTTGAATTCACTGCTGGAGAGTGTTGGCCTGCCGGGGAGCAAATGGATTTATGACGAGAACACTGCAATACCCTCGCTCATCATGATGAGCACTTGGGGGATCGGGAATACGGTCATTATCTTTTTGGCGGGACTTCAGTCGGTGCCCACCCATCTGTATGAAGCAGCTGAGGTAGACGGCGGCAATAGGTTTCACAAATTTTTTCATATTACGATTCCCTCGATGACACCAACCATCTTCTTCAATTTGGTTATGTCTTTAATTAGCACCTTTCAGGCATTCAATCAGGCGTATGTCATGACAAACGGGGGACCTAACAATTCAACCCTGTTCTATGTGTTCTACCTGTGGCGTACAGCCTTTACGGAGACGAAAATCGGCTACGCCTCAGCGCTGGCCTGGATCTTATTTTTCGTCATTATGGTCCTAACAGTTCTGATTTTCTCCACGTCCAAAAAGTGGGTTCACTATGAAGGGGGGGAACGTTCATGAATCAGGTTACTTCTTCTGTCAAACCTTCAGACACACCGCAACATCCACTTCCACAGCCTGAACGCTCCCGAAGTCCTGCTACCGCCGCCCGTTCCAAACCATTCCAAATCAGCCGCATCCTACTGTATATCGTTTTAATGATAGGCAGTGTTTTAATGTTGTTGCCATTTGTATGGCTCATTCGTAGCTCTCTGATGGGAACATCGCAAATTTTCGTATTCCCGCCAGAGTGGATACCCTCTCCTTTTCAATGGAGCAATTACCCAGAAGCGCTGACTTCGGTACCGTTCGGCAGGTATTTTCTGAATACGTTCATCATTGAGGTGTGTGTGCTGGCAGGAGTAATGATGACCTCGATTGTGTCGGCGTTTACCTTTGCCCGCCTGCGCTGGCCTGGACGTAATCTGATTTTTTCTCTGCTGATCGGATCGATGATGCTGCCTTATGCGGTGACGCTCATACCTACTTTCGTCATGTGGCGTGAACTGGGCGGGTTGAATACATTTCTGCCGCTGATTGTTCCTGCATGGTTTGGAGGAGGGGCGTTCAACATCTTTCTGATGCGACAATTTATGCTGACGATTCCGCGCGATCTGGACGAAGCCGCTTATATGGATGGAGGTACACCGCTAACTGTATTATGGCGCGTCATTATTCCTTTATCTTCGCCTGCATTGATCGTGATCGGGATATTTACCTTTATTGATGTGTGGAACGACTTTTTGGGCCCGATTATTTATTTGAGTGACGAAAAGCATTTTACACTGGCGCTGGGGCTGGCGACTTTTCGGGGATTGAACAATACCAATTGGCCTTACCTGATGGCGGCATCCAGCACGATTTTGGCTCCGATCGTCCTGATATTTTTTATCGGACAACGCTATTTTATTGAAGGCATCACACTGACAGGGATTAAAGGCTAAAAAGGAGGCTGATGTAGCTTTGGATAAACCCAACAGTTCAGCAAAACGGTTACAGGGTGTTCCAGGCAGACTGGCTCGGTTACGCTCGGAATTCCCGGCTCTAGGGATAGATGCACTACTTATTACACATGGACCCAATCGACGATATATGACCGGATTTACAGGCTCCGCCGGAATTGCGCTCGTTACGCAGGAAGAGGCTTTGTTGGTGACGGATTTCCGCTATATGTTGCAGGCAACAGATCAGGCAGCAGAATATTCAGTTATTCGGCATGAGGCACAAATCTTCCAGACCATCGCTGACCTTACAAGTAGATTGGGTGTTCGTAGACTGGGTCTAGAGAGCCGGCATGTCTCACTTCAACAGTCGGGACAGCTTCAAGCCGCACTGGGCTCGTTGGAATACGTGCCAACGGAGGATGTAATTGAACGGCTGCGTGACGTGAAGGACGAGGAAGAGATTCACACCATCCGTGAAGCTGCGCGCATTACCGATGCCGCCTTTACGGAAGTGCTGAATTATATTCAGCCTGGAGTTACAGAGCGGCGGATTGCGGCGGAACTGGAATATCAGCTCCGGCTCGCAGGCGCGGAATCAGGCGGTTTTGCGTTCATTGTTGCTTCAGGTGAACGCTCGGCCCTGCCCCACGGACTGGCCAGTGACAAGGAAATTGGTCAGAACGAGTTTGTCACGATGGATTTTGGCGCAAATGTGCGTGGTTATCTGTCTGATATTACGCGTACCGTATTCGTTGGAAATCCATCAGAACGGCACGAGGAACTGTATGCTATTGTGCTAGAAGCGAATATGACGACGATTGCAGGACTTCGCCCTGGCATGAGCGGTCGGGAGGGAGACAGTCTGGGGCGGAATGTGATTGCCTCCTATGGCTATGGAGAACAGTTTGGTCACGGATTGGGCCACAGCTTTGGCTTGGAGATTCATGAGCAGGTGCGACTGTCCCGTGAGAGCCAATCTGTGCTTGTACCGGGACATGTCATTACCGTGGAACCGGGCATTTATATTCCGGGCTTCGGCGGAGTTCGGATTGAGGACGATGTACTGATCACAGATGACGGTGCCAAGGTGCTGACTGCCTCGCCCAAGGAGCTGCTTTTGTTATAAAACGCAGTGCATTATAGGTAACTATCCATAGTTTTAAAATCATCCCAAAAAACGAGATGGAGGGATCAAATGAACACGCGTAAAAGGAAAACCAAAGTATGGCTGATCACACTGGCAACTTCTCTCATTGTGGCTTTGACACCAGCTCTTCCGGCTCAACAGGCTTATGCCGAGGCAGAATCGGATGTAAAAGTCATCGACATCTTTAGCCGGACGGTGAACGACTATGGTATAGATCTGGTCGATTGGCAAGGGTATCTGGCGAACCCATATGTGAAGCTAAAAGTGAAGCCGCCTGCCAATGCCGCTTTTCCGTTAACCGTTACGTTAAAAGCGCAAGGCACGTCCCGACTGATGATGGATTTGCCAAGTACGCTGTCGGCGCAAGGAGCAAGCAAAACGCTGACCTTTGCCAATGCACAGGAGGAAAAGGATTTCCGGCTGGCTATTCATCCTGACCGGATTGGAGGAAACGGTGAAATAGAGAACTATACATTGTCTATGTCCGTTGCCGAAAATAACGGCCACACAACCACTCAGTCTATTCCGATTCGTGTGCTAGATCAGGACGATAATGAAGAACCCACAATCCCCCTCCATTTTGACTACAGATTCGATACGATCAAGCCTTATTTCAATGACGCGGCTACCAAAAAAGCCGCAGAGCTGGCAGTGAAGGACTGGTTCTATTTCTTTGATCTGAAGCCGTTTGATGAGGTTCCTGCCAATGCGGAAATAAACCATCTGCCAGGAGATGATTGGCAAAATGAAATACAGGTGACGAATAACAAACCCTACAAAGGCATGTGGGTATTTATGAGGGGGCTAAATGGGCCGTATTCTACGGGCTTTCCGGCAGCGAATGGCAATTATCATACACGTAACGGTGTGACCGTCCCAGGGAACTTAAACCGTTCCTATAGTCTGATCCTGGATTTCTATGATGATGCCATTCCATTCACATCGGTGGACGATGAAGAATGGTATCAATCCGATCTGTCCAAGGTGACGGATGTGCATGGGCTGATCATGCACGAATTCGGTCATGCAATTGTATTCAGCGACACGTTCCCAGGCGTCAAGGCGCTAAAGGAAGCGGCTGGCAATGACCCGGATATTATGGCCTATCAGCACAGACCGGCTGCATTGGACGACAGCTATCATCTCTCTGGAGAGCTTGCAGAGGTCGATAGATTGAGCGGACAAAATGGAGGCTGGCGCCACCTGTTCCCAACCCGGCGCTGGATGAACACGAAGCTTTCGCTGCTTGTAGCAGAAAAGGCAGGCTGGCCGCTGCGCAAGGACCTGACTCCTTTCCTCGCGCCAGAAATCATAACAAAGCAACTGCCAGCACCCGTCAAAGGAAAGACATACACGGCCAAGCTGGAAGCCAAGGGAGGCGTACCATTTTACGATTGGACGGTGACCGGCGGTCAACTGCCCACAGGCTTTACACTGGACCGCTTTACAGGAACGATTAGCGGAAAAGCAGACAGCGGAGCAGCCAACAAGACGTATACGTTCACCATACAGCTGCGGGATTATGACGAGCTGAGCAAGCCTGTCACACAAACCTTTACGCTCAAGCTGTAATGAATGCCCCCAAGAGGTGGCTGTCCCGAATGTCTTGACTGAACTTGGATGGGGCTGAATGACTATAAAGCAACTTGCCTAAATAGAGCTTTGGGGCAAGCCGCCGGATTGTTTTCCATTCATATGGAAACGGTTGAAGGGAGGGAAAACGAATGAAACACGATGCGGCGGATCTGGTCATTGTAGGCGGTGGAATCATCGGTACAGCTATCGCTTATTATGCAGCTAAATCTGGTATGAAGGTCGTGCTGGCTGAACGAGGGGAAATTGCTGGAGGTACTTCTTCCCGATGTGATGGAAATATATTGGCAATCGACAAAGAGCCCGGCTTTGACAGTCGGATGTCACTGTTATCACAGAAGCTGGTGGCAGAGCTGGCTAAGGAACTGGAAGATGAATTTGAGTATCGTGCGCCTGGAAGTATTCTTGTCTGTGAAAACGACCAGGAGATGCAGGCCGCAGAGCAGTGGGTCACCCGCCAGCAGCAGGAAGGGCTTCCGTTTCGCATGCTGGATCAGCAGGATTTGCAAGAGGAATGGCCGTATCTAGCCAAAGATTTGCCGGGCGGACTGGAGTGTGCGACAGATTCTACTGTAAATCCGGTGCAGATGACGTATGCCCTGGCCAGGGCCGCGCGTCGGATGGGAGCCAGGCTATTGCCGCGCATGCCGATACAGTCGGTTCTCAAGGACGAAAGGGGGAACACCTGCGGAGTGGAGACGCAAAACGGCGTGATCCATGCTGATGCAGTAGTGTTGGCCGCAGGTGTATGGACACGTAGCATCGGTGATTCGCTAGGTTTGGACCTTCCGATTATACCGCGCAAAGGACATATACTGGTGTCTGCCCGAATGCCTTCGATCGGAAACCGCAAGGTGATGGAGTTCGGTTATCTGATGAGCAAGTTCGGAGGTCAGCGGAGTGTAGATGAGGTTTATGAAAAATACGGTGTAGCGCTGGTATTTGAGCCCACCGCATCCCAGAACATTTTGATTGGCAGCAGCCGTCAGTTTGTCGGTATGGATACAGGAGTTGATCAGCAGGTGATTCGCTTAATCGCCCGCAGAGCCATTCGCTTCTTTCCTGCCTTAGCCAATGTGCCGCTGATGAGAGCGTATACGGGTTTGCGTCCATGGACCCCTGATCATTTGCCCATCATATCCGCAGTGGATGAAGTACCGGGGCTATTTATCGCTTCAGGCCATGAAGGAGATGGTATTAGCCTGGCGGCGGTTACGGGTAAGCTGGTGACCGAAATGGTACGCGGCGAACCCACTTGTATTCCGGTAGAGCCGCTGCGTTATGACCGATTCGGAGAGGCTTTTACCAGCCACGATATTCACGGGGAGGTAACTGGATGAGTGCAGCGGGCAGAATTACTACGATTGATACTCATACGGGAGGCAATCCGACGCGGACAGTCATCCACGGCGCGCCTAAGCTGGTAGGGCATACCATGCTGGAAAAGATGACTTATATGGCAGCGCACCATGATGATTTTCGCCGTCTGCTGATGTTTGAGCCGCGTGGTCATGAGGTGATGTCAGGCTGCATTTTAACAGAGCCTTGTCATCCAACTGCAGATATGGGTGTGGTCTTTATAGAAACAGGCGGCTATTTGCCGATGTGTGGTCACGATACGATTGGCGTCTGCACGGCACTGGTGGAAGGTGGCCTGATTGCTGCGGATAAAAAATCTATATTGCTGGACACTCCGGCAGGCCCGGTTCAAGTACGGCTGGATATAGATGAGGGCAAGGTGAAACAAGTAACGTTCACCAATATTCCTTCCTTTGTGTACCGCCGTGAGGTGGAGGTTCAGGTAGAGGGCATCGGTCGAGTTACTCTTGATATTGCCTATGGAGGTAACTTTTACGGCATTATAGAAGCGGCTTCCATCGGTCTTGCACTGGATCAGAGCAATGGGACGAAAATTGTACGAACAGCGGTACAGATTCGGGAGGCAGTGAATGCTGCTGTTGAGGTAGTACATCCTGAAAATCCGGTTATTCAAGGATTGACGCATATTGAATTTTACGGAGAACCCGTGGCTTCACAGGCCGATTGTCGCAATGTTGTCGTCATTCCGCCAGGCGGTATCGATCGCTCCCCTTGTGGCACAGGAACCTCGGCCAAGGTAGCGGTGTTGCACGCCAAGGGAAAGCTGGGCTTGCACGAGCCGTTTGTGCATGAAAGCATCACAGGCTCCATGTTTCGGGCTGAAATTGTGGGCGAGACGCAGGTAGGTCCTTATCCGGCCGTGATTCCGCAAATTACAGGCTCGGCTTGGGTGACGGGACATCATCAATTTGTGCTGGACCCTGACGACCCGCTGAGAGAAGGATTTTTGCTGATGTGAGCATTTTGCATCATTTAAATAAGAAAATAAAAATGGGAGAGGGTAGGTGAGCATATGGCACGTTTTGAAGGTGTATATGTGGCCTTGGTTACACCGTTCACGGCAGAGATGGAGGTCGACTACAAGCGTCTGACCGAGCTGTGCGAGCATCTGATTGCAAGCGGTATTAGCGGACTGGTACCTACGGGATCGCTGGGAGAGTATGCTGCTTTGTCTCCAGAGGAACGATCGCAGGTGGTGCATACGGTCATTGACGCTGCGGCGGGACGTGTTCCTGTTGTAGTCGGCTCGGCCGCTCCATCCACTAAACAGGCGGTACATTGGGTGCAGCATGCCAAGGATGCCGGGGCAGCGGGTGTCATGGCGTTGCCGCCCATTAATTATAATCCATTGCCCCATGAGGTAACGACTCACTATGAAGCATTGTCAGAGGTGGGCCTGCCGATCATTGCGTATAACAACCCCCATGATTACAAGGTTGACCTGACCCCGGATATTCTTGCGGACTTGTCACATATTGAGAATATTGTAGCAGTCAAGGAATTTTCCGGGGATGTACGGCGTATTCACGCTATTTTGGACCAGACAGAGCTGGAGGTCATGGTCGGAGTAGATAATCTGGCGATGGAGGGAGCATTGTTCGGCGCGACAGGCTGGATTTCGGGGGTACCTAATGCGTTACCAAAAGAAGGAGTAGAGCTGTTCCGGCTTGCGCAGGCGGGAAATTTGGCGGAAGCGTCCGCGTTGTATCGCAGACTATTGCCGCTGTTCCACTACGATGCCAGTCCGCAATTGGTGCAGTCCATCAAATATATGATGGAGCTGGCTGGATTCCCGGTCGGTCCGACACGGCCGCCCAGACTTGCGTTGCCACAGGCGGATTATGACCGGATTCGTGAAGCTTTTGAGGTGGCAGTTCGTCCGAGCGGGGTTTCATCTTGAATGGGGGTGAAGACGATGGAGAGCCGAAATTGGATTGGCGGTGAGTGGCTGAGCCCTTCCGGCGAGGAGATGGTGGTTCGTAATCCTTCGGCGTTGCAGGAAGAAGTGGGGGTCGTCCATTTCTCCAATGAGCGTGATATTGCCCAGGCCGGGGAAGCAGCACGACTGGCACAGGCAGGATGGGCAGCATTAAGCCCGGCAGCACGGGGAGCTTACTTGTTCAAAGCAGCCGGGTTGTTGGAGACAGCCGCACTAGAATTGGCTGAGCTGGCCAGCAGAGAAATGGGCAAGCCGATTACCGAGATGCGAGGAGAGGTGATGCGAGGTGTCCACCTGCTTCGATATTATGCGGCAGAGGGTGTACGTTCCATCGGTACAGTCATTCCTTCGAATGAGTTGGGAGTACTCCAATACACGAAGCGTATCCCGCTGGGGGTAACGGCTGTCATAACGCCGTGGAATTTTCCGGTAGCGATTCCGCTGTGGAAAATCGCTCCTGCACTCTTGTGTGGCAATACGGTCATTTGGAAGCCTGCCGAACATGCTTCATTAACCGCAGTACGGATCGCTGAGCTATTCGAGGCGGTGCAGCTTCCACCCGGCGTACTGAATCTCGTCATTGGGCAGGGGAGTCGTATAGGCGATGCCCTACTGGAGCATCCAGCATTGGAGGCGGTCAGCTTCACGGGTTCTACCGCTACAGGTTTGGGCATTGCTGAACGGTGCGCACGTCGGAACATCAAATACCAGACTGAGATGGGCGGCAAAAATGCTGCCGTGGTGCTGAAGGACGCGGATGTGTCGCAGGCGGTGGCGATGATTGCCAGCGGTGCCTTTCGATCAGCCGGACAAAAATGCACGGCCACCAGCCGGGTGATTGTAGAACGGTCTGCCTATGAGATGTTCACAGAAGCTTTACGCCAAGTGGTGGAAAAAATCCAGATCGCTCCAGCGCTTGACCCCGGTGCGTATCTCGGACCTGTGGCATCCAAGAGTCAGTACGAGAAGGTCATGTCCTATGTATCGCTAGCTCGCCGGGACGCTGATATTTTGGCGGAAGGTGGAACCGCCGCCGGGACAGATAACGGTTATTATGTGCGTCCACTGCTGGCGGCTGGTCTGGATTCGTCCCACACCTTGATTCAGGAGGAGGTTTTTGGCCCAGTCATCAGTGTCATACAGGCCGACGACTTTGAGGATGCGATTCGGCTGTGCAATGATTCTATTTATGGGTTAAGCGCTTCCCTGTTCACCCGCGATTTGCGGCTTGCTCATCGGTTTCTGGATGAAGCGGACGCGGGAATGGTACGGGTTAATCAGGAGACGGCGGGAGTTGAGTATCAGTCTCCGTTCGGTGGTCTGAAGCAGTCAAGCTCACATACCCGGGAACAGGGTCAGGCGGCGCTGGATTTTTATTCAGCGATTAAAACCTGTGCGATCAGCTATGCGTAAACGCGCGACGGAACGAAGTGATACGGTTGGGACGGAAGTGCAGGGGGAAAAGACCCATTATGCAGAAAACCAGTATGCTGAATCTCCGGGTGTGCAATCAAAAACGTTTGGTGCGTCAGGCCATGTGCTTGTGTGTCGATGTGAAGAAGTGAGTATTGCACAGATGGAGCAGGCCTGCCTCATGGGTGTGGATACTGTTCGCCAGCTTAAAATGGCTACGCGGGTGACTATGGGGGCATGCCAGGGCAGGGTATGCCGACAATTAGTGGAATCATGGTTTTACAATCAGGTTCCTGCTGCCCGCCGGGAGGCGGAGTTGTTATCTCAAAGGCCCCCGGTGCGTCCCGTAACGTTCGGTCAGCTGGCAGAAGGAGGTTCCCTATGAGCCGTGCACGTATCGTAAATCATCCGATTTTGGGACCCAAGCCAGAGCGGCGGCAAGTATCTTTCATGTTTGATGGTCGTCCCATGCAGGGATTGGCTGGAGAACCACTAGCGGCAGCGCTCCTCGCCAGCGGTGTCCGTTTGCTGAGAAGGCATGAGGAATCCGGTACGGCCAGGGGCGTATACTGTGCTATTGGGCACTGCAACGAATGCCGTCTGACGGTTCATCCGTTTGGTACGGTTCGTTCCTGTCTGACCAAGCTGGAAGAAGGTATGGTGGTGGAAACCGGACGGCAGCTTTCGAATGAAATCACAGGGAGAATTGTGACATGAATAAAATGGCACATCTCATCGTCATTGGCGCAGGTCCGGCCGGACTGTCTGCAGCGGCATCGGCTGCTGAACAAGGATTGCCAGTCACGGTACTGGATGAGTTTACTCAGCCGGGTGGACGTATGCCCGGGCAATATCATGAGGAAGGCAGTCAAGGCTGGTGGATCGGAAAGCATGTTTCGGATGAGCTGATTACCCGCTGCGCGGAGCTTGGGGTGGACATTCGCTGTGGCGTTTCCGTACATGGCATGGAATATACGACAACGTGGGAAATTTCCACTTCCTGTGGATTGCTCACGGCTGAGTACGTATTGCTGGCGACTGGAGCGGCTGAGATTCCCGTTCCGCTGGATGGCTGGACGTTACCGGGTGTAATGTCCATCGGGGCTGCGCAGGTGCTGACCAATGTTCATTACGTCAAGCCGGGAGAGCGCGGCATCATCGTAGGCATGAACGTATTGTCGATGGCGATTGCCCGCGAGCTGTCCGTCGCCGGGGTGAAGGTGGCGGCGATTACACTGCCGTGCGCGGGTCCGCTGGCTGGTGCAGCGGCAGATCCGACAGCCTCCGCGAAGCTGCTGCTTCAGCTGTCGGGGTTGGCGCCTGCCGCCTGGATGCGCGCCGGCGGCAAGCTGGCAGCGACGATGCGGATGGAGAAGCTCATCGCGCGCTGCTATCCCCACAGAGGCTTCCGTCTGTGGGATATCCCGATCCGTTTGCGGACAGCAGTGCAGTCCGTCAACGGGCAGGACCGGGTCGAATCCGTGACCCTGGTCCACGTTAAACCGGACGGCTCGCCGATTGCTGGCAGCGAGCGCGTCGAACCCGCCGACTTCGTGGCGTTGAGCGGCGGCTTGTATCCGCTCGCTGAGCTGGCGGCGGTAGCCGGGTGCAAATTCGTGTACAGCCCTGAACTGGGTGGGCATGTTCCACTACATGGTGAGCGAATGGAAACCTCGCTCAAAGGACTGTACGTTGCCGGCAATATTACCGGCATCGAAAGCGGGCTGGTCGCCATGGCTCAAGGGCGATTAGCAGCCGCTTCCATGCTCCATGCTGCTGGACTTGGTGGAGCAGGCGGGGAACAACGGGTGCAGGAGGCAATCCGTGAGGTTCATTTTGCACGGAAACATGCGCTAATTCAATTTCACCCCGGCATTACAGAAGCGAGAACACAGCTGTACCAGCAGTGGGGGCAAATCTTTTCTGGGAGCGGCGCGTAACGGCTCGTTAGGTTGAATATACGTTTTTTACTCCAAATTTGCCTTAAAGGAGGAACGGAAGATGACTCTTAAAGCAAAGGCCCATATGAAAGCAGCACCGTTCGCACTGAACGAGGTGGTATTGGCTGAAGGTCCCTTCAAGCAGGCGATGGAGCTAAACCGATCTTACCTGTTGGAGCTTGAGCCTGATCGTCTGCTGGCGCGTTTTCGGGAATATGCCGGGCTTGCGCCCAAAGCGCCTCAATATGAAGGCTGGGAAGCGATGACTATTTCCGGTCATATGCTGGGACATTATTTGTCCGCTTGCTCCATGATGTTTGCTTCAACAGGCGATGAACGTTTTAAGGAGATCGCACATTACATTACGGATGAACTGGATGTTTGCCAGGCGGCGCATGGTGACGGATATGTATCTGGTATTCCTGGGGGAAAGGAACTTTTTGAAGAGGTATCTGCCGGAAATATTCGTTCGAAGGGCTTTGACCTGAACGGTGCCTGGGCTCCTTTGTATACACTACACAAGTTATTCGCTGGTTTGCGTGATGCGTATCATTTGACAGACTGTGACAAGGCATTAGGTGTAGAGCGCAAACTGGCGGACTGGCTCGAAGGAATTTTGAAGCCGATGAGCGATGAGCAGATGCAGCAGATGATGTTTTGCGAATATGGAGGCATGAATGAGGTATTGGCGGATTTGTATGCGGATACCGGGGAAGAGCGCTACTTGCGGCTGGCTGAGTGCTTCTGGCACAAGCTGGTGCTGGACCCGCTTAGCTCACAGGAGGATTGCTTACAGGGCATTCACGCCAATACACAGATACCGAAACTAATCGGGCTTGCCAAGGAATATGAGCTCACGAATGACACGAAGCGTCGGAAGACGGTAGAATTTTTTTGGGAGCGGGTGGTGGATCACCATTCGTATGTCATTGGCGGCAATAGCTTTGGAGAATATTTTGGAGCGCCGGATGGCTTGAATGATCGCATCGGACCGCATACGACGGAGACATGCAACACCTATAACATGCTCAAGCTGACTAATCACCTGTTTCAGTGGAATGTTTCTGCCAAGGAAGCGGACTTTTATGAGCGAGGTTTATTCAATCATATTTTGGCTTCTCAGGACCCGGTTCACGGGGGTGTTACGTATTTTCTGTCGCTGGCCATGGGCGGGCACAAGCATTTTGAAAGTAAATTTGATGATTTTACATGCTGTGTGGGCACAGGGATGGAAAACCATGCGAGCTACGGTAGCGGCATATATTTTCACGATCACGATAAGTTGTATGTCAATCAGTTCATTGCTTCTACGCTGGCATGGAAGGACACAGGTGTTACGCTAAAACAAACTACGTCCTATCCAGACACGGATCATACCACGCTGGAAATTCAATGTGATCAACCTGCACCATTTATGCTGCTCATCCGCTATCCTTATTGGGCTGAAAAAGGGATCACTATCTGTGTAAACGGCAAGGAACAGTCGGTTGAATCAGAACCGGGCAGCTTTGTCTCTATCGCTAGAACCTGGCTTGATGGTGATGTTGTTGAGGTGACAATTCCGATGTCGCTCAGACTGGAGCAGATGCCAGATAACCCGGATCGGGCGGCTGTCATGTATGGACCGCTGGTGCTGGCAGGTGATCTGGGACCCTTAGAAGATCCTAAAGCCAAAGAGTTCCTCTATACCCCGGTATTCATCCCTCCAACAGAAGAACTGGATCATTGGATACAGCCCGTGGAGGGCAAAACGAATACATTCCGTACCTTAAAAGCAGGGCATCCCCGAGATGTGGAACTGTCTCCGCTGTATAAAATGCATGACCGTACCTATTCAGTCTATTGGGACATTTTTACGAAGGAAGCATGGCAGGAGGCGGAAAAGGAATACACAGCAGCACGCGAAAAGCTGGCGATTCTGGAGCAGTGCACGATTGACTTTGCCCAACCCGGAGAAATGCAGCCGGAGCGGGATCACAACTTTCAGGGAGATGCTTCGACTCGCACCGGATATGTGAATAACCGACCTTACCGGAATGCGGGAATTGACGGCTGGTTCTCTTTCGATTTGAAGACAGATCCGATTGCTCCAATGCTGCTGGTTATCACCTATACGGCTACGCTGGAAATGCCAAACTGTGATTTTGATATTTGGATTAACGGTCATCTGCTTGAGCATTTTAGTGAAGGCTTTGATGAGGCTGACAAGTTTTACAACGTGAATGCCGCTATTCCGGCTGCATATCTGGAGGGTAAGGATATAGCCACAGTGACCTTCAAAGCCAAGCCTGGACAGCGTATCCGCAGATTGTTTGGGCTGAGGATGGTCAACAAGGATGTGTATGAGCGGCTATATCAAGCTGGGAGTCCAGGTGCACATGAATGATTTTTTGAGCTGTTTCGTGAGAAAATTAACGTTTGATTTTTAATCAGTAATGATTTAAAATGTAAGAAATATTGGATGATGCTGGAACAATCCATAGGATATGAACTGATATATTCATAGTTTTTGCGCGTGAAGCACACGGGCTGTTTCTTCCTTCAGAGGGAAGAGGCAGCCCTTTTTTGATGAGATTTTGCAGAAATATAAGTTATATAAGGAGGCAATTCTATGATTTAGAGCGGGAGATTTCTCATAGGAAATGATTTTTAGAGTAGTTATATTAGTTATTTTTCTTATAGATTTTGTAATTGGGAAACCCTATAATATATAAGTTGTATCCAGTATTTTCCGAAAGTGGGGATGCGATGAGTTTATGAGATTAGAGTTGATATACATAGTTTATAAGTTTAAGCAGACAAAGGGGATCGAGAGATGAGTATGAAAAAATGGTTGTTGAGTTTGACCGCAGTCACGTTGCTATGGGGCGGGGCAAGTGCGATTCCAATGACGGAGGCGGCAAGTAGCACCAAACCAATTGAAGTCTTATTAAATGCGAAAAAAATACAATTCCCGGATGCCAAACCTTTTCAGGATAGTAACGATTATGTGATGGTTCCAATCCGGTTTGTATCCGAGGCATTGGGTGCTAAGGTGGGCTGGGAGAAAACAGGCGGCCAATTAGCCGTGTCGATTAAAAATGATGCACATGCCGTTAACATGACAGTGGGACAAAACACCGCTACCGTGGATGGGCAAACGAAAACGTATGAAACGAAGATTATCTTGAAGCAAAACCGTACTTTTGTGCCGCTGCGGTTAGTGAGTGAGGGTTTGGGACAGACGGTAGAATGGGATAAGGTCAGCCGCTGGGTCTGGATTGGGAAGAAGGAAATCGCTGCGCTGGAGGATACGGGACATCAGGCAGTTAGTATTGAGCCGTATAAAAAGGCGATAAATACTACTCGAAGTCTCATCAATAACGTTGTAGGCAAGCCGTATGATAAAGTCGTGATTTTTAAACAATCCGATTTGCCTATCAAGTTACTGCATGACGTTTACACTGTTGAGCCGTACACGTCTTCGAAAGGTGTTCCTTACCTCAAGATGAGAGTGAAGACGAAGTCAACAGCGGGCAGTATTTTCTATCTGACTAAGAATAGAGATACACGTCTTCGTTACCCAATGGATGACTTGATGCAAGATAACGGTGATGGTACAAAGATAGTTTATTATCCAATTTATTCGTCTGGCGATGAACTCTTTCAAGGAATAAAGAATTACAAATCGTTTAAGCTATCAGATATTGAATACATTGGTTTTGACCTTGCTTCACAGGATTATATTCCGCTGATGGTCAACCCGTGGAAGGGTAATTAGGAGCATATGAAAAAGACACAACGCGTTCTGGCCGTATTACTGGTGGGGGTACTGCTACTGTTGCAGCTCCCACCGTTTTCTTTTCCCATAAACAGTGCGGCTGCCGAAACGGAAATTACGCCGTTATCTTACTTTGCAGATAGGAACAATCGCTACTTTGTTGGTATGATGTATTTCGACATGTGGAAGAACACAGCTGGGGTTTGGGTCACGGATGGCGGCAAGGAGCCTGATAAGGATATGCAGGGCGAAGCCAAATTCACATATAAGTTTCAGTTTCCAGGTAGAAAAATAAAAAGTGTTGAAGCATCACTTTATGACCCTAATACTGATAAGAATAAAAAGAATCTTGACTACTTTAAGTATTTCCAAGAGTCTCGAGCTGATAATTATATGGATTATGCACGTGCTATCAGTAAAGGTACACAAGATTCAGACATTCTGCCTTTTGAGAAACAGGGGATTGGAACGGAAACCACCATCATTCCAATTACATTAAATATGAGATTGAATGCGATAGGTCGAGCTAAAAATATAAAAGAAGAGAGCTGCCCTACCTGTGCCAAAGAAGTAGAAGCTTGGCGCATCTACCAGCCCATCCTATTCAAAATCGAACTAGAGAGCGCGCTCATCGTCAAGCATTTTACAACTGACGGAAAGTCACTTAACAACGTATTTACACCAATAGAAGATGAGCTAAAACCTAATCAACCGTATGATTTCACCCCGCCGACCAATCCGAAATATGAGTATGTGGGTTACAAGAAAAGCACGACAGGTAAACCGCCAAGCGGAGATATTTTGCCGGGAATTGTACCCGGGTTTACCTATGACGGTTCTTTTGAGCAGTTTACCGCTTACTTGTATTACAAAGAAGCTCAGGGCTGTCCTAAGCCTGGAGAAAGCCAAGAGGGAGCGCCCTCAGATTGCCAAGATCATGAACAGCCAACGAATGGTGTTGTCTGCTCCCGTCCCGTTCCAGGCCTGCGCTTGGAAACTGCCGAACTGGACCCAGTAGTATCTGCTGTGATCAAAGCGGACCAGCGTGGTCGGGAACGATTTGACGTATCTAAAGGTATTCCTACCTCTGAAAGCCTGTACGGTCATGTACAAGCCAAGAGATACCTTTTTCAACATAAGTTTGTGAACATGACGGGTCAGTGTACATATACAGTAAACGTAAAACGGGAGTACCGCTTGAGTTGGCGGCCTAAGAAAAAGTCTCGGCGGAATGAGACGGTGAAGCGAACGTATACTTACCAAATTGTCCGTCCGTACTCCTATTGGAAAATAGACAACTTGGAGGTATATGGCATCAAGGAGGCTACGTTGCGAAACTATGCGTTACCCAATGAAGCAATCACCCTGCGTCCGCAATCCTATACTCCCCCTTCTTATATTGCGGCGACCCAGGGTAACTTTTATCCGCCCCCTGCACCAGGCACAGTGGACGGAGGTAGTCGCAGCAAAAATGGCGGCAGCAGCAAGCCCAGTGTGCCTGATGATCGCAGTGTACTGAAATCTAAGGCAGAGGAGGCAGTTAAGGAAATCGAAGTGGAGAACGATACTTTGACCTTTGAAAACAAGATCATTATGAATCCAGAGCGCGTCAAGGTAAATGGCCCTAAACCAGGTGTGATTCCCTCTTCCGGAGCGATTGGGGCCGATGTGCTGTACAGTCCGAATCATGTGATTGATAAGCATAAGATCAATAAGCCCAACACGCCCAGCAGTGGTGACATCATTTACGCTATTCTCAAAGGAAATATCAATGGAGGTGCGGATAAAACGTTGCCGATACAGGGAATCAATACGGTGACTGTCCACACTCCCGTAGTGAATCTGTCTAAAGTATCGGATGATGCTGCTCATAATCAGAAAACCCAACCTACGAAGGGGCGATCGGCACTTATTTTGGAGCGTCCTTTTCGAGTGACGATTTCAACAGCAGGTCCGCATTTGAATATTCCCGGCTATGGTGATCGGGAGTATGCCAAATATGTACGAACCAAGCAGGTGCGCTTTCCGTTCGATGTGTACGACAAAGGG
This sequence comes from Paenibacillus sp. EKM211P, assembly GCF_011066175.1. Classification (NCBI taxonomy): domain Bacteria; kingdom Bacillati; phylum Bacillota; class Bacilli; order Caryophanales; family Paenibacillaceae; genus Paenibacillus; species Paenibacillus sp. EKM211P. The sequence goes on from NZ_JAAMNS010000003.1 coordinate 67,222, forward strand.
AAGACACATTTTTATCCGCGAGGTACCTGGATCGACATTCCGATGCTGCAGTTGGACACAGACTTTTATTTACCCGTATGGGTCGATGAGGGGAATTATACAGTTGAGTTCCGCACCATTGCCGAAAATGCACCGGATGGATTTACCGAACAGCGCCATGCTAACACGGATATCGCCCATCATGTTGCCAATGATGTGGTGAATATTGAAGTCATCGGACGGATGTATGATTTTCATATCACGGATATTGCTGATTACCATTGGGAGCGAGTATTTTGGCAGCAAAAAGGAAGCCCAATGCATAGCGGCCTGTCCTATTGGACAGGGCTTGGCAATATTGACGGGTTGCCCAGAGGGAACACGCAGCCCTTCACATTGCCCGTTCGCCCAGGTAGTCACCCACATGAAGGTTACGCAAATGTGGCGGTCAAGACAGGCTACCATTTCAAGTTTGACCTCAAAACCAAAGGCAATATGTTCAGCGCCCAGGATGGAATTCGCATTACCCCTTCATTTTATTGGGTGAGCAAAGATGGGCGACAGCGGGAAGAGGTGGATTTGTATACACATGCAGGCAGCCGAAAATTTATCCGTGTAGGATCGGCAGAGGACCGGGAAAAGCGATATGTTATTTTGAATGAACGGCTACGCAATGTCCCTATGGAGGAAATGCAGGATACAGCAGCCTACCAATATCAACATGGACTGAGTGAAGCAGAGCGAAGTCAGTTAATGCTGGAACGTTATGTGGCGCTGTATGTCCAGCGTATTACACGTAGCAAGACCTGGGTTGGACGCTACGACTGGCTAGTGCTGCCTGCTGCTGTGCGTACCTTGATCGGTCCAAAGACGGACCTGCCGGAGGGGGTTGATGCCGATCGTGCGAATGCGGCGATTCAGCGCTGGTATGGCGAGTATAGTCTGCCTGCTGATGTGTACGCCGTTACCAAAGGGACGGATTTGCACGAGGTCAGTCACCGTCAGGAGCTAAACGAGCATACAGATATATTCAAGAAGACAGGCTTTATAGTGGTTCACTTTAATTTGGAATCACTCCGTCAGGGGGACACCAAGCATCCACATTTGCAATATATTAATGGCCCGCTTTTGAACCAATGGCAACTGGAGGGATATCGTAGAGAGATAAAGGACCCGTACGGACACACCTTTCATTTACAGGATGGAGATGTCGTGTTTTATCATGCAGACCAGTCCAGTCGGGATGATTTTCGTTCATTTGTCCCTCACTAATTGGGAAATATACAAATTAAAGATAACCTAAACTTATCCTTTGCTTGTATAACCAGTAAAAAACAGTTGAATAAGCAGGAGAAGGGACGGGTTAATGTAAATCGAGCCAAATGAGCAAGCCTGGATTCTCATCCAGGCTTGCTCACTCTTGCATTGATGTTATTGGGCTGGCACAGGGATTTTCATTTCCAGTTCTTTGATATACGTTTTGTCGCCTTTCTTCACTTCGTTGCCAACCTTGTCATTCACTTGTCCCACAATGCTCCAGTCGGTAGGCTTGACGGTCAAAATGAACGGCTTAATCGTCACGTATTTCGTGCCCGGTTTAAGAGCATCGTACAGCTCATCCACATGATATTTTGTCTTAGGCTTGCTGTGGAAATAACCGAATTTGCGCTGCTCTAGAATGTTGCCCTGATCATCTGCAATATCGTAATACATCATCGTTGGCGCATACTCTCCCGTCTGCTCCTGGGAAGCAGGTACTTCACCTGTACTGTCCAGCACTAGACGAGTTGTAGTTGAGGTAGCTTTCAATTCCTTCACGGTATAGCTGAAGTTATTGCTGGTCTTCGTCTCATTCGGTTGGACCACAATCATGGTGTTGTCGATTTTCACCGGAACTTTGAATTCATAGGGCTCGTTGACACCTGTCATCGAAGTTTTAACCGTCAACTCAAACTCGTCCGGCAAAGATCCTAACTGCATGAATTCCCCCATGACGGAATTCTTTTTATGCGGATCATCACCGTATATGAATTGTTGAGAGTCAACCTTTTTTCCATTAATCTGTACTTCGGGATGCTTAAAGTAGCCCTTAAGCTGATTCTTCTCAGGCACTTGATGGGCTTTTAACCATTCATCATTACCACTACTTTCAGCATCCATAGGTACATAAGGACTTATAGAGCCTTCCGGCATATTCTCGCCTTGACGCTCAATGGAAAAGGACAGGCGTGTACCGTCATACAGAACATCGCTTAATGTGAGCGTAATTCCGTCATGCGTCACACTTTCATTAGGATGACTGAGAATGCCCTTATCTACAGCAGTCTGAATTTCATCCGAGCTCAATCCATAAAAAATACTGCCAATTCCGGGAATTTGCTTGAGTGTGGCCGCCATCGTGGGTGATACAAACCCGGCGCCTACCACTCCTGCCCCTAATATGCCAACTACGGATGCCGCCAGAACAGCCCGTTTTGCAAACTTTGGTTTCGTCGTCTTTCTTTGTATGGCTCTTTTTTCAATCTGCTTCATAATTTGATCACTCATACTGCCTCTGGGCATGACAGATTCATGGATCCAATTTTCCAACGGGTCCATTTCACGCTCATAAGGTGGTGTTAGATGTTTGTCCATTAACAAGTCCTCCTTTGCTTCTGTGGTCCAGCAGCTTGCGCCGAAGCCGCTCATATTTTTTGCGGATGGTTGCCGACTTTAAGCCCATGATGCTGCTAATTTCCTCAAAGCTGTATTGCTCGACAGCCTTCAGTAGCAGAATATGACGTTCTTCTGGGGTAAGATAAGTCAGCAGCTCTTCAATCACACTTATATAAGGTGATACTTGGGCGATGGACTCTTGTTCCTTGACCTGCTGAACCAGTTTGAGCCAGCGGCTGTGTTTCCTTTTGATATTCATTAAGTGATGATAGGCTATCTTGTATAGCCATGCCGAGAAGCTGGTCTGTCTGCTGTATTGATGAAGATGCTCATAAGCTCTGATAAAAATGTCCTGAACCGCGTCCTCTGTGGCTTCATGATTCTTCAAAATATAAAAGCAGTAGGTGTACATCTGACGCTCGAATTGCCGAATAATGATTTCATAAGCCTGCTGTTCACCAGCCTTGATACGTTCTATGGCCAGCTCAATCTGGCTGTATTTGTCCTGTGTATCCCCGGGGATGGTTGCCTGCAAGAGCTCACCTCCTTGTATTTATGTCTATATAACAATCGCAACGGGTCATTTTGTGACATCATTTTTGTGGAACCTTGATAGGTATGTATGTTTGATCACAGCTCGTTCATTTTATCATTTTATGATATTCGGATATTCTCACTTCAACTAACATGGTCGACTCACAAAATGGACCGTTTTAAACGGGCTAATGGGGTCATTTCAATAGAAACGGGCAACAACACGGATTTGTGTAGAGAAATACTCGGATATTTAAACGCGTTTGGGGGAACAGCAAAACTATAATAATAAGGAATTTAAATTATGTAAGCGCAATCATTTTCTGTATTTGCTTGTCATCACAATACAATTGAGGAGGACGAATTGGATGGCTCAAAGGAAAGGCGCATGGCAAAAGGGAACTTTGACCGCCGCGTTGGCAGCAATGCTGGCGATGACGGGCACGACTGGAGGAGTGGCTGCGGAAGACTTATCCGAACCCACGCTGCAGGCAGAATCAGCAATCGCAGTAGAACAAAACCGTAGTGGCAGCATTCAGCTGGAAAAGCTGGATCGCGGTCTGGTAGCTGCGGCGACGCAAGAGGGTGTATTTTTAAGCTGGCGGTTATTGGCCCAGGAAGTGAATGGCTACAGTTCAACAGGGCTGACAGGAGCGGACTTTAACGTATACCGTGATGGCAAGAAAATCGCGACGGTGACGGATAGCACCAATTATCTGGATAAGGAAGGAAACGGAAATGCGGTGTACAGGGTCGCTTCAGTCGTTAAAGGGAAAGAAAAGGATCGCAGTGCCAAAGTGAAGCCATGGCAGCAGGGTTATTATGAGCTTCCTCTGCAAAAGCCTGCTGATAGCGTAACACCCGCAGGTGAATCCTATACTTATTCGGCCAACGATATGAGTGTGGGGGATGTGGACGGAGACGGCCAATATGAATTTTTTGTAAAATGGGACCCATCCAACTCCAAAGATGTATCTCAGAAGGGGTATACCGGAAATACGTATGTCGATGCGTATACGTTCGAGGGCAAGCTGCTGTATCGGATTGACCTCGGTGTGAATATTCGCTCAGGTGCCCATTATACACAGATGATGGTGTATGATTTTGACGGCGATGGCAAAGCCGAGCTGATGTTCAAGACCGCCCCGGGGACCAAAACGATTACTTTTGACAAGAAGGGCAAGCCCAAAAAAGAAAAATATATTACCCTGCCCCGTGAGGATCGCAAAGCTGGAATTACACATAAGGACGATTATCGTTTGAGTCGTACGGATTATTATGAGCATGTAGTGAATATGTTCATGAACTGGACGAAGCATGAAGAAGTGGTCAAGGGGCAGTGGCCTGCTACGCTGGAGGAATGCTTTGGTATTGCTCCAAAGTATAGCTACCCGTTATCCCGAAAGGATGCGGAAAGCCTGACGGATTACTTTATGGATGTGTATGCTCCTGCGCGGAGCGACAAAAACAAGCTGAGAGAATATGAAGGTTTCATTGTGGATGGACCGGAGTATTTGACCATTTTTAAAGGGAAAACGGGTACTGATCTGGAGACGATTCGCTATGAGCCAGAGCGCCATGATGACGGTCTTATGTGGGGAGATTACGCCATGGCCCGAATTGAACCTGCTAACCGTGTGGATCGTTTTCTGGCAGGAGTAGCGTACCTGGATGGACGCAAACCATACGCCGTATTTGCACGCGGCTATTATACTCGCTCCACCTTAGTCACTTATACGTGGGATGGTCGCCATCTCCAAAAACATTGGATGGTGGACAGTGGCTGGGCACCGATGACCAATCCGTTTAATGATAGTCCGCATGGACGGGATGGAACGGACCGGAAATTCGGCACCTTGACTACACAAGGAGCACATTCGCTGAGTGCCGCAGATGTGGATGGAGACGGCAAAGACGAAATTGTATATGGCTCCGCCACGATCGACCATGATGGCAGCCTGTTGTACAGCTCGTTTGATGTTATGCCTCCTGAAAGCGCAATTCCGGGCCAAACCGCCAGATTGGGACACGGTGACGCGCTGCATGTGACTGATATTGACCCTGATCGGCCAGGAAAAGAAATCTTTATGGTGCATGAAGGCGGCACCTATGCCCCTTATGGTTATTCGCTGCGGGATGCCAAAACGGGTGAAGTCATCTACGGTGGGTATTCCGGTAAGGATACAGGTCGGGGGATGGTCGGTGACATAGACCCGGATCAGCGAGGACTGGAGACTTGGGCCATAGGCTTGTGGACCGCTGCGGGCAAACAATTGGATACCAAGATGCCGGGTACCAATATGAGTATCAAATGGGCGGCTGATATGACCACACAAATCGTGAACGGGGCGATCGACGTAACCCCAACCATTGAAGATTGGAAACGAGGCACATTACTCACCGCAGCAGGTACCAAAACGAACAATTATACCAAAGGAACGCCATCGTTGGTCGCTGATATTTTCGGAGATTGGCGCGAGGAAATGCTTGTCCGTACAGCGGATAGCTCGGCGATCCGTATCTATTTGAGCACCGAGCCTACAACGCATAAATTGTACACATTGATGCATGACCCGCAGTATCGTGCGGATGTGGCGCGTCAAAATACTGGCTATAACCAGCCGTCCTACACGAGCTTTTACTTTGCATCCGATATGAATTGGGCGAACGTGCCGATTCCCAAGCTCTATACACCAAGAGCCTTGATGAATGAAGAGAGCAGTGACGAAGCGGATGAGGTAGAGGCAACGGAGGTAGATGAAAAAGAAGTCGATGAAACGAAAGTTGATGGAACAAAAGTCGATGGGGCAGAAATAGATGAGAAGGAAATAGAGGGAGAGTCAGCGGTCCCTGTAGTTCCTGTAGTTCCAGCAGAGGATCTATAAACGATTAGCCGGAGACTAAAACTGTAGCACCCCATCCATTAGTTAATAGACTTAGTAAAATGGCAAGCCTCTAAATCATCAGAGGCTTGCCATTTTGTATTCTTAAAGTTTAAGAGTATAGACGATTCTATCCATGGTTGGTGTTTCTGGTTTTAGAACATCTCTAAAATAGCAAATTTGCTGAAAGTAGCGGAGAGAACGGAACGATTGCGAAAAAGCGTCAGCGGTCGCCTTTGTATCCGGATTTTTACCACTAAGCTATTCAATAAAATCCGGATACAACAGCGATTGGAGCAACGTTCCGTTCGCGGAGCGTCGCCAGACCCCCTTTTTTACTTTTCTATTTGTAAAGGAGTCGATTCTCTAAATATCGGCTCAGTTCTGATATGCGTAATCTGATAAGGCCTGGAAGAATCTTTGACCCGCGCCAATAGCATCTCAGCCGCCATAATCCCCATTTCGTTGTTGTAAATATGCACGGTGGATAAATGAGGCTCTACAATCCGGGATTCAGGAGCGTTATCAAACCCAAACACAGCAATATCTTCGGGAATTTTCAAGTTTTTGTTTTTGAGCGCTTTCATGACACTGACGGCGATAAAATCATTGGCGCATACGAACGCAGATGGAAGCACGCTCATGCCCTCCAATTGTTTATCCATCCAATCCGATTCGGAGAAAAAATTTCGGTCCTGATCAACGATGCAGCAAGATAAATCCACACTTTGGCCTGCTTCGATTAAAGCACGGTTATATCCAACCCACCGCTCGTTGAAGCTTTTGCAATGTTTATAATCCCCAACAAAACCGATCCGCGTAAATCCACGATCAATCAGGCTTTTGGTAACAGAATAAACGCTATGTTCGTTTTCCATCAACAATAAATCCGCTTTCAAATCAGGACAAAAAATGTCCACCGAGCAATCAATAAAGATTGTAGGCAGTCCCAAACTCGTAACGAGTTCACTATACTGAGGATCGAACATTTCAATACAAATGATTCCGTCAACCTTAGAGGCTTCAAAATTATTAGGCAGTGTTCCCGCTTGGATTTCGTTTTCCCGCACAATATGAATCGACAAATTATACCCTTCTGCACTTATTCTTTTTTCCAGCCCACTGATCAGAAAGGAGCCAAAATGCGAGCTGTTCGGCAGATTGCATGTAAACAGGGCAATGTTACCTTGGTTCTTAGGGATGATACTGTCTGTTTCCACATAGGCAAATTGCTTATATTTGAGCTCGATCGCTTTTTTAATGACTTTGTTCCGAGTATCAACCGGGATGCTCTCACTACCGTTAATGGCTTTGGATGCGGTGTTTCGGGAGATTCCCAAAGCGTCAGCAATGTCTTGAATGGTGACTTTTTCTTTCTTCATAGACAGGTTCCACCTTCACTTAATAAATGGATTGCCTGAGAGGTACAGTTGCCTCTGCCAGCTTTCCGTTCAGACCTAAAATGTATCCTAAATGTATAATAGTTCGCATAAAATAGCAATGTTGAGATTACAAATGTATAAAATATTTTTACATTTGTAAAGTTTATTTAATAGCCTGTATTTATCTTTATCAGATCGAAAAATGAACTGAAATTCAAATTTGTATAAGCTGGATAAAAAAATGCTCATTGAAACAGAGAGGGTACATTAGGGCCGAATAAGTGAAGCGGTCATTGTTAATGGGGAACTTTCAGATTTGGATCATAGGGGATGATTATTTTTGTTTTTGTTACAAAAGCTCAGAATGACAATAATATTTTGGTCAAATGTAAATAAAATATTTTACAAAAGTTATTGACGAATGATAATTTGATTTGGTAAATTGGAGATGAAAAATGTAAGCCTTTTCAGTTGTCTTGTACAGACGGTTATTACAGATGGGGGGAACGCACATGGCAAACTTGGCTAAGGCAGCTCAGAGACATGCCGCACTGGGGGAGCAAAGGTCCATTCGCAGCAAGCTAGACTATATTCGCAAAAACTATTTTCTTTACGTACTGCTGGCGCCTGCACTGATTCTTACGATTCTTTTTAAGTATGTTCCGATGTATGGGGCCATTATTGCATTCAAGGATTTTAGCCCGCTTAAAGGGATATGGGGAAGTGACTGGGTTGGACTAAAATACTTCACTAAATTTTTAGAATCACCCAATTTTACAGATATCTTCTTCAATACGCTGAAACTGAGCTTCTATGGACTTGTACTCGGGTTTCCTGTACCAATCCTGTTAGCGGTCATGCTGAATCAAATCCGCAAGGCGGGATTGAAAAAGAATATCCAGCTTGTGTTGTACGCCCCTAATTTTATTTCGGTCGTTGTCATTGTGGGAATGCTGTTTATTTTCTTGTCTCCGACCGGACCTTTGAATCAAATCATTGCATCGGTGACCGGCAACCCTGTGATCTTTATGACAGAGCCTGAATATTTTCGCTGGATTTATATTCTGTCTGGAATTTGGCAGGGGGCGGGGTGGTCTTCAATCATTTATGTAGCTGCGCTCGCTAATGTTGATCCCGAGCTGCATAATGCAGCAAGTCTGGACGGAGCCAACCTGCTTCAGCGCATATGGCATATTGATTTGCCGACGATTAAACCGATTATGGCGATTGTTTTTATCCTGGCAGCAGGAGGAATCATGTCGATTGGGTTTGAGAAGGCGTATCTTATGCAGACATCCATGAATTTGCCTACTTCTGAAATTATTCCTACCTATGTGTATAAAGTCGGCTTGCAATCCGGCAATTATGCTTATTCTGCGGCGGTCGGGCTGTTTAATTCGGTGATTAATGTGGTTTTGCTGCTGACCGTTAACTTTATCGTCAAGAAGCTCAATGAGGGAGAAGGGCTTTATTAGGAAAGGAGCCTCTTTATGCATGTCAAACATTCCAATCTGGACCGCTTCATCCTAGGTGTGAATTACATTGTGCTCACTTTAGCTGTTTTGATTATTGTAGTTCCCTTGGGTTATATCGTGATTGCTTCGTTTATGGACCCGACCGTTTTGTTAAGCAAAGGGCTATCCTTCCGTATTTCGGATTGGAGTGTGGAGGGATATCGGAAAATTTTGTCCAACCCGGCGATGCTCCGTGGGTTTGCCAATTCGGTGTTCTATTCTTCATGCTTTGCCTTGATCTCTGTGACGGTTTCGATTTGCGCTGGCTATGCCTTATCGGTGAACAGCTTGGTAGGGCGGAATTTCTTTATGACATTGTTTATCATCACCATGTTTTTCAGTGGAGGTCTGATTCCAACCTATTTGTTGGTCAAAAATTTAGGGATGCTGGATACCGTATGGGCTATTCTTCTTCCCGGTGCAATCAATGTGTGGGATCTGATTTTGGCACGAACGTTCTTTAAAGGTGTACCTAATGAATTAAAAGAGGCCGCCAACGTGGACGGAGCCTCGGACTGGACGATATTTTTTAGAATTGTCCTGCCGCTGTCCAAACCCATTATTTTTGTCATTGCGCTATATGCCTTTGTTGGTCAGTGGAATTCTTATTTTGATGCCATGATTTATCTGGATAATGCACAGCTGCATCCGCTTCAATTGGTGCTGAGATCGATCCTGATCCAAAACCAGACGATGCCTGGCATGATTAGTGATCAATTAGCAATGGCGGAACTGAAACGTCTTTCGGAAATGATCAAATATTCATCGATTGTCATCTCCAGTCTTCCACTGCTTGTGATGTATCCCTTTTTCCAAAAGTATTTTGAAAAGGGCGTTATGGTCGGCTCTTTAAAATAACAGATGCCGCACACTTCATTTGCTATATGTGCTTTTTACCATTATCCGATGGAGGTCATCCAGATGAAAACAGTCAAAACTGCCTCATTTGCCGCACTGGCGGCGATCTTAGTTCTTTCCGGCTGCGGCAGCAGCAATTCTTCTAATGAGAGCGATGCAACAGATGTGAATGGAAAAGTGACGCTCAACTTTATAACCCAAAGCTCTCCACTCGCTCCGGCAGACCCGAACGACAAGCTGATCAACAAACGGCTGGAAGAAAAAACGGGCATTCATATTCGTTGGAAGAACTTTACCAGTGACCAGTTTGTGGAAAAAAGGAATCTGGCTATTGCCAGCGGCGATTTGCCGGATGCAGTGTTCGACGCGGGCTACTCGGATTATGACTTGCTCAAGCTAGCCAAAGACGGTGTCATTATTCCGGTGGAGGATTTGATTGAACAGCATATGCCGAATTTTAAAAAGGTATTGGAGCAATCCCCAGAATATAAAGCGATGTTGACTGCGCCGGATGGACATATTTATTCCTTTCCGTGGATTGAAGAATTGGGGACAGGAAAAGAAGCGATCCAGTCCGTGGATGATTTGCCGTGGATTAATGTGGAGTGGCTGAACAAGCTGGGCTTGTCCATGCCAACAACGACCGAAGAGCTGAAGCAGGTCCTAATTGCCTTTAAAACAAAGGACCCCAACGGCAACGGGCAGGCGGATGAGATTCCATTATCGTTTATCGATAAGCCTGGCGGCGAGGATTTGGCCTTTTTATACGGGTCCTTTGGGCTGGGAGAGAACTGGGATCACACAGTAGTGACGAACGATGGAAAAGTCGTATTTACAGCAGCGGATAACGGATATAAGGAAGCCGTCAAATATATTCATGATTTATACAAGGAAGGGCTGGTGGACATAGAGTCCTCCCAGCAGGATTGGAACACTTATCTGGCCAAAGGGAAGGATCACCGCTATGGTCTGTACTTTACATGGGATAAGGCCAATATTACAGGCCCGAATAAAAAATACGATCTCATGCCGCCGCTGGCTGGACCGGATGGACATGTGAATGTTACACGGACGAATGGCATCGGCTTCGATCGCGGGCGCATGGTGATCACCAGTGCTAATAAGAAGCTGGAAGCGACCGCCAAGTGGATTGACCAGCTGTATGATCCGATCCAGTCTATACAGAACAACTGGGGAACTTACGGGGATACCAAGCAGAAGAATATTTTTGAGTATGATACGGCAAAGGGAATGCTGAAGCATCTGCCGCTGGAAGGCTCGGCTCCGGTGGAAATCAGACAAAAGACGAACATTGGCGGACCGTTAGCTGTATTGGATGAATACTACGGAAAATACACAACCCAGCCAGAAGATGCCACATGGCGATTGGGTTTGCTCAAAAAGGTGATGGTTCCGCATATGCAAGCGGATCAGAATTATCCTAAAGTATTTTTCTCTATCGATGAGCTGGATCGTTTATCGACCATTGAAACCGATCTATTCGCCTATGTTCTTCGTAAACGTACGGAATGGTATCAGAACGGCAAGGTCGAAGAGGAGTGGCCGGAATATTTGCAGGAACTGAACAGTCTGGGATTACAGGAATGGCTGCAAATCAAACAAGCGGGTTATGACAGAAGCACAAGTAAATGAATCTTTTTTCGAGGGAGATGAGTATATGAACGTGATTAGGCAAGAGAAATACCGCCCATCCTATCACTTTTCACCAAAAAGCGGATGGATGAATGATCCGAATGGAATGGTTTATTATGAAGGACGCTATCATTTGTTTTATCAGCATCACCCATTTGGCACCACATGGGGAGCTATGCATTGGGGGCATGCTGTCAGCACTGATTTGATGAATTGGGAGGAGCAGCCAATTGCCTTGGAGCCGGATGAGCTAGGAACGATTTTTTCCGGGAGCGCTGTAGTGGATGAACAGGATACATCCGGATTTTTTGGCGGCAAGCCGGGCTTGGTAGCCATTTTCACTCATCATCATTCATTTCCAGACATGGATCAGACACGGCAGTACCAGAGCCTTGCGTATAGTAAAGATTCAGGTGAAAGCTGGATTAAATATGCGGACAACCCGGTACTGGAGGATGAGCACTGCGTTGATTTTCGGGACCCGAAAGTGTTTTGGCATAAGTCTACAGAGCAGTGGGTGATGGTGCTGGCCTGCGGTCAGACGATTCGAATCTATCATTCTCCGAATCTGAAGGAATGGACTTTTGCCAGTGAATTTGGACACGGTATTGGTAGTCATGATGCGGTGTGGGAATGCCCGGATTTATTTCCGCTATATGTTGATGAGAAACGCGAACAGGTGAAGTGGGTCATGCTCGTAAGCATTGGCGATACCCCGGGGATTCGGGAAGGGTCCAGAACACAGTATTTTACAGGTGAATTTGATGGAACAACATTTGTGGCAGATGCGGAAAGTGAAAAAGTCCGCTGGCTCGATTATGGCAGAGATAACTACGCAGGTGTGTGTTGGTCGGATATCCCGGCAGAGGATGGACGACGCCTGTTTATGGGCTGGATGAGCAACTGGAGATATGCCAATCAGACACCGACGGAGCGCTGGAGAGGTGCCATGTCCATTCCGCGAGAACTCGCACTGGAAACGAGAAAGGGCACAGTTGCGCTTGTTCAGCGCCCTGTTCGGGAGCTGGAGGGATTAAGAACCCCTGTCCTGTCACTCACAGAACCATCTTGGGAGGAAGTGCGAAACGCATTGTCTGCTTTGCAGCTGGATTGCTACGAACTTGTGGCTGAATTTGCAACCACTGGAGACTTTGGCTTTAAAGTGCGGGTATCGGATGAACAAGAAACACTCGTCGGGTATACTTCTGCCACGCAGGAGGTATACGTGGACCGGAAACGGTCAGGTCGCTCGGATTTTCATGAAGACTTTGCAGGCAAACATGGAGCCTCATTAACAATCTTACCGGATCGCATGGACATCCGTATCTATGTAGATCGCTCGTCTATCGAAGTGTTTTTCGATCGCGGACAGGTAGCCATTACCGATTTAATATTTCCTGATGCAGAAGCTAAGGGTCTTGAAATATTCTCAGCGGAAGAGCAGGTAACTGTATTTTCACTGGAGCTTTATGCGCTGAAATGAGATTTTCTTCGTAATCCGTACTGGAGGGTAGGAAATTGGCGATGAGAATAGAGCTCACAAACACGCGCACGAATTTGACGAACTGGCAGATTAAAGGGCAGGGACACATAGAAAATAACATCCAGGGACTTTTGTTGAGGTCAGAGCCACAGGAAAATGTGATGGCTATGTCTGGAACTACATCGCAGGATTTTACTTTTGAAGCGGATGTGATGGTCACAGACATACAGGCAGACGCTACCCTAGTATTCCGTTCCAGTGAGGATGGATGGTCTTCCTATATGCTTCAAATCGTGCCAGCTGCCGGATTATTACGGTTGCGCGATGCTGCCGGGGATATCGAAAGACTCAAAGAGGAACGGCAGGTAAAATTACAAAAAGGAGATATTTATCATCTCAAGGTGAAGGTAGAAGGCTCGCGTCTTAAAGTGTACTGGGATGAAGGGTATAGCCCGATTATAGATGTGGTCGATACGACGTACGCATCAGGATATTTGGGACTGAATGTCTGGAATGGGTCGGCATTATTTCAGAACATTCAAGTCAGTGATATGGATACGAATGTAGATGAACCGTTCTTGATCCGTGGAAAATGGCAACCGGACCTCAAAGGGCAAAAAGCTGAGGGAACAAGTTCTGAAGGAGCATTGAAAATATTTAGTACGACAGCTGCCGATCTGGTCATGGAAGGTAGTGTGACGCTGAATCCTTCTGAACCGGGAATGGAAGCAGGGCTATTTTTCAGAGGGAATCCGAAGGGTACAGAGGGATATGTTGCTTCTGTGCAACGTGAGGATCAGCAGGTTCAGGTACATCTGAGAAAGGCGAATGGAGCGTTGGTTACAAGCTCTGTCATGGTGTATCCGAATACATCGGGCAGTAAATATAGTCTGGAAATCATCGCATATGGAGAGCGAATTCGCGTGTTTGTAGATGGCTACACGCCTGCGGCGATTGACATCGTGGATAACAGTTACTCCAGTGGTTTTATAGGTATGAAGGCAACTGGGGGTACGGCTTATTTTCAGGATATCTACCTTACCTCCGTCTCGAATTACTATACAGAAAAATATCGCCCGCAGTATCATTATTCCCCTGCCAGAGGCTCGGCCAGCGATCCGAACGGATTGGTATATTTCGAGGGAGAATATCATCTATTTCATCAGGATGGTGGACAATGGGCACATGCGGTCAGTCTGGATTTGCTGGATTGGAAAAGGCTTCCCTTGGCATTAAAGTGGAATGATTTGGGCCATATCTGGTCCGGCTCGGCTGTAGCTGATCTCACCAATACTTCCGGCTTGTTCAGCGACTATGGCGGAAAAGGGCTGATTGCATATTACACCTCCTATAATCCCGATCAGCCCAAGGGAAACCAGAGAATTGGCCTTGCTTACAGCACAGACCGGGGACGGACATGGCAATACCCCGAAAACAATTCAATTGTAATTGAGAATCCGGGCCAAAATGAAAACGATCCTGGCAACTGGGATTTTCGTGATCCGAAAGTGGTATGGGATGAAGCGCATCAGCGCTGGATTATGGTCGTGTCGGGAGGTGACCATATCCGCTTCTTTACCTCCGCCAACCTATTAGATTGGAGCTGGACGGATAACTTTGGCTATGGTGATTATATACGGGGCGGGGTATGGGAGTGCCCAGATCTATTCCCGCTCGCGGTAGACAAGAGCAACACCTCTAAATGGGTGCTAATGATTAGTACTGGAGCCAGCACGAACACTCAAGGCTCGGATGCGGAATATTTTATCGGTGAACTGACATCTGATGGCAAATTTCAAAATGATCTTCCGCCGGGGAAGGTGTTGAAAACCGATTGGGGCAAGGAATTCTATGCCTCGATGTCCTTCTCCAATGTACTCGGCGGGCGGCGTATCATGCTGGCATGGATGACGAATTGGGACTACCCTTTCAGCTTCCCAACTTCACCCTGGAAGGGGCAGTTTAGCATCCCAAGAGAGTTATCGCTAAAAACAACCCATGAAGGCATCCGCTTAATACAGCATCCGATATCCGAACTGACTTCGCTACGTTCTCATTTATTTTCGCTAGAACATGCAAGTATCACGGAATCTTCTCCGAATATACTGGAAGGCTTGAAAGCGGGTGCCTATGAAATTGAAGCGGAGTTCGAATTCCCTTCCGTTGGGATGGCATCGACTTTTGGGTTTTACGTACGGGAAGGCGGTGAGCAAAGAACGGTAGTCGGCTATAAAACAGATGTACAACACATGTTTGTAAATCGTGCTGAATCAGGGCTTACTGATTTCTCTCCTCTATTTTCAACGCTTCATGAAGCATCGCTGGCACCGGTCGGGAATCGAATTCAAATGCGTATATTTGTGGACGAATCCTCAGTCGAGGTGTTTGGTAACCGTGGAGAAGTCGTATTTTCTGATATCATTTTTCCAGATTCGGCGCGTAGAGGGATGAGCTTCTATGCTCAAGGTGGTGAGGTGAAAATTGTTTCTCTTCATGTGTATGCGCTACACAATAGCTGGAGGGTTACAGAGGTTTCACCCATCAGACTGATCATGGATTACACTCAGCTGGAGCTTGCGGAAGGACAGTCGAAACGTCTGTATGCGAGTGTGGAGGATCATTCCGGGAGAAAAGAACATTTGCTGAATTGGGAATCCAGCAACCCCGCAGTCGTCAAGGTGATCTCGTCAAATGAAGGCTACGCGATCACGGAGGCACTTTCCCCTGGAGAAGCCGTAGTTACAGCCTCCATTTCGGGAGATACGGTAAGAGCAAGTACCTCTGTCACTGTGCATGGCGGGAAGTTTTATACCAACCTTTCAGGTTGGGTGCCGGATGTCTCCGCATCCCGCTGGATGGTGACGACGGATGGTATGCGCGGAAGCTATATTAGCGATGCGAATTATATGGCTTCTGAGCAGGCGAAAGATTTTACGTATGAGGCTGATATGAAGCTGTATGGAAATGGGAGCGCTGGGTCCATGATTTTTCGTGCCAATGCTGACGGGGCGAGTGGCTATTATTTGAATTTGGACCCGAACATGAAATCCATTCGTCTTTTTTATAAAAAAGAGGGGCGATTTGAGGAGCAGCAAGTGCTGGCCAAGGTTCCAAGATTTGTACTGCCGGGAGTAACCTATCATATTAAAATCCAAGCAGAGGGATTACGCCTTCGTATAGAGATTGATAACGAACAGGTAATGGACTTGGAAGATGATACATTTGCCGAAGGGCATTTTGGTATCAATGTATTTGGAGGGCAGGCTTTTTACCAACATGTAAGGGTCAAGGAAAGTTAACTTGAATTTCTTATGTCAGAAGGAGAGCTGTATTTTACGAGCTCTCTTTTTTGCGTCTTTTTTAGCCGGAGCCTGCAATTTGCTGGTTAAACGAAAACCTTTAGGAGGGTATAATAAAATATAGTGCTATATCAAGTGCGTATACATGGTGTTACAGCAGATTTGGATTCATACAACCATTAGATGCTGATCTGGAAGGACGGCTAGGGGCCATTGGAGGAATGCTTGTGGGGATGATGTTCTCTTTTCTAAAAAAATATCGGGTTCCAGCCATCGCGGCGCTCGTGATGATGTTGCTGGAATTGACGGTAGAGTTATCGCAGCCGTATTTGATCTCCAAAATCATAGATGAGGGCATTCGGCAGCAGGATTTGCCTGTCGTCTGGTTATGGGGCGGTGTACTGGTGGGCAGTGCCGTTATCGCTTTTATGGCAGGGATATCGAGCTCCTTTTTTGCTTCACATGCAAGTCAGGGTTTTGGCTATGATGTGCGGGAAAAGCTGTATCAAAAGGTGCAATCCTTTTCTTATCCGGTGTTCAAACGGTTTGCTACTTCGTCGCTGATTACTCGCCTGACGGGAGATGTCACGCAAGTACAAGATACGGTGTTTATGAGCCTGCGATTTATGACACGGGTTCCGTTGGTGGTCATCGGCAGTATTATAATGGCCCTGGTTGTACATTTTAGGCTTGGGCTGTTACTGGCGGTTATGGCCCCAGTGCTGTTCGTATTTGTGCTGGTAATGATGCGGAGGACTGTCACTTTGTTTAAAAGTGTCCAGCGGCGCTTGGATGACGTTAATGGAGTAATCCAGGAGAATCTGACAGGTATTCGGCTTATTCGGGTTTTTGTGCGGATGCGACATGAAATTGAACGTTTTGCTCATTACGGAAGTGAATTGATGAAAGGGACGGTGTCCGCTCTACGCTGGACAGAAACGACGATGCCGTTCATTTTGTTTACGATGAATGCAGGGATTATTGCAGTACTTTGGTTTGGGCGCGGCCAAATTTCCACTGGAGATGCCAGTGTAGGACAGGTGGTTGCAGTCGTTAATTATTCCCTGCGGACGATTGGAGCTTTGTCTGCTTTATCCGGTATCGTTGTGGTATTTTCCCGGGCTACTGCATCTACAGGGCGGATTCGAGAGGTTTTGGAAACACCTAATGAAGAGGGGAGAGAGCTGAAGGGTGTTCCAACACAGGATACACGGATTGAGGGACAGGTGGAAATGGATCGGGTGAGCTTTCATTATCCGGGCAGTGATTTGGCTGTATTAAAGGACATATCCTTTAAGGCACGACCGGGTGAGCGAATCGCTATTATGGGAGCTACTGGTTCGGGCAAATCCTCACTTGTACAGTTGATTACACGTCTGTATGAAGAAGATGCAGGTCATGTACGCTTTGACGGAAAGGACGCTCGTCAAATGGATGGCTCCATACTACGTGAGGCGATTGGCTATGTCCCCCAAGAGGTGCTGTTATTTACCGGCTCGATTCGGGATAATATTGCCTGGGGGCTGGAGCATGCCAGTCTGGAGCAGATTCAGGAAGCCGCGCGCATGGCACAAATCCATCCTATGATTGAACGCTTGCCGCAAGGCTATGACACCATGCTCGGACAGCGTGGTGTTAATCTGTCCGGCGGACAGAAGCAGCGGCTGTCGATTGCCCGCGCACTGGTGCGCCAGCCGGCAGTGCTGATTCTGGACGACAGCACAAGTGCGCTGGATGTGGGAACGGAAACCGCATTGCTGAATGCACTCGATGGCCTGTCTTGTACGACATTTCTCATTACGCAGAAGATCAGTTCAACTGCATCAGCAGATCAGATTTTACTGCTGGATGAAGGGCGCCTGATCGCAAGTGGAAACCATGATCATCTCATGGATAGCTCAGAACTGTATCGACGTATCTATGAATCACAATACGGAAAGGAGGAGTCGCATGCTCAAGGAACTCATTGAACCGTTCCGTCAGCCTACGCCGGAATCCGGTGTGCTGCGAAACCCGGCTGGCGCTGAAGGACGACGCAAGGCCAAAGCGAAGAACTGGTCTGGCACGGTAGGGCGAATATGGGCTTATCTGGCCCGTCGCAAGGCCAAGCTAATGCTGGTCCTGTTCATGGTGTTGCTCAGCTCCGGGCTGTCGCTGTTGGCTCCATATCTGGTCGGTGTAGCGGTGGATGATTTTCTCGAAGGGCCGGGTGGACGCACGTGGATTTATTTTCTCATAGGTTTAGGGGCTGTGTATCTACTGAACTCGCTGACCTCCTGGCTGCAAAATATCTGGATGATCGAGATTGCCCAAGAGACGGTGTACCGCATGCGTTTCGATCTGTTTTCACATTTGCATCGACTCCCCATTCCTTTCTACGGCAAACGTCAGCAGGGAGAGATCATGAGTCGTCTGACCAATGATATCGAAAATGTCAGTTCTACGCTGAACAGCTCGGCTATTCAGATTTTTTCAGCCATATTGACGCTAATCGGTACACTCACTGTGATGCTGTGGTTAAGCCCGCTGATGACCCTGCTAACCTTTATCGTGGTGCCGTTAATGGCAGCCGGGATGCGCTGGATTACACGCCGCACCGGGCCTTTATATAAGGAACGGCAGAAGAACTTGGGCGAACTGAACGGATACATTGAAGAAACGCTGTCCGGTCAGCAGATTATCAAGGCATTTTCACAGGAGAAGAGAGTCATCCGTGGTTTTCGTGAGCGTAATGACCGTATTCGGCTGTCGGGTTTCTGGGCACAAACGATTTCAGGCTTTATCCCCAAGCTGATGAACGGACTGAATAATCTCAGCTTTGCTATTGTAGCAGGGATCGGCGGGATTTTAGCCATTCGCGGCTCGATTACGATAGGGACGATTATTGTATTTGTAGAATATGCTCGTCAGTTCACTAGACCGCTGAACGATTTGGCTAACCAGTGGAATACACTGTTGTCCGCCATTGCCGGAGCTGAGCGCGTATTTGAAATATTGGACGAAGACGAAGAGTCCAAGGATGAACGCGGCGCAGTAAAGGTGAAGCATGTGGAGGGAGCTGTACAGTTTACGGATGTTTTCTTCGGTTATGATGAGGGAAACGCTACGCTGGAAGCCATCTCTTTTGAAGCTAAACCTGGTGAAATGATCGCGCTCGTCGGCCCGACCGGGGCAGGAAAAACGACACTGATCCAGCTCCTTTCCAGATTCTATAGCCCAGACAAGGGAACGATTACGCTGGACGGGCGTGACATTACGACCATAGAGCGTGAAAGCTTGCGCTCCCGTATGGCGTTTGTGCTACAGGACACCTTCCTGTTTCAGGGGACCATTCGTGAAAATATCCGCTTCGGCAGGCTGGATGCCACTGATGAGGAGGTTGAACAAGCATCGAAACTGGCCAACGCCCACTCCTTTATCATGCGGATGAAGGACGGGTACGACAAGGTGCTGGAAGCGAACGGTAGCGGCATCAGTCAAGGGCAAAAGCAGTTGCTGGCGATTGCTCGTGCGATTTTGGCCAACCCTTCTATCCTGGTGCTCGACGAGGCGACCAGCAGCATTGACACCATCACCGAGATGAAAATTCAAGAAGGACTGGAACGGCTCATGCAGGGGCGAACAAGTTTCGTTATTGCACATCGGTTGAATACCATTCGTCAGGCTGACCGGATTTTGGTCTTAAAGGACGGTCGTTTGGAGGAGCAAGGTTCTCATGAGGAGTTGCTGGCTCACAAAGGCTTTTACAGTAATTTATATTATGGTCAGTTGAGAAAACAAAGCTCATAAGCTGGCTTGATCAACAGACTTACAGGCATACTTAAAAAGGGCTACCGTGGGGTGGCCTTTAAGTATGCCTTTTTATAGGTATGTATAATTAAAGACTTTACATAGATATTGCACAATCCGTATTTGTGATCAGAGACGTTTGAAATTGAGATACTTACTGATTTCACATTTAATTAGTATACCCATACCCCGTATATGTATGTTAACATGGGCGTGCAACAATAAAATTTCGCCTCAAAGGAGAGAGATCCTCATGAAAGTCGCCATCATGCTTTTCGATGGAATCACAGCATTAGATGCCATAGGTCCATATGATGTATTTGCTGCTACACTGAAATGTGAAGTGAAGTTTGTCGCTAAGAAAAAAGGGTTAGTCAAACTGGACTCAAACATGGGCTATTTGCATGCCGATTATAGTTTTTCTGAAGTACCTTCAGCTGACATTCTTGTTATTCCAGGTTGCAGTCCGCCAAATTATAAAACTCCAATGAATGACGAAGAAACATTAAATTGGATTCGCCAAATACATGAAACTACAAAATGGACCACATCGGTTTGTAATGGCTCTCTGATTTTAAGCGCCGCAGGCTTGTTAAATGGAACCATAGCCACAAGTCATTGGGGTTCCTTAGACCTGCTCCAATCTCTTGGAGCCATTCCAACAGATGAGCGAGTGGTCCGTCAGGGCAAAATCGTTACAGCAGCTGGTGTCTCCTCTGGTATTGACATGGCACTCCAGCTCATCGCATGGGAACTGGGAGAAGATATGAGTAAGGGAGTCCAATTGATTTTGGAATATGATCCTCAGCCTCCGTTTGACACGGGTTCACCCCAGAAAGCACCTGCTATATTGGTAGAACAAATAAGAGGTATGCTGCAAGAGTTTGCAAAACGGGAGCCTTATGTGTAAGTCCTGCATTAGGTTCTGTATTTTTATTTACAAAGCCCCCTAATTCAACTAATATGGTTTACACATAGTAAAGGATTGCAAAGTGTAAACCATTGGAGGGGGTTACAAACATGAGCAGCTTACCTAAGTCTGCTACATTTCCGCTTTTCATTTTGATGCTGAATCTGTTTATTGCTTTATTGGGTCAAGGCATGGTGATTCCCATTCTGCCTGAATATTTGAAACAATTTAATGCGGCAGGAGCTGCTGCGGGGTATCTTATTGCCGCTTTTGGAGCAGCACAGTTTATTTTTTCACCTCTAGGTGGACAGCTATCGGATAGATACGGGCGTAAATCAATGATCATCACCGGTCTGTTTTTAACCGTCATTTCGGATCTCATGTTTGCTGTATCTACGACATTGCCCCTTCTATATATTGCTCGGTTTATTGGAGGGATAGGTATTGGATTAATGGTTCCTTCCAATATGGCCTATGTCGCTGATATTACCACTCCTGAAACTCGCGCTAAAGGAATGGGGTACTTGGGTGCTTCCATGAATTTGGGGATGGTGCTTGGTCCGGGGTTAGGCGGTATGATCGCTGAGTTGGGCATTAGGGTGCCTTATTTTTTTGCTGGTGGACTTGGACTTGTAGCAACGCTGCTTAGCTTATATATGCCAGAGACACTGCCCAAGGAACAACGAAAACCCGTTGGCCAACGGGTCCGTAGGGAGCCGATTCGAAAGCAAATTCTGAATTCATTTCGAACGTCCTATTTTCGTTATCTTCTCCTCATATTGATCATGACATTAGGCTTGATGAATTACGAAACGGTGTATGCTCTTTTTGTGGAACGAAAATACGGTTTTGATGCCACTAAAATCTCAATGATCATTACGGTTGGTGCCATAATAGGCATCGTGGTGCAGGTATGGCTGCTTGATTACCTCATCAAGAGACTTGGCGAGATGAAGCTTATACGCCTCTCTTTGATCATGACAGCCACTGCTTTACTGTTCATGCTTATTAAGATCAATTTAGGTTATCTGCTGTTGGTATCGGCTCTGTTCTTTGCTTTTAATGCCTTCTTAAGGCCCACAGTAAGTACAATGATTGCCAACTCGGCTGGAGATCGTCAAGGATATGCCGCCGGACTGAATACGACGTATACCAGCCTAGGCAGTATATTGGGGCCTATTTTAGCGGGTTTGTTGTTTGACAAACACATTCATATTCCTTATATTTTTGGTGCATTAATCCTTGCATCTGCCCTTTTCTTAACCTTTCAAACATCAAAAAATGAGAAACGGATGGTTGCTAATGACTGAGAACTGGCACCAGAACTTGAAAAACAAAAATCGGGAAGAACTCATTGCGGCTGCGAAGGAACTTTTTATGAAGCAGAGCTTTCTCAAAGTGAATATTAAGGATGTATGCCATGTGGCTGGTGTAAGCCGGGTTACATTCTATAAGCATTTTCAGTCCATGAATGAAATAGTTTTTGAGGTCCAAATGGAGATCCTTGAGAGCATGACTGAATTTGTTAGAAGAGCACCTACAGCCGAAATGAATGGTAAGCAGATGCTTACTTCGATGCTTGATGCATGGATTGATTATGCTGGGCAACATCCAAATTTCATCAAGTTTATTCTGTTATTCGACCTGCATTACGAAGCTTATGATTCAAATGAAGAACTCAAAGAACGATATAAACATTTTGTTAACCAAGGAAAGGAACGACATTTTCTGATAGATGCTCTGGAAGCTGGAATCCAAGATGGATCCTTAAAGTCGGATGCTGAACCGCTAAAGACTGCGCATTTTATCTTCACGTCTATGATGGCGTTACTCCAGAAAATGAGTTTGACTCCCAAGGAAGATTGGAATGGCGAATCTCAGGATGTACAAATGGCTAACCGATTTGTAGGGATGCTGGTTCAGTATTTAAGTTCAGAAAGTGATGAATCCTCTATTTAAGACAGGTGGACGCCATAGAACAACAAGGGTCAGTCTGCTAAACTGTGAAAATAGAACGGGTACATATACTTTGCCATATTAGCCTGATTTATTTTGCGGAGGTGCGGGGATGAACGGAAGTCTGTTTGAGCCAGGACTGCTGGACGGGGATTATATTCCCCGTTTTTTTGCTTACTATTACAAGCAATGGCGTGACTATACGATGTCTTACCACGATCATCATTCCACTGAAATTATGTATATGATTTCTGGCTTGTGCAGGATAGATGTACAAACCGGAAAGAATACGGAAGAAAGCATTACGCTGCGCAAAGGCGAGTTTATTATGCTGGATGCAGGCGTCCCGCATCGGTTGGTGGTGGAAGGAGAACAACCGTGCCGGATGCTGAATGTAGAGTTTGGCTTTAAGGAAGGGGTGAGGGTAGGACCATCTATCCAACAAATAGCAGCGGAGGAGCAGGAAGTCACAGCCTTTATGTCGCGTCCATTCCCATATCTGGTGCTATCAGACCCGGAAGAGGTATATTATGCGCTCAAAAGTCTCGTGCTGGAGCTGGATCAACGTAAAGAACAGCCGGGTGCCATGGCAGAAATGCTTTTTATGCAATTGCTTGTACGAATTGCACGTTTACGGGAAGAGGCAGAGCGCAGCAATACGCAGCAAACGGATATGTACGTCAAGCGATGCATTGAATTTCTCCATCTGAACTATGACCGGGATATTGCAGTCAAGGACATGGCCGCAGCCGTCAATCTGCACCCAGGGTATTTGCATCGAATTTTCAAAAAACATACGGGGCTAACGCTTACCGCGTATTTAACGATGCTGCGAATGGACAAGGCCTGTATGCTGCTTCAGCAAACGGACATTCCCATTCAGGAAATTGCCGATTATGTTGGCGTCGCCAGCAGACAGTATTTCCACATGTTGTTTAAAAAGCACACAGGCAAAACTCCTGTTGAATACCGCACCGCCGTCGAGCGCGATGTGAGGAATTATGCGGAGGAGGGTGGAAGCTAAAAAAGAAGCCTCTGAACCATTACCGATTTAGGTCGGTATGAATTCAGAGGTCGTGTGATTTCAAGCACTATAAAACGTATCGGGCTTCTTGAGAGCTAAAGTTTGGATCATTTTTCGAGCCACATATTTTCCATCTGTTCAAGCGATCTCCCCTTGGTTTCGGGAACCTTGCGCCATATAAAGACTACGACGAACAACGAGATGGCTCCGAATATCCAGAAGGTATTGGACGGACCAGCTGAACTCAGCAGAGGGGGGAATGCCTGGGAGACCAGATAATCGCCGGCCCATAATGCCATCGAAGCAATGGCGACAGCTTTGCCGCGAATGCGGTTCGGAAAGATCTCCGAGATCATGACCCATACGATTGGCCCAAGTGATATAGCGTAGGAGGCCACGTAGATCAATATCATGATGAGCACGAGCGGTCCAGTGGTTAGACCCATTTTGAATGCGGCTCCAATAATGATCAAGCAGAGGGTCATCAGCGAAGTACCGATCATTAGTAGAACTTTTCGTCCCGCTTTGTCGATCAGCCATACGGATACGATGGTAAACAACACATTGATCAACCCGATCCAGATGGTCTGGGTCAAAGAAGCGTCCGTACCGAGCCCCATTCCTTTAAAGATGACCGGTGCATAATACAAAATGGCATTGATGCCGGTAATATGCTGCATAATGGCGAGCATGATACCGATAAAGAGAGCGACCCGAATACCGGGAGCGAACAATTGTTTCAATGAGTCATTCTCATTTTTGAACGATTCCTTGATATCAAGTACTTCCTGTTTAGCGGCTTCTTCACCGTGAATTTTCAGCAGAATTGGCAGCGCTTCATAAGGCCGATTCTTTTTGATAAGCCATCTCGGGCTTTCGGGTATGAAGAGCATCAGGAGCATAAAGATCAGTCCCGGAACAGCTCCCACTCCGAACATCCAGCGCCAGGCTGTTGAGACACCCCAGGCTTCATCCCCCAGGCTGACGATCCACGAATTCTGAAAATAAACGAGGAAAATACCCGTTACGATCGCCAGCTGATTTAAAGCAACCAAACGGCCACGGTATTTGGCGGGAGCGATCTCCGCGTTATACACCGGACAAATGGTGGAAGTGATTCCTATGCCGACGCCGCCGATCATACGAAAGATAACATACCCGGTGAACGTATCTTGAATTGCAGAGCAGATCGAGCCGATGACAAATAAAAATCCGGCGGCCAGCAATACCTTTTTTCTGCCGATCCTTTCACTCATGTAGCCGGAGAGAGCCGCACCCGTGATGCTCCCTACAATCAGACTCGACACCGCCCAACCGACCTGAAATTCGCTCAGCGAAAAACGCTGCTGTAGGAATTCAACTGCTCCCGAAACTACCGCGATATCAAAACCGAACAGTATGCCTCCAAGCGCAGCTACGATGGATACCAACGTCACAAAAAGCATATTGGGTTTTTCTGATTGAAGCGCTTTCTGTTGAGCGCTTTCATTATGGATGATTACTCCCATATGATCATCTCCCCTCCAGATTCCTAGAACCTCATTCCGTTCTTCGAGGAGAAGTATAACATGCGCTTATAAAAGAAAGGCCGGTGATCGTCTTCAATAAACGGACCTTTTCACGCACGATTTTGGCTTCGCTTCCCGAATTGGAGACGGAGGGGCTAAATCTAGCATTACCTTGTCATTCGAGCTTAAAAAAATCCATGCCGATGGTCGGCATGGACGAAGCTCTACGATTTTTGACCTTTGAACTCCGTGGGAGGAACGCCCGTTATCTTCTTAAAGACACGGCTAAAATAGTTTGGGTCCTTATAACCCACTTCAAAGCTGATTTCCTTCAGGGCAAGGTTGCCCTCCTTAATCAAAGAAATAGCTTTATCAATCCTTAACCTGGTTACGAAGTCGATGAACGTTTCTCCATATTCCTGTTTGAAAATTTTACTGAAGTAGTGAGGATTCAAGTGGACGAAATCAGCCACTTCTTCCAGTGAAAGGTCATCGTTGAACCGTTCCTCGATATACATCTTTGCTCTGCCCAGCATAGTCAGTGTTTGAACCTCCCGCTGTTCGCGTATCCGTTGTAATGCTGACATGACGTACGTCTGCTGAAGCATTCCATTCTCCTCTTTGACGGCAAGCACAGAGGAGTTTCCAGCCTCTGACGACTTCAGTTCATCAAAGTGGCAGTAACCTCCATCGCGCTTGCGTAGGGTGGAGGCAAAGACGGCTTCGAAATAGGACTTGCGAAGTCCTTCCTCGCCGCTATGCAGCGAGCCGATTCCAATAGCTGTCTTTATGCCAAATTGCTGCTGGGCCAGCTCGGAGAGCTGTTGAACAAGATGCTTAATCCGCTGTTGCCAGTCGTTTTCGCTGGTGGCAGGCGGCTTTTGTAAAAAAGTGGCCACATGATGGTCGATCAGGGAGCTCACAATGGAATTGGGGCCATGTGTTTTTACATAGCTTCGGAAATGATCGTAAATTTTCTTTTTGTCCTGCTCGTTTGCATATCCTTCAAAGGCAGCAATGATAGCGCTTCCCTGATTAAGAGGAAAGTCCAGCCATTCCGACAGTTGAGAAGCGCTCGAATCCACCGTCTGGTCGACCATAAGCATTAAAGCCAGCTCATTTTCTGCGAGCGGCATCAGCTGTGAGATTTTGTGCCTAAGCTCCAATTCTTCCGTGCGTGCTCGCTTCTCGCATTCAATTTCTTCAATCAGTCGTTTCAGTGTACTGATGATTAGTTCTCGCTTCGCTGGCTTCAGAATGTATTCTTTTACGCCCAAAGAGAGCGCCTCACGTGCATAAGCAAAATAATCATAGGCGGTGACGAGCACGAAACGGGTATCAGGAAGACGCTCCTTTAATTCACGAAGCGCCCCAAGCCCGTCAATTCCGGGCATATTAATATCCAGAATGGCAATATGAGGCCGGTGCTCTTCCGCACATTCGATCGCCATGCGGCCGTTGTCGGCATGAATAAACCGAAATACCCCCGGCATTGCCCGTTCCACTATCAATTCCAGTCCTTCCCTCTCCAAAGCTTCGTCATCCGCGATCAACAACCGATACATTCGTCTGCTCACTCTCCTTCTTGACTGGAATTCGTATTGTTATGGTAGTACCTAATCCGATATGGCTTCGGATTTCAACCATTCCTTCCTTTTCGTAGAACAATTGCAGCCGCCTAAACACGTTTTGCATTCCAAGTCCTGTTGAACTGCTGCTTTCAGCTCCACCTTCTAAACGGAGCACGGACAGTCGGGTTTCCTCCGTCATACCCTTTCCGTTGTCTGAAATTTCAATTTGCACATCCTCGCCCGCTCTCGACAGCGTCAATGTGATAATGGCTCCGTTTTCCATATCAGCTACACCATGAAGAAAGGCGTTTTCAATAAATGGCTGGATCGTCAAGGCTGGAATTTGCTGCTGAAGTACGGAAGCGTCAAAGTGAAGATCAAAGCGAATTCTGTCCCGGAAACGCGCCTGCTGGATGGTTACGTATTCGCTTATATGGTCTAGTTCTTCCTGGAGCGTTACGGGTTTGTCCAGCTTTTGCAGACTGTACCGTAATAGATTGGACAGCGAAACGATCAGGTCGCTGGTCTTCTCCGCCCCTTCCAGGATCGCCAGTTTGGAGAGCACATTTAAGGTATTGAACAAAAAGTGCGGGTTAATTTGATTTTGCAGAGCCAAAAGCTCTAGCTCTTTCACAAGCCGCCGCATTTCCAGACTCTGTTTATCCTTTTCGATAAGGATGCTCAAATCAGCGGACATTTGCAAAATGGCGTCTGCCAATACGCCTAGCTCGTCATCTCGCCGCGGTTGGGGCTCGATATTCAGATCACCTGTGGCGATTCGCTTCGCCAGTCCGACCAGTCTGCCGACAGGGCCCGTAATGCTGCGCGAGACCCAGATGGCAAGCAAAACCCCCATCAGCGCGTTCATGCCGAACAACGCCACTCCCAATCCGTTCATTTGCTCATTCTTGTTCCGAATGTTCTCGATGAGCGGCCGGTAATAAGCCAGTTCAGCATCGATCAGTCGCTGGCCCTCCTCATGAATATAGCCGACGGTTTTCTCCGCTTCAATGTAATGCTCAAAAGCCGATTGAGGATCTTGTGCCTTTGCATCCAGAACTGCAGCTTGCTTCTGTTCAAGAAATGTGGCTAACAGATTCATGTAGTCCTCCTCGGCAAAAGAAGGATCGGTCGAGTCAGAGACTTCCTGGATTCTGCCTTTCAGCTGTTTCAATTGGTATTCCGTCGGGCCCTGCACACCCGTATCGTCTCTTGGATTGAGCAGATAGGTATAGAGGAGATTTAAGTTGCTCTCCGTCGATTCGGAGGTTTGCTCGATGAGAAGAATTCGGCCAAGCATTTCATCGTAGCTCTGTTGGACGACCTTTCCGCTTTGGAATACAAAGTAAGCGATGATATTGGCGAACACAACTAGAAGAGGGATGAACAGAAGCAACTTCGTTCTGATCGTCATCGTCTGTCATCTCCAGGCATGTTGTCGGGAGTGTCCGCATGCACTTCATATACCCTGGTGTATGTTAATTCCTGGGGTTCATGTCCCTTTAGATAATCATTCAGCAATTTTATAGCCTTAGCCCCCATTTCCATTGGCTGTTGAACAAGGGTGAGCTCGATTTTGCGATGTTTGATAGCTTTCAACGTCTCGGCCATATCGTCAAAAGCGAAAATCTGCAAATTACGCACGCCGCGCCGCTCCGAGGCTTCCAGAATGCCAAGGCCGTCCAGCGCACTGAATCCGACCATGTAGTGAATCTGCGGATAATGGGTGAGCATGTTCTGAGCTTGCTGGGCTGCCTGAAGCCGTGAAATGTTGGAGGAGCGAATCTCCACAATGCGGAGCTTGGGATAGCGGCTGATCACAGAACGAAATCCCGCAAGCCTGAGCCGCTGATTCTCGACGCGCTCGCTGCTGATCATAACTCCAATATCGCCATGCTCCCCAGAGGCCTTCGCCAACAGCATGCCCATCTGTTTTCCTGCTCCTTCGTTATCCGTTCCGACGTAAGCCAGCCTTCGGGAGTCCGGCTCATCCGTATCGATCGTGATGACAGGTATGCCAAGTGCGGCAGCCTTGTTGATTAATCGTCGATACTCTGGATCATTTATCCCTTGAACCAGAATCGCATCTGCCTTGGCGGCGATCGCTTTATCCAGCAGTTTGATCTGCTCGGACGGATTAATGCGGTCCGGTCCGATATAATCGAGTCTCATACCGTACTGCTCTGCTTCCTTTCGAGCTCCTTGTTCAATGGACCGCCAATAATAATTGTCCAGCTCTTGTGATATCAATACCACTTTTGTATCGGAACCCCCGTCGTTTGGTGAAACCGTCTTCAATTGTTCTGCAAATTGGTGAATTTGAAGAGAAGACAGAGTGAACTGAAACAACAGCCAGGCAAATAGCAGGAAGACGGGAATAAGGATAAATGTCCATTTACGGTTTGACATGTCTTGCTCCTTTGGGAATATTTAGAGACACAACTCATTATACAGTAAACAAGAGAAGCACACGCAGCTTCGTCAACGGCAAGTAGCATCTGTTGATGCGAAAGTTAGGATTTTTGACACCTAAGTTCGAATCTGGTCATGATTTTGATAACGCTTTCTACAGGCATATTGCTACAATGACGGTATATTACAATTCTAATTACCGGAGGTTGAATGCCGTGTCATTTAAAGTAGCTTTTATTGGAGCAGGAAGCATCGGTTTTACCCGTGGAATTTTGCGAGATCTGTTATCAGTACCGGAGTTTAACGATATTGAAGTGGCTTTTACGGACATCAGTCAGCACAATCTGGATATGGTTACTGAACTGTGTCAGAGGGATATTCGTGAGAATGGGTTGTCCATACAAATACAGTCCTCTACGGATCGAAAGGTAGCTCTAAAGGATGCCAAATACGTCATTTGTACAATCCGCGTCGGCGGTCTGGAAGCCTTTGCGACCGATGTGGATATTCCGCTAAAATACGGTGTGGATCAATGCGTGGGCGATACATTATGTGCAGGAGGCATCATGTATGGCCAGCGTGGTATCGCTGAAATGCTGGAGATTTGCAAAGATATCCGCGAGCTAAGTGCACCGGATGTGCTGCTGCTGAACTACTCGAACCCAATGGCGATGATGACCTGGGCCTGCAACAAGTACGGTGGCGTGCGTACGGTTGGTCTATGTCACGGCGTCCAGAATGGGCATCACCAAATTGCCGAGGCGTACGGTTTGGAGAAGCAGGATGTGGACATTGTATGCGCCGGAATCAATCACCAAACATGGTACATTCAGGCCTCGCATAAGGGTAAGGATCTAACAGCCGGACTGCTGGAGGCTTTTGAACAACATCCTGAATTTAGCCGCACCGAAAAGGTACGCATCGATATGCTTCGTCGTTTTGGCTATTACAGCACAGAGTCGAATGGTCATCTCAGTGAATATGTGCCTTGGTATCGGAAGCGTCCGAATGAAATTCTGGACTGGATTGATCTGGGCAACTGGATCAACGGAGAAACAGGCGGCTATTTGCGTGTATGTACGGAAGGACGTAACTGGTTTGAAACAGATTTCCCTAACTGGATGAAGGAAGATCCACTGGAGTACAAGGCAGAGCATCGAGGTGAAGAGCACGGCTCATACATTATTGAAAGCCTGGAAACCGGGCGTGTGTACCGGGGGCACTTTAATGTCGTGAATAACGGTGTAATTTCCAACTTGCCGGACGATGCGATTATTGAAGCTCCTGGATATGTGGATCGGAACGGTATTTCTATGCCGCAAGTTGGAGAACTGCCGCTGGGTCCTGCTGCCGTGTGCAATGTTAGTATTTCCGTTCAGCGTTTGGCTGTTGAAGCGGCTGTACATGGAGACGATAAGCTGCTGCGCCAAGCGTTTATGATGGACCCGTTAGTGGGCGCGGTGTGTAACCCGAAAGAAATTTGGCAGATGGTCGATGAGATGCTAGTGGCACAGGAAGCATGGTTGCCGCAATACGGGGCAGCGATTGCCGAAGCTCGCCAACGTTTGGCTGCAGGCGATCTGATTCCAACCCAATCTTATGAGGGAGCAGCACGGCTTAAGGTGAAGACAGTTGAAGAAATGCAGCTGGATCGGGATGCCGCCAATAAAAATGCAGGACAATCTGACAAAGGCAAGGATCGCGAAAAAGTACAGAACAGCAATGCGTAACAACTATTTGGTACAATTGCAGTAACGCTCATTCCATGGACCTGCTAATGAGCAGAGGGGGATTGAATAACAATAAAAGGGTGTTTTCATGGTCGTAGGCCTGAAACATCCTTTTTTTGCTGTCGATAGGTTAACGATTGATTGGCGTAGATAGCAGCCTAAAGTTTATCCTTGTCGATTTGGGCTGACGGAAATTAAAGAATACAGTCTTGTTTTTTATGAATCCACACTTTTACTGTCGACTCTGAATCTCCTGAGGGCTTGTCATAGCAGGGAAGTTCAACAAATGATAGAACCAATCTCAAAAAAAGAGAGACCATGCCGAACCGTCGGTGTGGCAATTCATATGCCGAATTAATAATTGTAGTCCTTAATTTATTCAATTTACAGCAGATTTCCAGCTCACTATAATCTAACATAGGAGGTGACAAAAAGGGGAAAAATGTGAGCGCATGAACAAATAGAAAGCGCTTACCTTTCGCAACTATGAACGCTACTTTTTCTAGGGAGAGAGTAGGCGTAACACACATTTAATCATATAACAATCAGGTGCCGACATAGGAAGATTCAACAAAATCTACGGAAAGATAGGTGAAGCAATTGAAAACAAAGCAAGTGCTTCGTAAAGGAATGAAGTATGCTTTTGCGCTATCACTCGTCGCAAGCAGCTTTCTACCAGGTGCAGGATTTACGGATAAAATACATGCAGAATCCCATGTCGATAATCCTTACCAAGGGGCGACAAAATACGTTAGCCCTGATTATGCGGCTAGTGTCGACACATCGATTGCCAAGGTTACGGATGCGAATCTGAAGGCAAAAATGCAAACGGTCAAAACATTCCCGACAGCCGTTTGGCTTGATCGTATCGCCGCTATTAACGGCGGTGGAGGCAAGCTTGGCTTGGAGGCACATTTGGACCAAGTATTGGCGCAAAAGAAAGGCAACACACCGATTACGGCGGAGTTCATTGTGTATGATCTGCCCGGACGGGATTGTCATGCCTTGGCTTCCAATGGTGAATTGCCGCTGACCCAGGCAGGTCTGGAAACTTATAAAAAGGATTATATTGACAAAATAGCTTCTATTTTTGCAAATCCCAAATATAAGGATATTCGTATCATTGCGATTATTGAACCGGATAGCTTGCCAAATCTGGTAACCAATCTGGATGATCCGAAATGTGCGCAAGCCAAGTCCACAGGGATTTACGAAGCTGGTGTTAAATACACAATGAATAAGCTGAACGAGATTCCTAACGTGTACAAATACGTAGATATCGGTCACTCTGGTTGGTTAGGCTGGGATAACAACCGTTCAGCAACGGTATCCCTGTTTACAACTATTTTCAAAGACACAAGCAAAGGTCTGTCCAGTGTAGATGGTTTTATCACGAATACAGCCAATACTTCACCGCTGACAGAACCTAATTTGCCTGATCCAAATCTGAATATCGGTGGACAGCCGATCAAATCGTCCAAGTACTACGAATGGAATCCTAATTTCGATGAATCGGATTTTGCAGAGTCCTTGCATAGAGATTTTGTCAGCGCAGGCTGGCCGAGCTCACTCGGTATGTTAATTGATACAGGCCGTAATGGATGGGGAGGACCTAACCGTCCGACTTCCGCAGTCGGCAATGATATTAACTCCTATGTAAACTCCGGTCGTGTAGACAAACGCTCACACCGTGGTAACTGGTGTAATAACAGCGGAGCAGGTATGGGAACGCCGCCACAAACGGCTCCAGCTGGTCATATCGATGCCTATGTCTGGGCGAAACCTCCAGGGGATTCCGATGGTTCCAGCTCACTCATCCCGAACGATGAGGGTAAAGGCTTTGACCGTATGTGTGATCCTACCTATACAACCAAGGATGGCACATTAACAGATGCTTTGCCGAATGCACCTATTTCAGGAGCATGGTTCCATGATCAGTTTGTAATGCTGGTACAAAATGCGTACCCTGCAATCGTGCCTTCCACTGGTGGTGTAGACCCAGCGCCTACTGCTCCAGCAGTGCCGTCAGGCTTAAAGGCTGTTGTGGGTAATGCTCAAGTAACGCTGACTTGGAATGCGTCTACTGGTGCCGAGAGTTACACGGTAAAACGCGCGACTAGCGAAGCAGGTCCTTTTACAGCCGTTGCGCCTCTTGTAACGGAAAGAGAGTACACGGATAAGGGACTGACGAACGGAACAACTTACTTCTATGTTGTAAGTGCTACGAATGCGAAAGGAACAAGTAAGGATTCCGCAACGGTAAGCGCTGAGCCAAAAGGTACACCGACAGATCCAACGAATCCTACAGATCCAACGGGTGATCTGGTTGTAATGTATCGTGCTGGGGACACGGATCCAGCGAATAACGCTGCCAAGCCTTTCTTTAATCTCAAAAATAAAGGGACAACACCAGTGAAGTTGAGCGAGCTTAAAATCCGCTATTACTTCACGAAAGATGGCAGCCAAGAGCTGCAATCTGCGGTAGACTGGGCGCAAGTAGGTAATGATAACGTGCTGCGTACCATTAAAGACAACTATATTGAAATTGGATTCAGTGCTGCTGCCGGCACGCTTGCTGCTGGCGCGCAAACAGGTGATATTCAGATCCGCATGAACAATAGCGACTGGTCTAATCTGAACGAATCCAATGACTATTCCTTCGATCCAACCAAAACCTCTTATGCTGAATGGAACAAAGTAACATTGTTCCACAACGATAAGCTGGTATGGGGAATCGAGCCTTAGGAATAGGTGAATATATACACTTGAATAACTGATAATTGTTGAAAAAGGGCTGCGGCACAACTGCTGTAGCCTTTTTTAACGTCTTCAAATAAAGAATTCGATGACCAAGGGAATAAGCATTCAAATTGTGTATAATGAAGAAAGAATACTAATCTACTGTGGGGGTCAACAACCACTTTTGGCAACATCTCGGTAGAGAAGGCAATCGCAACTCACTGCTGAGCGATTTTTGCGTCATTTTCTTAGCCGGGTGGTATAAAAAAATAATCTAGAGATTGCCGATGAACCTGCATCGGCAATCTTTTGTGCATACATGTTTTAATGTCTTTCATATAGAGGAGGAGATTCATTTGTTTTCTGCTGCTCAACGACTGCCTTTGCTGGAACATATGTATAATCATGCCCCGACAGGAATCGTGATTTTGTCGAGGGAGGGGAAGTGTCTGTACGTCAATCCCGCCTTTTGCAAAATGGTCGGATATGAGCAGGAGGAATTATTGGATATCCGATATTACCATCTCTTGTATAATGAGGCTCAGGATCAGCAAGGATTGAGGGAGGCTTATGCAGGTTGGCTAAAGGCTACGGATCAAGTCTACAAGACAGAGCTGCGTTTAAAGCATAAACGGGGAACAACTGTCTGGCTATCGCTGGAATTAACCATATTTGATGATGAGGCTACCGAACAATCTTATTTGATTGCGTATGCAATGGATGTCACGGAGAAAAAGGACATGGAGCAGGTGCTTTCGGACAATGAGGATTTGTACATGTTGATTACCGAAAATACGCCGGATGTCATCTCTTACAGCACGGCAGACGGCATACTTCAATATATTTCTCCTTCGGTGGAAAAACTCCTTGGCTATACGAAGCAGGAAATGCTCGGCAAAAAACGGCTTCAATTTTACCATATCGAAGATGCCGATTACATGCGTGTACATGGAATGTTCAAGGAAACAGGCATCATGAAGCGGCGTGTACGTCATAAGGACGGGCATTATTTGTGGCTGGAAGTATCGTACCGTATTATTCGGGATGAACAGGGCAAGATCAAGCGAGTTCTATCCATCGGACGAAATATCACAGAGCGCCAGAAGAGCGAGGAGAACCTGGCAAAAGCTCAACAGTTGGCGATGTTCGGCTCATGGGACTGGGATCTGGTCAACAATGTTATGCATTTTTCCAAGGAATTTCGCAGCATATTTGGCTATCGTGTCAAGCCGGTTGAAACAAGTATTGACGCTTTCATGAAGGCAGTTCATCCCGAAGATACGGAACGGATGAAGCAAATTATCAACAACGTGATCTTAAAGGGAATTCACGAAGAAACCTTTTACCGGATTGTATTGCCCAATGGGGAACAGAAGGTACTGCGCTCGATCTGGGAAGCTGAGATGGACGAGCATGCAGGCAAGCCTGTTCAAGTAGTCGGGATGATACAGGATGTTACAGAGCACCGGGAAATCGAGCAACGTCTTCGTGAAAGTGAAAACCGTTATAAGTCACTATTTCAGCATAATCCACTCGGGATATGCGCCATGAATATGGAAGGTCATATTTTGAGCGTGAATCCGAGTTTGGAGAAGCTTACGGGTTATACGAGGGATGAGCTTCTTGGAGCTGAAATACTTGTAATGGCTTCCTCTGAGGAACAGGACAAAATCAAACGACATATCGAAATGGCCAAACAGGGGGAGACACAAACCTATGAATCGGAATTCATACATAAGGAGGGGGAGCGTCTATTCATCAAGATGACGAATATCCCGATTTTCGTGCAAGAAGAAATTGTAGGCTGTTACGGGATTATAGAGAATGTTACCCCTCTTAAAAACTACATTGCTCAGATTGAAAAGCTCAGTAACGAGCATTCGCTTATTTTGAATGCAGTATCCGAAGGAATTGTGGGTTTGAATACCGAAGGACATGTCCGCTTTATGAACCCGGCAGCTGTTGAGATGTTCGGCATAGGATCAGCCAACCCGCTGAACGGTTCATGTATAGACGTCATTCGCCATGCTGACGAAATAGGCAGCCATTTTCCGGACGAGCAGGCTTCTATTCTCCAAGCGATTCGCAGCGGCGCTTCTTATCAGGCAGAGGAAGCTGTATTTTGGAAAAAAGACGGGTCCAGTTTTCTGGCCTCCTATCGAATCAGCCCTTTGATGGATAACGGCGAACGAAAAGGAGCGGTGATGGTTTTTGTAGACAGGACGAATGAAAAGGAGATTATTCGGGCCAAGGAGTCTGCCGAACGCGCCGATCGAGCCAAGTCAGAATTCCTGTCTGTGATGAGTCATGAGCTTCGTACACCGATGAACGGCATTATAGGCATGGCAGGATTACTGGCAGACACGGAATTAGATGAGGAGCAGCGTAGCTATATCGATATTATTACCAGCAGTAGCAACGCTTTGATGCAGATATTGAATGAGATACTGGATTTGAGCAAAATCGAAGCTGGCAAAATGTCGTTGCTGCATGAGTCTTTTGTGCTGGAGGATGTGGTTGGCAGTGTAGCTGACCTATTTATGACGCAGGCTATGGAAAAAGGCATCCAGCTAGAATGGCATGTAGATCAGGAAATGCCAGGGATGCTGGTCGGTGATCATGTGCGTATCCGACAGATATTGGTGAACTTGGTGAGCAATGCGATCAAATTTACGGAGCGAGGGCGTGTAAATATTTTTGTGGAGAGAAAGGCTTACAGCCGCCGTAAAAAGAAATGCCTGATTGAGTTTAGTGTAACGGATACTGGAATCGGCATTCCGGCAGACCGTCAGCATTTGTTGTTTCAGCCTTTTTCCCAGCTTCATCCGGCACTGAACCGGAAATATGGAGGGACAGGTCTTGGCTTGTCCATCTGCAAAAACCTGGTCAAGCTAATGGGGGGTTCCATTGGTGTAGATAGTGACGAGGCCAGAGGAGCAACATTCCGGTTCCAACTGGATCTAAAACTGCCGGAAGGGCACACACTTGCGAATATAAGCCGTGATCAGCCTTATGATTCAAAGGAAGGCTAAAAAGAAATAGCCGTGATGCGTTCTGCATCGCGGCTATTTTTTGTAAGAAATGTCCAAAGAAAAGATTGACAAACTGTTCTAACTGTACTATTAATTATAGTACAGTTAGAACAGTTGAACATGTATACATGAATTTGAGCCAGTGTTGAAAGGAGGAAGTCCATGTTCGAGCTGGATATCCGCAGCCGTAAGCCAATCTACGAACAGCTTATGGAGAAGGTTAAGGAAATGATCGTGTACGGATCGCTTCAGCCGGATGAGCAATTGCCTTCTGTACGGGCATTGTCCGCTCAACTTACGGTGAATCCGAATACGATTCAGAAAGCGTATCGCGAGCTGGAACGCGAAGGATATATTTATTCCGTCCAGGGCAAAGGCAGCTTTGTCACGCCTACCCAGCAGCAGCCGCAACAAATAAAGCGGGATGAGATTCGGGCGGCATTGTTAAAACTGATGATCGAAGCTGTCCATTTCGGTTTTACACAGCAGGAAGTGGACGACATATACGTGGAAGCTATGCAAACAAAGGAAAGGGGGATGTCCCTTGATTGAATTAAGGGAAGTCACAAAGACATTTACAGAAGAAAAGGCTGTCGATCAGCTTGCCCTCACGGTAAAGAAGGGCTCCATTTTTGGACTGCTGGGCTCGAACGGGGCAGGGAAAACGACCTTGCTCAAAATCATTGCCGGGATTTACCGACCGGATACTGGCAAGGTGCTAATCGATGGTCAGCCAGTGTATGAGCAGCCTGAAGTCAAGCAGCACATTCTGTTTTTGCCGGATACCCCTTATTTTTTCCCGCAAGCGACAATTCGTCAGATGGCCCGGTTTTACCGCTCCATTTATCCAAGTTGGAGTGAGGAACGCTACACACAGCTTACGAATATTTTCAAGCTGGACCCGAAGCGCAAACTTCACCGTTTTTCCAAAGGGATGAAGCGCCAAGCCGCTTTTTTGCTTGCCTTGAGCTGCATGCCTGAACTGCTGGTTTTGGATGAACCCATTGATGGTCTGGACCCGGTGATGCGTAGAATGATCAAAAATCTCTTGTTCCAAGAAACCGCTGCACGTGAGATGACCGTCGTGATCTCATCGCATAATTTGCGTGAGATTGAAGACATGTGTGATCATGTCGGCATTATGCACCAAGGTCGGATGCTGTTGGAAAAAGAGGTGGACGACCTCAAATCCGATACGCATAAGGTACAGGTTGCTTTTCGGGACAGCATGCATGAGGAAGCTGTCTGTAGCCAACTTTCGGTCGTACATAAGGAGCGAAGGGGCAGTGTTCTGCTGCTTATCATCCGGGGTGAGCGAGAGCGGATTGCGGAGACGATTGAAGCGTATGAGCCGCATGTATTCGATTTGCTGCCGTTGACGCTTGAAGAAATTTTCATTTATGAAATGGAGGACGCAGGTTATGACATCCAACCGATTCTTCTGTAGCGGCGGCGTAATTCGCCAATGCCTGAGACAGCATGGCTGGATCGGTCTACTGTACTTGGCGGGATTACTGTTTACAGTACCGCTGTCATTTTTTATGAGCATTGGTGATGAACAACCACGAGTGGTTTTAAAAAGCTTGTTCGATAGTACAAACTCGGGTAATGAATTGCAAAAATTGATTTTAATGACTGTACCGGTGCTGGCAGGTGTGATGCTGCTTCGTTTTGTTCAGCGACAGGGGCCATCCGATTTGTATCACAGCCTACCTTTGCGTAGAGAGCATCTATTAACGTCACATTTAATTAGCGGTCTTATTCTTTTACTTGTACCTGTATGGCTGACTGCGGGAGTAACTGCTTGGGTTAACACGTCAGTCGAACTGCCTTATATTTTTCAAATTAATGATGTTGGATCGTGGGCTTTGGTCGTGTCCGTCCTTACGATTTTCTTGTTTACTTTTACTGTGTTTGTAGGGATTTGTGTGGGACAATCGTTGCTACAGACCGTAGTAGTGTATGTTTTGCTGCTATTGCCTCAGTTTCTATTCATGATGATAGGGCGTTTTCTAGAACGTAATTTATACGGATATGTGCGGGTGCGAGAAACCGTTGTTCAATATATTAATGGTGGGGAGTTTCGCAGCAATAATAATGTTTGGGAAAACTTATCGCCGTTTGTACGCATTATGGACAACTTGCCACAGCGCGCCTTTTCTTACATGGAGCTACTTGCCTATCTAGGTATCTCTCTGCTGTTTGTCGCCTTGAGTTATGGTTTGTATCGTAAACGCTTGGTCGAAAAGGCGACTCAGGCCATAGCATTTCCTTTCTTACAGCCTTTGTTCAAGGCAGGAGTCATACTATGCGCCATGCTTATACTAGGCGATTATTTTAATAATGCAGGTACAAGAGGAGCAAACTGGTCGATTTTTGGGTATGCACTTGGAGCTATTTTAGGCTATATCGTTGTAGAGATGGTCATTCGCAAGACGTGGCAAATTATGCGTGTTCGTGCTTTAGTGGAAATGGTCGTTTACGGTGTGATCATGGGGCTGGTACTATATATCCCGGTTTCAGGTTGGTTGGGTTATGAGGGGCGGATTCCAACAGCACACTCCGTAGAAAAAGTTTATGTCGGGCGAGAGGAGCCTCTAGGGGGAGATGCAGAAAGAGAAGCTTATTACTCCCAAGACAGGGCCTATATCACCTCTGTGCTGAATTTACATCGTGAACTCGTACGCGCACATGCAGCTGGCGAGAAAATGTTGTCCAAAAACCTGGCCGTCGAATCGGCATTCATAGTCTACCGTTTGGATGATGGTTCCACCATGACTCGGCGTTATACATTCCCTGAGAAACCTTTCCGGACAGAACTGACTAAGGTGATGGAAGCAGAGCCTTATAAAACGGTAAGATACGAGCTGGATAAGCTGCAAGGAAAAGCAGAGACGATCAATATCGAATCCGTAGATGATAATGAAAGACGAGTGGTTTTGACCAATCCCAAAGAAACTCGTGAATTTGAAGATATACTCAGAGAAGAAGTATTAAGTATGAGTTATAGTGAAATGCAATCACATCGATATCCTCTGGGGAATGTTTCTATTACAAATAAAGAGTCATCCTTTACCAATAACGAACCGAAATGGAAGCGTGAACTCTCATTTAATTGGCCGGCTTCCTATCACAAGCTTACAGGTTGGCTAGAACAAAAGGGATATGCGGATAAGGTCGTCATCGATGCCAAGGATATTTTTTCGATACGGGCTGTTCCTATTATTTCTCAGGAAATGGAGCCTTATCAACCCAATCAATATATTGAAGACTATAAAATATTTAGAAGCATTCAACAAAAGCACAAAGCAATAACGATTGAAGATCCGAAGCTGTGGAGCACTGTACTGGAAAAGCGTAGATCTAATAGCTATACTCCAGATATGGCGAAAGGCACTTACTTGGTTCAAGTCAAGATCAAACCTTTATTTAGTTCAGATCCCCATACACGCTATTACTATTTTACTCCCAACGATATGACACCGGAGCTTGCCAAGGCATTACCGGCAGTTCCTTAAGCTCCTACGAGGGACAGTATCTGGTTTAGAGGGAATATGGACGGAGGTAGATGAACATGGGATGGTTCGGACACGACATATAACAACCTCATCGACGGGCAAGAGCTCCTCCACATTAGAACGGACATAAATAGAGACCAGAGTGATACAACGTAGAACATACAGAGAGAAGAGTTCAATATTGTACAGTCCAATAGTGGAGGAGCAAAAAAATATGAAATATACAGAAGATCGTGAATTTCTACAGTTGTTGGATCATCATAAACAGTCATTTTCCGGATGGGATTTTTCATTCATTTCGGACACGGGACGAGTGGCGAGCGAACCTTTGGACTGGTCTTATGCCAGCAAGGCTTTGGCGTTGATGCATGCCTCGAAGGCGATGCTGGATATGGGAACAGGCGGGGGAGAGTTCTTGTCGCAGTTGCGCCCTTTTCCAGAGATCATATGTGCGACAGAGGCATATGCACCGAACGTACCTATCGCCAAGCAAAGATTGGAGCCGCTGGGTGTACGCGTGATGGCTATTCATGATGACGATTCCCTTCCGTTTGACGATGCTGGGTTCGACCTTGTGCTGAACAAGCATGAGTCATTTTCGCCAGCGGAAGTGCACCGTATTTTGCGTTCAGGAGGTACGTTTTTGACTCAACAGGCAGGAGGCTTGGATTGTGCAGGCCTTAACGCCCGCTTGGGAGCACCTGATTACGTGTATGCGGACTGGACTCTTCCTCAAGCAATTGCAGGTTTGAAAAGTAATGGTTTTGAAATCGTAGAGCAGCGGGAACAGTTTCCGATCCAGCGCTTTTACGATATTGGAGCGATTGTCTATTACTTAAAAGTTATTGAATGGCAGATTGCAGACTTCCAGCCAGAGAAATATATAGAACAGCTGTATAGTCTGTATTTGGATATTAAACGTGATGGTTATTGGGACGTGAAGCAGCATCGTTTTTTAATCCATGCCAGAGCGATATAGAGAAGATTCGATACCAAAGAGGCCTATCCTGTAGGGGAGGCCTTTTTGTCATTTTTACTACCCTTTCGTATACTAATCTTTACCATAATTGTACAATGAAGAAGCAATAGCTTACAGACTCATTTCATTTATAAGATATAGGGGGATGTACATGTCTGAACCAAAGGAAGTTATAAGCAAGCCGAAAGAGGGCAATTCTGTGCGGATAGCATGGTTTTGGCCATGGCTGGTCGGTACGTTTATGTTTGGATTGTTTTCAGTCATGTTTAATATTATTTGGAGTATGGTTGTAGCACCTCAAGTGCAGTATTTGCTGAGGCATGAAGGTGTGACGGATATAACCGTGGTTGTAATATTGCTGCTATATGTATGGCTGGTCGGTCTCATTTTTGCAGCTTATGGTGCTTTGAGTGCGCATATGTCCAATATGCATAAGCTTCTGCTGATGCTGACTGGGCTAGCATCCTTATTATGCGGGCTGTGGTTGTGGATTATAGGACTACGAGGATCTGGCGGCCAACTTGCCGAAGTATCTGGAGGAGCGTGGGAGCTTTTTGCACTCTATCACGCTTGGGCGGAACCTATACTGGAAGTGTTGGGGTCATATACACAGCTCGGTGGAATCTGGTTTCTGCTGACCGCACTGCTGCCCATAGCTGGCATGGTAGTCGGTGTTGGGGTAGATCGCTATCCAGCGGTGACCGACCAGCACGGAAAGGT
Source organism: Paenibacillus sp. EKM211P (assembly GCF_011066175.1). Taxonomy (NCBI): domain Bacteria; kingdom Bacillati; phylum Bacillota; class Bacilli; order Caryophanales; family Paenibacillaceae; genus Paenibacillus; species Paenibacillus sp. EKM211P. Next base: position 109,349 of record NZ_JAAMNS010000003.1, read on the forward strand.
GGACCATAGATGGCAATGGGTTGTAGCTGCAATATCTGCTGCGCTCATCATTGTGCTGACGATTACGCTCATGCTTCCTCAGCGTCCGTACATTGCGGAGAGGGATTTTCCGGTAGTAGATGGCGCTACAGCGGCCATTCCATTCGCACAGGATATGCTGCATGAATTGACCGGAATGAACAAGGTTCGTGCGGCTCACGAACTGAGATTCAACACAACACATCAGGCTTATGTCAATCTGATTGAAAAGAAGGCGGATCTGATACTGGTGGCGGGTCCATCCGATGAGGAATTGCGCCTGGCGAAAAGTCGGGGAATTCAAATGAAGCTTACACCTATCGGGTGGGATGCGTTTATTTTTCTCGTTCATAAAGGCAATCCGGTTAACGGACTTTCTTCGGAGCAGGTGCGCAGCATATATGAAGGATCTATTCGTAACTGGCGTGAAGTAGGGGGCAAGAATCAGCCGATCGTTGCTTATCAGCGGGAGGAAAACTCAGGAAGCCAAACATATATGCAGAAGAAAGTGATGAAAGGTCAGGACATGGCTGAACCGCCTCGGGAACTCCGAATTGGTATAATGGGTGAGATGATTAATGCAATTGCTGATTTTGACAAGGATCACAACGCGCTCGGTTATTCATTTTATTATTTCGCAAATGTGATGCATAATCGTCAAGAGGTCAAATTTTTATCTATTAATGGAGTGGAGCCCGACAAAGAACACATTCGTTCGAAACAATATCCATTCACAGCCCAACTGTTTGTAGTTACACGCGAAGGCGAAAAGCCACGTGCTTCGATGCAACGATTACTCGAATGGCTGCAAAGCGAAGCAGGAACGCAGGCCATTGAAAAAGGCGGCTTTGTTCCTGTAAACTCGTAATCCTATAACGATTCGAATACAGTCAGTATCGTATACTCACCGCAAGAGTGAAACCAATACAGCAGGGTAATACATAGAATATGCTTTGCTGTGAATACAATACCCGCGCAGCAAGTATATCAACAACATAAGGGGATGAACAAAAATGAAGAAAAAAACATCGGTTTGGGTGCTTTTACTCGCCGTAGCCATAGTAGCAACAGGTTGTGAAACAGGATCACAAACAGGACAAACGACTCAGAATAAACCAAAGGATTCTGCATCGACACAAGTCAATGATTCGGGAGCCACTGTAGATACACCGGAACAGCAGACTGCTTCTGACGGCAAAAGCAGCACATCCCCGTCCAGCACTGACAAAGCAGTGGAGACAGGCGGGCAAACGAAGACAGATGCTAGTATAGCGAACGTCCGCATGGACAATATTACCGCGCTTCGATTAATCGACGGCCAATCCGGTTGGATCGGCGGTAATGGATGGATTGCCCGAACAGACGCGGCTCCATCCGGTTCAGTCGGTTCAGTTTGGAATGTGCAGTATCAAGGCAAAGGTACGGTTCAACAGATTTTTGCCTTGAATGGAGAGCAGGCTTGGGCTGTTATGGAAGATAGCGGTTCACTGCTGGCAACTCACGATGGCGGTAAGCTTTGGGAAGCTGTCGGGACTGTACCTGAGCAAGGACAAGCGGGCTTTTTACACTTTGTATCATCCAAGGAAGGATTCAGTGGCAACCAATATACCAAGGATGGTGGACAAAGCTGGTCTTCGCTCCCTGTGCCTAGCCACATGGTAGGACAGCCATATTATCATGATCGGCAAAACGGCTGGGCAGTAACCCAGAAAACAGATCGCTCGATCCAAATTTTGCACACCGTTAACGGTGGTCAAGATTGGACTCCTGTCATGTCGCGGACAACCGAGGGGCCTCTGAACGGAGTAACTATTCGATCGGTAGGACGGGGCAACGCATGGATTGAGCTGGTTGGAGATACGGGGATGAATCAGACGTCGTATTCGCTTTGGCATACGGCTGATAGCGGACAAAGCTGGCGTACTGTACTGGCGAATTCTACTGCCGGCGGCGGTCCTGCACCAGGTGTTAGCCAGCAAGACAATCAGGTTGCCAAAAATGAAGGGACGGCACCAGGCATGCTCTATGCGGTTAACAGCAGTACCGCTTTGATGGGTGGGTACTGTGCACCGTGTGACAAGCCTAATACGATTGGTTGGACCAATGACGGAGGCAAGACGTGGAACAATGGCAAACAAGGCTTTGATGGTTATGGCGGTCAGCAAATCGGGATGGCCAATGCCAAGGAAGGCTGGGCTATTTTCTCGGATTCAGAGCAGGCCCCGATCCTATATACCACCTCGGATGGTGGTCAGCACTGGACGCAGAGTCATGTGTTTGACAAGCCTGTGACACCAGGCTCCTAAGGAGGGAATGTAGTTGAGTCAACATAAGAGAAGTGCGATTACATGGACGGACGGTCGTGAAGTACCACTCATTGGGCAGGGCACGTGGTATATGGGCGAAAAAGCCTCCCTTCGCCAGGAGGAGGTGCGTGCGCTTCAACTTGGCTTCGAGCTGGGGATGACGCTAGTAGACACGGCTGAAATGTATGCGGAGGGCGGCGCAGAAGAGATCGTCGGGGAGGCCATTCGAGGCCGCCGGGACGATGTGTATCTTGTCAGCAATGCCTACCCTCATCATGCGGACCGTCAAGGATTGGCTCAAGCCTGCGAAGCAAGCCTAACCCGAATGGGAACCGAACACGTGGACATGTATCTGCTGCATTGGCGCGGGAATATTCCACTAGAAGAGACAATACAAGGTATGGAAAAACTGCGTGAGCAAGGCAAAATCCGCAACTGGGGCGTGTCCAATCTCGACAAATCCGATATGGAGGAGCTTTGGAGCCTGAGTAATGGCAAAGCCTGTGCTGTCAACCAAGTGCTGTATCACGCGGCTTCGCGAGGTATCGAATATGATCTGCTTCCTTGGAGCCGTACGCATGGGGTGCCTGTAATGGCCTATTGCCCGATTGCCCAAGGTGGACGCCTGCGACGAGGACTACTGGAGCATCCCATTATGGTAGACATTGCTGCCAGCCACGGAGTAACTCCATTGCAAATTGCACTCGCATGGGTTATACGGGACGGTGATGTGTGGGCAATTCCCAAGGCGGTACAAGAATCGCATGTACGAGAAAATGCAGCGGCAGCAAGCATTCGGCTCACCCCTGAACAACTTCAACAAATAGACGAAGCTTTTCCTCCGCCAACGAGGAAGCAGCCGCTGGATATGGTTTGAGGAAGGAGGGGCCTGATGACAGAACCAGAGACAGAACTACACGAGGTAGATGATCATCTCGACTATGGATTATCCGTTGTATTTATCGGCTTTAATCCCAGTCTGAAATCCGGCGAGGTAGGACATCATTACGCTAATCCGCGCAACCGCTTTTGGCGCATACTGGAGGGGGCTGGCTTGACCCCTCGCTTATACGATCCATCGGAAGATCGGGAGCTGCTAAAGCTGGGTTTCGGTTTTACCAACATTGTCTCCCGTCCTACCAGGGGAGTGGAGGACATTACCCGTGAGGAATACGCCGAAGGGCGTCTGAAGCTGCATGCGAAGCTAATGGAATACCGCCCCAAGGTCGCTTGCTTTGTCGGCAAAGGCGTGTACACCGAATATAGTAAAAAATCCAAAGCGGATTGGGGATTTCAGCCTGAACCGCTAATCCCCGAAATGCATGAATTTGTGGCACCTTCGTCTAGTGGACTGGTGCGCATGTCGCTGGAAGAAATCACGAATATTTATAGCCGTCTCCAAACGTTCCTTTCGTCAGAAGCCGTCTAAAATGCGGCTACGTTTGGTAGATGCAGCATACAAAGAACCATACACTTTAATCCTTACTGGGAAAAGTGTATGGTTCTTTGTGCTGCTTCTTTTCTATTGTAGGGTTTTGGTCTGCCATGCCTGTTCCACAGGAACATAAGGATACCCCAGATCACGGGCGACTGCTTCGTAGGTGATATGTCCGTTCAGGACATTGGTACCGCTAAGCAGCGGCTTGCTTCTGCGAAGTGCCTCTAGCACACCGAGATCCGCAAGTTGGAGAGCAAAGGGGAGAGTCGCGTTCGTCAGAGCGAGCGTGGAGGTTTGTGGTACTGCGCCAGGCATGTTCGCTACTGCATAGTGAATGACGCCATGCTTTACATAGGTTGGCTGATCATGTGTCGTGATGTGGTCAATCGTCTCAACAATGCCACCTTGGTCAATGGCGACATCGACGATCACTGAACCGGGTTGCATTGTCTGCACCATGGCCTCTGTTACGAGCCGCGGGGCTTTGGCACCAGTGATCAGGACAGCACCGATCAGCAAATCACTTTGCGCCACGGCTTCAGCAATGTTGGAAGGGGTGGACACCAATGTATGGAGCTGATTGCCAAAAATATCGTCCAGTTGGCGCAATCTTTGCAGGCTTAGATCGATCAATGTAACATCTGCGCCGAGACCGATAGCGACCTTGGCAGCATTGGTGCCGACCACCCCTCCGCCAATAATAGTTACTTTACCGCGTTTGACCCCTGGCACACCTGCCAGTAGGATGCCTTTACCGCCTTTTGGTTTTTCCAACAGCTGTGCTCCGATTTGTACAGCCATTCGGCCTGCAACCTCGCTCATGGGGGTAAGCAACGGTAGGCTTCCTTCCACATTTAGCGTTTCATAGGAAATGGCGGCTACGCCGTTGTCTGTTAAAGCCCGGGCCAGTGCGGGCTCGGCAGCCAGATGCAGATAGGTGAACAAAATCAAACCTGGACGAAAATACCTGTATTCAGAGGGGAGCGGCTCTTTTACTTTGATAATCATATCCGCCTGGGACCACACATCTGCCGCTTGCTGGACAAGGATCGCACCCGCAGTGGCATAATCTCCGTCTGTATAGCCACTTTCAACCCCTGCATGGCTTTCTACAAACACTTGATGTCCGTGTTGAATCATTTGAGCAGCACCCGCAGGTGTCAGAGCGACACGATTTTCATTGTTTTTAATCTCTTTTGGAATCCCAATTTTCATTCGTTTCACCTCTCCTAAAAATAATTGTTATCCAACGGCAAATAATTGTTTTTAGGGCAGCTACGCTGCAGAATCAATGTTTGTTGATCATGTTCTCTAGGGCAGCTACGCTGCAGAATCAATGTTTGTTGAACGTGTTTTAGGGCAGCTACCCCTGCTATGGTTTACTGTTGGATGCGACCAAACGAGCTTAGAAAATTGCACTATCATTTGTAAGCAGCCTGCTGATTAGTTACATGGACTCAAGCCGATAAATGCAATTCATGTTAGATTAGGTACAGTTTACAAGGGGTTCGACTCCTTCGCATCATACATTTTGTCGGATTATCTGACTTGAAGGCTCGACTTTTTGATGAATATATGTCATATAAAATGACATAAAGACATACACATAGGGAGAATGCCCATGAAAGGTAAAAAAACATTTACCATTGCGGATGTGCTGGAACGTCCTGTTTTCCGGCGGGCGAAGCTGGCAGCGGGGGAACATGGCGTAGATCGCCGTGTGGGTTGGGTTCATGTGCTAGAAATCACCAATGTATCCCCCTTTGTGAGCCGTCATGACCTAATTTTGACGACCGGCCTGTGGTTAATCCGGAAGGGGGAAGAGCGCGCCGAGTATATGGAGCAGCTGATCCGCTCGGAAGCCGCAGGATTGTGTGTGGAGTTGGGCACGAGCATCCATGAGATCCCCTCTGAAATACTGGAGCTGGCGGAACGGCATCACTTCCCGGTCATCATATTTGAGCAGCCGGTGCGTTTTGTTGAAATTACACAAGATATTCACTCCCTACTTATTAACCGACATCATGAACTATTAAAAGATCTGGAGCGATTTTCACGTCAGCTTCAGCAGGAAACCCTGCGCAGCACCGATATGAACGCCCTCTTGCGTGTGCTTCATGACTATGCTGCCCGGCAGGTCATCTACATGTCCTCCATTGATACCAATCGATTCGTGCCTTCCGTCCAGCCGGATGTGGCAGACCATATTGCGGATTTTTATGCCAATGAAGTGGAATCCAGTATGACTGCCGATCGTGAAGGGCACCTGCTGTTTCACCTAAATGAATCCACTGCCGTCTTGTTTCAGCCTGTTGTATGCTTCGGTCAGGTGTTTTCCGCTGTAGGTGTGGTACTGCATAATGAAATGCCGACGGAAGAAATGTCGCTGCTCATTGATTACACAGCCAAGGCGGCCGCTACATTGGTACTGAGAACACAGTTTCTTGAAGACCGATTGCTACGTAATCAAAATGAACTGATTCAGGATGTATTGAACGGCCAGCTTCCCAATGAAGAACAGGCCCAGACCCGGATGGGACTGCGATTGTTAACGAAGGGTCGGTATTTATTTTGGGCAGGAGTCATCGAGGTAGAGCATCAGGACAAGGACGCGAGTCAGGTGCGCAAGGAATCCATCAATCAGGATGTATTAGTACTGCTTCGTTCTCTATTGAAAAAAGAAGCGTTGCACAATCTGTTGATGATGAAAGGAAGTCAATGCTACATCCTTTGTGCCAAGGAGGAATTAACGCTGCGTTCCGAAGCGCAGATGAAAAAAGTGCTGGCCCATACGGTCCAATATATTCAGAACTATGCCGCAGGACAGCTTGATAAAGTGCGCATTCATGCAGGCTTTGGTAAGGTAAGGCACCGCATGACCGGGACGGACCGCAGTTTTGAAGAGGCATATCAGGTCATTGAAGTCGCGCGAAGCGTCCCGGTCATGAAGGATCAGCTATTTTACGACAGCATCGGAATCTATCAATTGTTGAAAGCAGTGCCTCGCATTCCTTTTCTACAAGAATTTGTACAGGACCATTTGGGCGAGCTGATTGTGCATGATCGTGAGCATCATATGCAGCTTCTGGATACGCTGGATGCCTACTTTCAATGTCATGGCTCCAAGCGTGATACCGCCGGAGTTTTGTATATTCATAGGCAGACTCTTTATAATCGACTGGATAAAATTAATGAAATCGTAGAGGGGAATTTGGCAGACCCTGACAAACGTCGTTGTCTGGAGATGGCACTCCTGGCTTACCGGATGCTTCAGGCTGAAAATTGATCCTAAATAACTAGTTCTATTTTCTATTCTACTCATTTACAATGCGTGTTAACACTGAGATAATAGAAGAGATAACGGAAATATCTTGAAAGGGGATTAATATGAATATAAAAAAATGGATTGCCGTCCCTCTTATTCTGTTAATGGTAGCTTTGACAGGTTGCCAGGCAGTAGGCGGATTTGATGTAAGTAAAAATTTATTGGGAACACTTGATGTGAAATCCCAGCAGACAACGGAGAAAATTTCTCTTAAATTAACTCCAAAAGAAGGAATCACGCAAGGAGATCAACAAATCGTAGATTTGATTAATTCGATTTCGGTGACTGTAGATGAAGCTAAGGTACAATCGGAGGAAGTTGCTTCCGCCAAGGGTACTTTACACATTGATAAGTATAATTTGCCATTTGAGCTTGCTTTGGATCGCCAAGGTATGGCTATTCACCTGGAAGGTGCCAAAAAACCTTATTACATATCTCTGAACTCGCAAGAGCGTTTGAGCGGTCTGCCTGCTGGGTTTGATCCTTATGCATATTCCAAAGACGTGAGAGATCTGACCAAAACAGCCGCTGCACTTATGCTTAAGCATGCTCCTAACCCTTCGACCATTTCTGCAACATCTGTAACCGAAGAAGTATACGGTGAAAAAGACAAGGTGAAACTGACCCGTCTCCATACAGAACTGCGCGGTGATGAACTGGTTGCATTGGTAAAACCGTTCCTGACAAATCTGGCCAAGGATGAAGCTGGCTTAAAAGAATTGATCGGCCAAGCTATTGATGTGACTAAAACCATCGCTTCCGGCGTAGCTATTGAGGGTAGTGATAAAGTAACAACAGAACTAAATGAAAACAAAGAAAAGCTGGTCAACGAGGCTTACACTGAGGTTAAAAAGTATTTGGACCTGGCTGTGGCACAGTATGATGTAGGAGTCAGCACTATGTATGCACAGGCACCTGAAATCAAAACAGTCCTGAGTGCCAACACGGTGCTGAAAAACGACATGTATTTTGATGAAAAAGGAAATGTTCGCAAAGCGCTGACAGACTTGACAGTCGCGTTGCCAGATGTGGACGATCTTCCGGTGAAGTCCTTTACCATTCTGACCGAGACTCAAGCCTGGAACGTCAATGGTAGTGTAACGGCCGATAAAGTAGATCTTTCTAACGGCGTTATTGACTTGAATACACAAGCTGAATTAACTCCAGGAGCGACGCTGCGCAATTTTGAAGCAAATTCTCCGATCTACAATATTTTAAAAAATGATTTGGAAATTACAAAAGTAGAAACCACTTTCGATCCTAAAGACGATTACTACGTTTTGGAGAATCGTGGAGGTACGGCCTTCATCCCACTGCGTGAACTGACAGGTGAATTGAGCTCAGAACTAAAATGGGATGCAGCTGCCAAACAAACAACTGTAATTGATGATATTACTGGTAAAACGATTAAGCTGAAAAGCGGCTCCAAGCAGGCTGTACTGGAAGGAAGCACATTGACGTTGCCACAAGCTCCATACACGGATGAATATGGCACATTGTATGTTCCTTTCAAATCTGTTGCAGAGGTACTTGGCGCTACTGTAACTCGTAACAATGCTGGAGAATATGTACTGAAACGCGATTAAAAAGAAATCAAAGTACACCTTCTTCTTCTTAACGGTTATTACATGGAATGAATCAGGTATAAATACAGGAACCAGTCCGGATTAGGGGCTGGTTCTTTTTTAGTTATATTGGTAAAATGCTCATAAAAGCGATTAAAATAAGCGCTTACAGATTAAAATTGTGCCATACTTTTACACAGGAAAAATTGAGATAATTAAAGCATCATTCTGAGTGGAAAACACATACAAGTAGGGGGATATACGATGAAAGATATGGAGCTATTGAATTCCAGCGAGGGACAGATGGTGCTTGCTCGAATGTACGGTCAACAACAAGTTTCCGAGCAAACCTCTAGATATCAATCACTTATACAGGCGTATCAGGAGCATTTTGGTGTAGGGGATATTGAATTATTTAGTGCTCCAGGGCGATGCGAAATTGGAGGGAATCATACAGACCACAACCACGGGAAGGTGCTGGCAGGCAGTATTACACTTGATACGATCGCTGTAGCAGCTAGAGTGGAAGAACCTGTTATTACCTTCTTTTCTGAAGGCTACCAAACGAAATACGTCATTGATTTAAACGACTTGGTACCAAAACCGGAGGATGATGGTACGATGCTGCTGATCCGTGGCATTGCAGCTGGTTTACTTGAATTCGGGTATCGCATCGGAGGATTTCAGGCTTATATATCGAGTAATGTATTCTCTGCTTCAGGATTAAGCTCTTCCGCTTCGTTTGAAATGTTGATATGCACAATATTAAATCATTTTTATAACGAGGGAGCATTAGATACTGTTGCTAAATCCAAAATTGGTCAGTATGCGGAGAATGTTTATTGGAACAAGCCTTCGGGGCTGCTCGATCAGATGGCTTGCGCATATGGCGGCTTGATTTCCATTGATTTTGAAAATCCCAAGGAACCGATCATTAATCCAGTCCATTGGAATTTTGAACAAAACGGCTATTCCCTGGTTATTGTAAATACAGGTGGAAATCACGCTGATTTAACCGATGATTACGCAGCGGTGCCGAACGAAATGCGTGCTGTGGCTCAGTCTTTGGGCGCTTCTGTTTGCCGTGACTTATCGCCCGAGAATCTGTATGCCAATCTCAAAATGGTTAGGGAAAAAGCGGGGGATCGGGCAGTACTTCGTGCTTTGCATTTTTTTGAAGAAAATAAGCGTGTGGATGAGCAGGTGAAATCGCTGGAGGAAGGGCGCTTTTCTGATTTCTTAAGGCTGGTCACCGAATCTGGAAACTCTTCCTGGAAATGGCTGCAGAACGTTTATAGGAGTGGGATTGATCGTGAACAAGATGTATCGGTTGCACTGGCTTTAACAGAAATGTATTTAAAATCAATTGGTGATAGCGCATGCAGGGTACATGGTGGTGGCTTTGCTGGTGTGATCTTGACGATTCTTCCCAATGATCATGTGGATGATTACAAGGAGTGGATCAGCGGAATGCTGGGAACTCCAGTACTCGTTGTCAACGTCCGTGAGGATGGTGCTGTTAATGTAAGCGAATTGATCAATGCTGAACGGACTCGTAGCAAGTGTACTAACTAGTCAGTCAAAGACTTTAACCTATAGGTTAAAGTCTTTGTTCTTTTTATGGCCGATACAGCTTAGGCATGCGTTATAATAGAGAGATGGAAGTTCTAATGAAGGAGGGCCTGTCATGGCAATATATCCGTCCTGGTCTTATTCACAATCAAGGGCCCAAACGTTCGACGAATGCTTACGCAAATACTATTATCATTATTACGGCTCGCATAATGGCTGGAATTCGGCACAGGGCACTGAAGAACAAGTTACGTTGTATCGGCTTAAGCAACTGAGCAACTTATATATTTTATTCGGGAATATTACGCACCAAATGTGTGAATCGGTCATACGTGGGTGGATGGAAAAAGGGGCTGTCCCGCGCACAGCATTTCTGGAGACCGCTATGAAGAGCATGTTGAATGACAGCTACAAGGAATCCTTACACCGTGAGCTATGGCTGCAAGATCCCAAAAATCGGGTCATGCTGGCCGAAATTTACTACGATGATGAAGTGCTTCCGGAACGGATTGCCCGGATTAAGGAGCGGCAGCACGCGGTGGTACACAATTTGTACCGTACCGCAGTTTGGCGTGAGCTGCAACAGGGCCAGGCCCGAATCGTTGAGGTGGAAAAATGGGATACGATGCTCCTACATGAGACAAAAGTATATGTCAAAATGGATTTGCTCTATCGTAGAGACAACGGAGACATGGTTATTGTAGATTGGAAAACAGGTAAGGAAGGCGACTTCTCCGACCAGTTATTTTTGTATGCTTCCTATGTGCAGGAGCATTATCAGCTTCCTTTGGAGAAAATTGAGGTACGGGTAGAGTATTTGATGACAGGAGAGCATGAAGTATATCGCCCCACACCAGAGGATATCGACAAGGTAGTTGGCAATGTAGGACGTTACATCGAGGAAATGAAGTCCTGCCTCGATGATGATTACTATAATCGACCCAAGCCCGAGTCTTTCTTTACACCGATGCCTTCACGCAGGGTCTGCGGCGGCTGTAATTTTCGCGAGGTGTGTAAGTACCGCGCGGTCTGAAATCGAGAAATTAACATAAAAACGGAGTAGGTGGAATGGTGCTGCACAAGCAATAGCGGTGGGAAGCACCATCCACCTGCATAATGGCTATAACTCTCTCAAATTCTGAAACCGCTTTCCAATTCGGAGAATACGAGGTATGATAAGGGTATTATTGGAAATTGTGAAGGGGGACAGTGGAAAAATGCCGAGTACAGGACACACACGTATTCTTTTTCAAGGAGATTCCATTACAGACGGAGGAAGGGGACGGAATGAGGACGCGAACCATTGGCTGGGTCAGAGCTATGTGTATCTGATCGCTGGGACACTCGGGAGTCGACTGACTGCTACACAACCGGAATTTGTAAACCGGGGTGTTTCGGGGGATCGGGTTTCGGATTTGTATGCTCGTTGGAATGAAGACACGTTTAGCCTACAGCCAAACCTGCTCAGTATTCTAATCGGAGTGAACGATGCCTGGCGGATCGTGGAGCAGGAGCCGTCCGGGGTGACGGACCGATTTGAACGAGCCTACTGCCACCTGCTGGAGGAGACGCGTGAAGTGATGCCTGATACCGGGCTGGTGCTGTGTGAGCCGTTTATTTTGAAAACAGGAGCTACCGAGGCGCGCTGGGACATTTGGCAAGAAAAAATAACGGGCTACCAGCGTATTGTGCGTCAACTTGCCGACAAATATGGGGCCGTATTTGTGCCGCTCCAGAGCATGTTGAACGAGGCCGCTACCAAGGCGGACGCTTCCTATTGGCTGCATGACGGGGTTCATCCGACAGCGGTCGGGCACCAGTTAATAGCTGATCAATGGATAGATATCGTGCAAAAGAGTCCGCTGGCGATTCGTTAACAAAGCTATACATAGTCTATTCCTTGTCATTTTTGGGTAATACACGATTATGGACATCATTACTTATGTTATGGTTCCAACCAAAAATGAATGTCAAAGGGGGTGCTTCTTGCTTCGTCATCAACGGAGCAAGAGAGGGCTATGGAAACGATAAATATCATTCTAGTTATTTTACTTATCACTTTAACAGCTTTTTTTGTGGCCTCAGAGTATTCCATTATCCGTGTTCGGGTATCTCGTATCAACCAATTGGCCTCAGAGGGCAACAAAAATGCGAAAGCTGTTAAAAATATTCTGTCTCGGCTCGACGAGTATTTATCCGCTTGTCAGCTTGGAACCACATTAACTTCAATGGCGCTAGGCTGGTTAGGGGAATCTACAGTTGAGAAGCTGCTACATCCCCTGTTTGTGTTGGCGCATATTCCAGCTGGACTAACGGGAGTGCTCTCCTTTTTGCTGGCTTTTCTGATTTTGACCTATTTCGAGGTGGTCGTTGGGGAACTGGTACCCAAAACCTTCGCCATACAAATTGCCGAACCGATGGCATTGTTTTTTGCCCGTCCGATTACGGTATTCTATAAAATAACGTATCCTCTGAATTGGGTGCTCAGTCGTTCTTCACGTGTCATTACAGGGCTTTTTGGGCTAAAAAAAGTATCCGAAGAAGATGCAGCACTCAGTGAAGCCGAGCTTCGACTGGCGTTATCTGAAGGGTTTCGTAGTGGTGAAATTACACCGACAGAATATCGATACCTGAACAATGTATTTGATTTTGACGACCGTGCGGCGCAGGAAATTATGGTACCGCGCATCCACATCCGTTCTATATCTCACCAGGCAACGGTAGCCGAGTTTATGGAGCTGATCGAGGACAAAGTTTATAATTTTCTACCTGTAGCTGAACATGGGGACCGGGATCGTATTATCGGGATGATTCGTGTGAAGGAAGCTCTGCATGATTTGGCCCGTGGGCATAGCACAGGAAATACAACGATGGCTTCTTACATTCATCCGGTGCTTCAGGTGATTGAAACGGTTCAGGCTCGGGATCTGCTGATTCAGATGCAAAAACGACGTATTCCAGTAGCGGTGCTGGTGGATGAATATGGTGGAACGTCTGGGCTTGTCACCCTAGAGGACATTATGGAGGAAATTGTTGGAGACATTCCTTCCTATACGGATACCGAAACCCCCGCAGCGCTAACACCACTCATTACAAAAACAGATGATCATCGTTACATACTCAAATCACAGGCGCTTATCCATGAGGTCAATCGGCGCTTGGAGACAGATATTGAGGCCGGGGACGTATATACGATTGGCGGTTGGATGCTTTCCGAACGTTTTGATATCCAACAAGGAGACAAGCTGACCAGCGGATTATGGGAGTTTACTGTACTGGAAAAAAACAGTCACCAAATAGACACAATTGAAGCGGTTAAAAAGGCGATTGTTGAACAGAAGGATGACAGTTATTCTCAATGATGGAAAATGGCATGGCGAAGCAATAGATCGCTTCAGATGTGGCGAATGGCCTGCAACGTAAGCGGCAGCGCGATTCGTCCACTTTTTTTGACGCAGTTTGCTGCCTGAATAGAAGGTTGTTTTTGTAGTTAGGTCAGGAGACTTAAGGCTCTGCATCTTTATGCTTATAAATATAGGTGTCTGTGAAAAATACTACTAGAAATGTAGCAATTTTATGGTAAAATGGAATCAAATTTGAGTTTTTTGGGGTGGGCTACAGTACATGAAGATGTCACTAGGTACGAAAATGGTTACTGCATTTGTCTTGATTTCAGCAATAACCTATGGAACAAGCGCTTTTTTTATTTTTGTACTCAAGGACTGGCTTGCTCATGGTACACAGGAATGGGTATACACCTCGATTATTTTGTTATTGGGTGTCCTGTGGAGTGGCATTTTGGGCTGGTTGATCTCAAAATTACTTACACGGCCGATTGTTAGATTGGCCAAGGCGGCAGAGGAAGCTTCGGCGGGCAACCTGTCTGTCGTCATTCCAGAGCGTCGTTCAGATGATGAAATCAAAGTGTTGTACGATGCATTTCGGCATCTGATGTTGAACATTAAAGATATGTTCAATGAGATCTCGTATAGCACCAGAACAACTTCGCAAAGTGCAGAAAATCTGAGCTTGGCTATTGTACAAGCTACGGCGCAAATCGAGTCCATGTCTACGGTAGTAGAAGATATTTTGGATGGCGTGGAGCAGCAAAAGCAAGCATCTGCCCAATCAATTAAAACAGCGGATCGAATGCTGGGCGATTTTAAAATGATGCGTAGCAAATCGGGGCATATGCTTGAACTGTCAGGCCATATGGAGCATTCGGTGGATTCAACGCAGACTGTATTTTCATCCCTGATGGATGGCATGGGTGAGCTGACAGCTTCACATAGTCGTTCACAGCAGGTGATTGCACGACTGGAAAAAGAAGCTTCACAAATTGAAGCGATTACAAGCACGGTGAAGGATATTGCCGAACAGACCCATCTGTTGGCGCTGAATGCTTCTATAGAAGCGGCACGTGCGGGAGAAGAAGGGAACGGCTTTGCTGTAGTGGCGCACCAAATTCGCGCACTGGCCGCCCAAAGTACGGAGTCTGTACAGCAAATTAATGCTATCGTTAGCCGTGTACAGTCACAAATCGTAGAGACTGTGGAGTTGATGCATCAGCAAACGTCTTTAGTCAGTGCTGAGGCGGAACGGACAAGCTCTGTCGACCAGACGCTGAACCGTTTGAACGCTATTGTACGTGAATTTGTCGAAAGCATTCGCACCATGGAAGAAGCCGTAACAGAGCAGACGAATCGGGTGGATCAAACCTTTGAGCAGATTCATCGTATCCAGCAAATGTCAGGGGCGTTCTCTGAAGGTGCTCACAAAATTTATACGGCTGCTCATGAGGAGACGGCTATTATGCAGGAAATTTCATCCTCTTCCGAGGACTTGAAAGTGCTTACGAATAAACTCATGATGAAAACACGTGGAATCAACTATAACTAAAAACGTCATGTGAGGCATGATGCATACCCATAAAAACGTAGCTGCTACACACCGGAAAACGAAGCAAAATGGTTCTCCGGTGTGTGGTGGCTATTTTTTAATTTCAAAAAATTCACATTGTTTTCTGGGATGGTAAGCCAGGTCACTGACGCTAGACTGCACAACGATGGTCTGATCGTCAAAACGGATTATCGTCCCGCCTGAGCCAATCAATTGGTCATCTTGAAATACCCGGACACGAAGATGACGTTCCAGTGCCTCGCTGAAATCCTGATCTGTAATTAATCGGCGATTAATCGGCATGAGTGTTCTCCTTTGAATATAATATCTTTTATCATAAAGGTTAAGGTATTGAACAAGCAAGAAAGACGGCTAGAACATATTCGACTATTTGGTATAAAATAGAAGATACAAAGAGAGAAAGAAATCGAAGGGGGCTTTCTATGGACTGGCTGTGGTCAGGGTCTTGGTTCGATGCGTATGCGCCGGAAGGGTTCGAAGCCTTTACTCCGTCACATGGGTTGGCTATACTGGGGCTCATTGTATGTGCTTTGCTGCTGTGGCTAACGCGGGGATGGGTTCGGTCAAATAAGCCTGTAAGTGAGGGAATTCGCTGGTTATTAATTACGGTCCTCATTCTTTCAGAGGTGACTTTGAATATATGGTATGTGGCACAGCATATTTGGGATGTCCAGACATCATTGCCCTTGGAATTGTGCAGTGTGACACTGCTGTTGTCCATCCTGATGCTTATGTTCCGCAGCCGTTGGTTATATCCGGTCGTCCTGTTTGCCGGAATTGGAGGAGCGCTCCAAGCAGTACTTACGCCTAATTTGGCTTATGCCTTTCCGCACTATCGTTTTATCCATTTTTTCGTAGCTCATAGTGCTATTATTTTGGCTGCCCTATATATGACCTGGATCGCAGCACTCCGACCGACATGGAAGAGTGTAGGGGGAGTTATGCTATTCCTCAATGGCTTGGCGTTGATGGTGTGGATTGTAGACCGTGCGTTTGGTGCCAACTACATGTTTCTGACCGGAAAGCCGTCGACACCATCGATATTGGATGTTTTGGGACCATACCCTGTTTATATTTTGGCAGAAGAGGTCATTGCACTGCTATTCTTTTCTCTTCTGATGCTGTTGTTTGAGGTGCTGCCAGGAGGCAGATTGTATGTCCGCCTTCGCAAAGGAGCTGTGCATGGTGCTGACAGGGCGCTATAAAATAGTTGTAAAGCCATGCAAAAGCAGCCTTTTCCACTAGTAATGACTTGGGGTAAGGCTGCTAAGAATGTCTGAGCAGTAGCTTATACGGGGACAACGATCCCCTTTATGCTTAACGCAGCAGCGATTCTGCTCCGTCTACATAGATCTCTGTACCCGATACATGAGATGATTCATCTGAGGCGAGAAACAGGACCAGATTGGCGACCTGCTCTGGCTCACCGGGAGCATCCTCCAGCGGATGCTCTCCGCCCTTCGGAAATTCGACTGGAATTTGTACCTTCTTCAAGTCTTCGGTAGGGTACGTGTTATCATCAATTTTCGTATCGATAGCTCCTGGGCATATCGCGTTGACCCGTATTTTGTAACGTGCCAGCTCCAGCGCTGCCATTTTCATAAAAGCAACCTGAGCCGCCTTGGTAGAGGCGTAAGCTGAAAACCCAATACCCGAAAAGGTTCGGTTACCGTTGATGGAACTGGTGATGATAATGCTGCCGCCGTGTTCTTTCAGGTATGGAACAGCATATTTAACGGTAGCGAAGGTGCCGCGTAGGTTAATGTTCATCGTGCGGTCCCATTCCTCCAGCTCCATGGTCTCGATAGGGGCCATGGTGCCATTAATGCCTGCGTTGGCGAACACGATATCCAGCTTTCCGTATGTTTCCACGACTTTAGCGAACCCCTGCTGAATCATGTCTGGCTTGGCAATATCACATTCCAGCACAAGTGCTTCACCGCCTGCCTGCTCAATGATTGCTTTGGTTTCCTCTGCATGCTCAGGTGTCCGATCCAGCATGACTACCTTGGCGCCTTGTTCTGCAAAACGAATGGCGGTTGCTTTACCGATTCCTGAACCGCCGCCGCTGACCACTGCTATCTTTCCTTGCAATCTCTGCTCTGCCATTGACTATTCCTCCCATTCCGTTCATAAGCTAAACCGGACTCGTTATTCCAATACCTCTGAATGTTGATGGTGAAACAGTAGCCGCTGTATTTCACCCCATTTGCGAAATATGGTAACATAGGCGAACCAGTAGAAACTTATAGCCCAAATATATAGATTCTGAGCAAGTATCGGAGAAGACGCGAGTGACGGAGGTGGATCGAATTGGACAATAAAAGAAATGACCGACCCGAATCGTCAGACGCTATAGCACAAATTGGAAAAATGAAACCATGGGTCATGAGCGGTTCCAGCATTCAAATTGATCCGTTGTTTCCCTATTATGCCAATCGGTCGCGGGATAGCATAGCGGATGAGATCTCCCTTGCAGGCTACCAGACCGTGCATTATTTTGTCGTGCGTGAAAATGAAGTGGATGGAGCGCTTGTTGCTGCTTTCCAGCGTAGAGGCATCGCGGTATGGGCGATGGTGCTGGGCAACGGTTCCTTTGGCGTGTCCCAGCTACCGCCAGCGTGGAAGGAATGGCGCATGGAGCTGCTGCGCGAACCCAACGATGGCTTTCAGCGGCTTTCACATTTTGCCCCAGAGTATGTGGAATGGAAAAAGAAAGCCGCTGCCCGGCTCGTCACCGATATTCCGTTTGACGGCTTTGAGGTGGCGGAGCCTTATTTCCCCGAATGGAACGGGCTGCGCAGTGGAGTGTACGGGGATATTGGGCCGCATGCGCAGCGTGCCTTCCGCGCGCGCTACGGTGAGGACATTCCGAATTTCCGCGATAAGCATGCGCGGAACTACTACCGGAAGGTCCCGAAGCTGTACGCGCAGTGGGTCGATCTGCGCGTGGACGCCGTGAATGGGCTCATTTGTGAGCTGGTGAACGGCGCAGGCGGTGTGCGTGATGTCCGGCCGGACATCTGCGTGGCGACATGGTCGCTCGCTGTGAGCGGGCGTGGCGATATTCCCAGTCAGCTGCGGGAATGGCAGGGTCTGGACGCGGTAGCCATGATCGGGAGCGTAGCCCCGGATATGCACGTAATCCAGACCCATTGGCCAGACTGGATGCGCCGCCGCCTGCCGCCACAGTATATTCGCGGCTATGCTCGCATCGCGCAGTCCATACGCGCCGCTTATCCGGGTTTGCCCCTCGGAGTGCAGGCGGATATCGGTTCGCTCGCGCGGATGGTTCGGGACCGCGAGTGGACGCGGCAATTCGGGGCTACCGCCCTGAAGGGCGATTACAACGCCTGGACTGCGTATGAATACCATCTGGGAGGCTACATGTACGATGAGCCTCCAGTACCTCTTAGGGCGGAACGTTCCGCCGAAGATGAGGTGGTTATTTCTTTCAGTAAGCGAATTGCAGCCCCGGTTGTGGGCGAACTTCGTATTTGGAGCCGGGAGGACAGCGCAGATTCAACTCGCGCTTTGAACCGCAAGCTAGCGAATGATTCACTAACACTGCTAGAGCTTGTGGAGGCAGCAGCAGACGGAAACCGTCTATTGCTCCGTGTACGTAATTTACCATCCAGAACATTTAGTATGCGTATAGACGGTGTGCAGGATACACCAGAGCTGTGGCTACTCAAGGGAAGAAAGGCGCATCGCAATCTTCTCGAACATGAAGTAAAGGTTCCTTAAAATTTGGGTAATAACAAAATAACAGCTGTATAACGGCTCATTTGCCGGAGCATCATGAATTATATATTAAGGCAACATCTTTTCATAACATAAACAATAGTGGAGTGAAAAAGGTATGTGGGATTGGGATTATCTGATTCGAGTCATGTTTGCCGGATTGTGCGGCGCATTAATCGGCTATGAACGCAAAAGTCGGATGAAGGAGGCAGGCATTCGCACGCATTTCATTGTCGGGATCGGGGCGTCGCTTATGATGGTGGTATCCAAATATGGTTTTCAAGACCAGACTGTATGGTCTAACCTATCGCTGGACCCTTCCAGAATAGCAGCACAGGTTATAAGTGGAGTTGGCTTTATCGGCGCAGGAATGATTTTTACACAAAAAAATAGAATCAAAGGGCTAACTACCGCTGCGGGCATCTGGACTACCGCCGGGATTGGTATTGCTGTCGGTGCAGGAATGTATGGGCTTGGCGCGGGTGTAACGCTGTTTATTTTGGCGGCTCAGTCCTTGCTCCATAGTCGTTTTTATCAGATGGCTACCCCGTCCACACGGCAAGTGGTAGTTCAGGTTGATAATGAGCCGGGTGTACTGAATCAAATTAAAGAACTGCTGGAGAACAAAAAACTGACCATTCACAGCTTTCACGCCGAGCGCATCAATAACGGTGAGCAGTTGATGGTTCATATGCTTCTAAAACTGTCTCGGTCAGAGGGAGTGGAGGAATTGTTGTCACTGCTGCAAGAGATGGAAGGCATCCGTTCAGTCGAGACCAAATCCAATTAGACGACTTTACTGCTTTTTGTCGAACGCTGTAGACTCATTTAACAGTAAAAAAATCTAAAAATAATGATTGAAAACGCTTCCTTTTGTGTATATACTCTTACTACATCACAGAATCAGCACCTTAGAAAGTATCAGGGGATAAGCAAAAACGACCTCATGCGTATGCACAAGGTCGTTGCGGTTATCCCGTTATGAAAGACGGATTATTTTACTTTGACGGGTTCAGGATATTTTTTACCCAGCGTATCTACAGTAACTTTTTTCATTGTAGCTGGTTTGGTAGGTTTGTCATTGCTATCCCGTTTGGAGTTGACGATAGCGTCGACCACGTCCATTCCGGACGTTACTTTACCGAAAGCGGCATACTGACCGTCGAGGTAGTCCGCATCGTCAACCATGATAAAAAATTGCGATCCGGCTGAATCCAGATCCGCTGAGCGGGCCATGGATAATACGCCACGTGTATGTTTGAGTGTATTGTTAACGCCGTTGCTCTTGAATTCCCCTTTGATACTGTAGCCGGGGCCGCCTGTACCGTTACCTTGCGGATCACCACCCTGAATCATAAAGCCGGGGATGACGCGGTGGAAAATGGTACCGTTATAAGCTCCCTTTTGCACCAAGGAGATGAAATTGTTAACCGTGTTCGGTGCTACTTCCGGATACAGCTCAAGCTTGATTTTCTTGCCATCGTTCATGACAATCGTGACAACTGGATGTGAAACAGCCTTGCTTTTGTCTTTAGTTGCAGCGGGAGTTGTGGTGCTTGTCCGGCTTGCAGCTTCCACATCGGTGGCTTTTGTGCCACATCCGGCAACCAGCACGAGCATGATGGCCAGCAGGCACAATGTGTACCATGGGCGTATCGATTTTCGGTTCATTAATATTCCTCCTGAAAGGTTGGATGGTGTAACATCCTAATTTATAGTTTGGGGACAGCGCAGAACACTTTTCCATTTACTATCATACCTTTTTTGTTGGGGATAAGGAAATACGGGTTTGAAAGCCGTATTCTTGACCCATACTGCTGCTATTCCCAAGGAAAGGGGCAGGATCATGATGGAGGTAGACAAAAAACTGGCTAAAGGTCTCATATGGGGTATGGCGTTCAGTCTGCCAGTTTGGGTAGGGGTGCTGTACTCAGTACAACATATTCGTGACTGGCTATAACATAAAGTGTAAAGATAGGCCAAAACCGCAATGGTTTTGGCTTATTTATATTTGTGCCAGTCCAAATTGCTGTTATTCAACAGATGTTCAAAGTTGTTGTCCAGCTTCTTTTGTTCAGCTTTTTTTGCTTCAAGGGCACGTTGCCGTTCGTCTTCTTTACGCTTGTCTTGCTCTGCTTGCGCTTCATTGGCTTGAGCCTTAAGCTTGTTCAGCACGTCCTGACTCAACAGATCCTTTAAGGTAGCAGGTTTGTCCTGAGCCGCAGGAGCAGCGAAAGACGAATTTCTCTTTTTAGCCATGTCATCATCTCCATTCCATTCGATTATATCAGCTTCTTCGTGGTTGTTCCACGATGAAAGGCTAAGGTTTACGGTAGACTTTTCTAATTTAGAGGGTAATAATGGAATGAACAGAAGGGACGTGTGGCAGCATGCATCTATATTGGAAGCGAAACCTGATTGTTTTGTGGATCGGAGTATTGTTTTGCAGCATGGCCTATTCCGTGTCGATTCCGTTTTTACCTATTTTTCTGAATACGGAATTGGGGGTTAACGATCAACTGGAATTATGGTCAGGAATTGCCTTTGGAGTTACTTTTTTAGCGAGCGCGCTGATTGCCCCGTTTTGGGGCTCGCTGGCAGATAAGTATGGACGTAAGCCGATGCTGATTCGTTCAGGGTTTAGCCTGGCTGTATTATATCTGGTAAGTGCTTTAGTGACAGACCCCTATGTATTTGTAGGAGTTCGCTTGTTTCAAGGACTTCTCTCCGGATTTATTCCTGCGGCGATTGCGCTGGTCGGAACGGGCTCGCCTGAAGAAAAAACGGGCTATGCCCTTGGCATTATGGCGACTGCTGGAGCGACTGGCAGCATTATAGGTCCGCTGATCGGTGGTGTGGTGAGCCATTATTATGGCAATCGAAATGCCTTTTTTTTCTCAGCGGCTCTTGTACTGGTATCTGCGTTCATCGCGACATTTGGCGCTAGAGAGGATAGCTTCAAGGGCACCACTACCCGCTCGCATGTTCGGGATGATATCAAAGAGGCTATTGCTAATCGGCCATTATACTTTTTGCTTATTCTAGCTGGATTAAGTACCTTTTCTGTTATGATCTTGGAACCGTTAATTACGGTGTATGTGCTTGAAATGGGTGTGGACCGTAGCCATGCGTCTTTAAGTTCCGGGATTGTATTCTCAGCTGTAGGCATCGCGGCAGTGCTGATGGCTCCCCGATGGGGCCGGATTGGAGGGAAAATCGGCTTTGCCCAAGTGTTGCTGATTGGGCTGATCGGTTCGGGGATTGGGAACATCTTGCAGTTTTTTGTAACCAACTTTGTTGGTTTTGGTGCGCTTCGGTTTGGATATGGATTGTTTTATGCGTCTGTCATGCCGGCGATTAATGCCATGACTGTGGAAGTCACCAAGCCGGAGTTTCGCGGACGAGCCTTTAGCCTGAATCAATCAGCTACCCAACTCGCGACGATGGCGGGGCCGCTGATTGGCGGCATGCTTGGGAGTTGGATGCCCATTCGCTGGATCTTCGTATTAAACGGTGGCATCTTGCTGGTTGCAGCGTTGTTGCTATGGGCGAAGGGGAAAAACGTTTTCCCGATTTCAGCCCAAAATAACGCAACGGATCAGAATATTCATTCTGCCGGATAGGCCAATTAGATAATTATCCCAAACCCTTATTTTTAGTATATTATTCATAACCCTTTACACTGATCATATGACAGGGAGGGATATATTATGATAAGAGACGACATTTTGCGTCAACAGCTTGAGAATGCCCGTCAAAAGCTGTATATTTTACAAGCAAAACATGGCTTTAATCATGCCAGTGTGCTCAAACAGTCTGTAATTATGGATAACCTCATCAATCAATATAACCACCTTTTTTATATAAAAGAAAAAAAGCCGACTGCATAGATATAACCAACTGGGCGAGATCTTTTAAAAAGGCCACTCGCCCTTGTATTGTAGGGCTGCAATATTTTTAGGTACGGTTAGTTTGATGCGCACTCATCAAGACCCCTATAATAACGACCAAGCCGCCAATGATTTGGCGCCATGTAATCGTTTCGTGCAATAGTAAGACAGAGAACAACACCCCAAATATCGGAACCAAATTCATTAAAGAAACGGAACTGCTCGGTGACAGCTTGATTAATCCGTAATTATAAAGCAAAAATGCGATAACGGAGCAGAACACACCCAGATACATGAGCAACATAAACGATCCCGTTGTCGGAGCCTGCCAGCTATCCTTTTCTAATAGGGCTAACGGTATGAAAAAGATACTACCTGCAACGGTTTGATAAAAAGATAACGTCACCGGCGGATATTTGTCCACAACCTTACGCGTCATGAAAGTGTAGAACGCCCACGCAAATCCGGTGCCAATCAATATTAAATTTCCGATGAGTTGATTCTTACCATCCGAGCTTTCGCCAACGGAGGTTAAGAAATATACCCCGATCATGGCCAGTGCTATGCCGCAGACTTTATATTTGGATAATTTGACTTTATACAAAATAAATTCAAGCAGCGATGTAATTGCAGGATACGATGCGACAATTAATGCTGCGTTGGAAGCGGTCGTCAGGCTAACCCCTATATTCTCCATTGAAAAATAAAGAGTGATTCCCAAAACCCCACTAAACGAAATCGTAGCCAAATCCTTTGGCTTTACTTTGACATGTTCTTTTTTGATCAGCAGAACGATACCTAGTACGATGGAAGCTATGATAAATCTGGATAGACCCAAGGTAAGAGGAGGGAACGTCGTATAGGCTGCTTTGGTGGCAATAAACGATGTGCTCCAGATCAATAGGGCTAGAATCGTAGAAGTATAGTAAATCCGGTTGCTTTCGCTGTGATGAGCTATGACTTTGTTCAAGTTATATCCTCCCTGAGTTCATCCCCTATGAAATATGATAGTGATAGTAGCTACTATAGTTACTACTATGAAAATGCTACTAAAAAGATAATTTGTATATCAGTTTTTGTCAAGGGGAAGTGATATAGTAAGGAAGAACATGAATTGAGGAGAAGACGTCATGAAATCAAAACCAAACATATTAGAAATTCTACGTGATTTGAATTTTAGTGAATATGAAGCCAAGGCTTATGTGACCTTATTGGAAAGCTCACCACTTTCGGGATATGCCGTTTCATTGAACTCTGGAGTACCGAGATCCAAGATTTACGAGGTTTTGTCGGGAATGGTCAACCGTGGGGACATCATGGTAAGTCAAGAAAATACACCTCTATATGTGCCACTTCCTCCACATGAATTGATTGCCCAGAGAAAGCGCAAAGCAGAGCAGATTTTCAACGTGGCGCAAGAGAGTTTGGAGCAGTACACAGCATCGTTTCAAAACAGAGAGAACATTTGGAATATTTCGGGGTATGAAGCCATTATCAATCGCATTAATGAAGGCGTGAAGGGAGCAAAACACCGAATTTTACTGGAAATTTGGAAAGAGGATGCCGAGGTGTTCCGGGATGCCTTAGAGCAAGCTGCTCAGCAAGGAATTGAGGTGATCCTTGTAGCATATGGTGATCTTAACTTTGATTTTGCTACTGTTTACCGCCATGATATGAGTGAGGAGATTACGTCCGAAATCGGTGGTCGATGGATTGTGCTTAGCGTGGATGACCGGGAGGTTGTAGCTGGCATACTTTCACTTGGTGATGACAGCCGTGCTGCATGGACGCTACACCCGGGTCTTGTAATGCCGATTACGGAAGTGATTATTCATGATATTTATATCATGGAAATCCTATATGAGTTCCGTGAAGAATTAGAGGCCAAATTCGGCCCTAATCTAATCCATCTTCGCAATAAATTCGCCATGGGTCCGAATGGAAAAGGATATTATGTTCCTTTGACTGAAAAAAGTATTAAACGTGTATAGAGATTGTCCGAGGTCCGATACGCAAAAATAAACAGGCCCATGGAGTATGATTCCATGAGCCTAATTTATTGAGTGCTGTCTTCTGTTATTTTACGGTTACAATCACACGCTGATAATGTTTCAAAGAATGTTTACCATTGTCCTGTACTTCTGCAATGATATGAATCGTATCCCCAGACTTCGCATCTGCCGGAACTGTGAAACTTGCAGTATTTGTGTCGCTACCTTGCAGGTCAATCGTGTTTACTTTCTCGCCTTCAGCTAATTCTCGGTGAAGCCCAAGCTGCATATCACCCAGCATTTCAGGTTTAACTTGCGCGGGTTTGACCTTAGAATCTTCATAGGTGTCAGCTTCGAAATATCTCCACCATTTATAGGTCAATGCATCACCGTCAGGATCTGTTCCTTCTGCATGTAGAGTTATGTTCTCCCCTGGACTAGCCGTTAGATCTAATCCTTCTTTAATGGTCAATGTTGGATTATGGTTGGCATCTTTATAGTCGGAAGCAATAGCCCAATCTGCACGGGCAGCAAAGTCATTTTGAATATCATCAAACCAACGCATCAGAGAGTATTCTGCTTCGAATTTTTTCGTATGCACATCATAATCTAACACCGTATTTCTAAATAATTTATCGTTAACGACACCAAAACGACCACCCCAGCCACCATAGGTTGGGTTTTCCATGCTCCGTAATCCGTTATCAATTAAATAGAAGAAGGATGGAGAATCTCCTTCGGAAATAAAGTCATACTTGTCGTATTGTGGATTTTTCTTCAAGTAGGCTTCACTGCCTCTTTGTTCTTCATCCAATTCACCTTTGATGATATTGCCGTCGCCCATCAAGGCATACATATTTAGCAGCTTGCCATGACCGTCTTTAATGTTTTTGAAGTTCCATTCCCCGTGTAACTTGCTGTTTACTTCTTCCGTGTGCATTTTCCAAGCATAAGCGAAATGCCAGAAGTTAGATTGGTCATTGATAATTCTGATGTCAGGCCAATTTTGGGCGATGTAATTATTGTAGCTATCGTCCTGGTCCAAAATGATGTACAGAACGAGTTTATCACTTACTTTTTTCCGAATCGTTTCCCATTGATCTGTATTTTTATATTCATCTTCAATGGATTTCAGAGCTCTGGCTGTGGTATTGGTTCCACCCCAAGTTTGTACATACAGATCTCTTTGGTCATCGTCTAGGAAAAGTGTTTTCAGGAAATTCGAGCCTTCCGTTTCCTTGTCCATTTCACCTTTGTTTGAAATATTTCCGATCTTGGTAACGCTTTTAATATATTCAGGTTTTGGATACCCTTCAGCATGTTTGATTAGGTTGGGGTAAATCTCTCCGTAGGCATCAATCATATCTGTTACCCATTGGGTTCCGGTCCATCTGAATGGCTTGATGCCGGCCTTTTCATCACCTGCATAATGATATACGGAGCTAGTCAGTACAATCCCGGACAAATCCATTTCGTTAGAGTAGAGAAGAAAGCGTATGACTGAGTTCATATCATCTACTTCTCCGTCAGTAGTGATAACCGTTCTAGCCTTGGTCGCTTTATTTTCCACTTTATTTCCCGCTGGTTGTTCTGTTGGAGCAGCGCTTTCATCCTTTACGACGGCTGTCGACTTACCACTGCAACCACTGATGATTAAAATACATATCATAGCTAACACAAAAATGCTTAACCCTTTTCTTTTTCTCATTTCTGTTCCCCTCTCTGAACGTTTCTATGATGATTTTTTAGGATTATAACCATGTAGGTATTGTTATTATTCAAGATTTAGGCATAAAAAAAACCTAAACATATATATGTCTCAACAAAAGTCGAGCATATATACATTTAGGTTTTGCCTGCATGATCAGTCACAATCCTGATTAGATTCTACATCATAATCTGACAAAATGAAAGCGGTTTATGATTCTTAGCACAAAATTAGTTTTACGCTTTGAATAAACCGGATTCTTTAACTTCAGACAGGAAGTTGTGGAATTCAGGGATGTTCAGCTGTTGCTGAGCATCGGACAAAGCGACTGCCGGGTTCGGGTGAACTTCTACCATGATGCCGTCGGCACCAGCAGCCAGGGCAGCCTTGGCACAAGGGGCCAGGATGTCTTTACGTCCTGTAGAGTGAGTTACGTCCACCAATACAGGCAGATGGCTTTCCTTTTTCAAAATCGGAACAGCGGAAATATCCAGCGTGTTACGTGTCCATTTTTCATACGTACGAATACCGCGTTCAATCAGCATGACTTGTGTATTACCACGGGATACGATGTACTCAGCAGCATGAAGGAACTCTTCCATGGTGGCAGCCAATCCGCGTTTGAGCAGAACCGGGGTTCTCGTTTCACCCGCAGCTTTCAGCAATTCAAAGTTGTGCATGTTGCGCGCGCCAATTTGAATGATATCGATGTAAGGGATCGCTTCCTCCAAATGTCTTGGGTCAACGATTTCACTGATTGTAGCCAGCCCGAACTCGTCGCCTACGCGTTTGAGAATTTGCAGGCCTTCAATGCCCAGTCCTTGGAAATCATACGGAGATGTACGTGGTTTGAACGCGCCACCACGCAGAATTGGTACACCCGCTTCCTTGAGAGCCGCACCTACCTCGCGCGTTTGTTGGTAGCTTTCCACCGAGCAAGGACCTGCAACCATGATGGAGGCTTTGCCACCTACCAGCGTATCTTTAACCTTGATAACCGTGCTATCCGGCTGATTTTTGCGACTGACGATCAAATGTTTTTTGTGTTCTTCTTTTTGATAGTTCAGAGAAGCCTTGAAAATATTTTTGAACAACTGGCGAATCGTAGCATCATCGAAAGGTCCACGATTAGCTGCGATCAGCTTGTCCAGCATTTGTTGCTCACGCACTGGATCAAAGTCAGGTACCCCTTGAGCTTCTTTCAATTTTCCAAGTTGTCCCGCCAGTTCAGCGCGTTGGGACAGCAGCTCCAGCAATTGCAAGTTTGTAGCATCGAGCTGTTCCCGCAACAGCTCCAAAGAATTTTCATTGGTTGACATACAGTACACCCTTCCCGAATTTAAATTGTTTTTTCTTTCAGCCCTTAGACTTTTTGCAGAAAATAACACAAAAAGGCACTCGTCGCAAGGGACGAATGCCGTGGTACCACCCTAATTACAGAAGTATACATGCAAGTCGTCAACGTCATTCAATCGACGGCAGTAACCTCTGAGCTTGATGCCCGTAACGGGGGCTTCCGGAAACCTCTACTGCGGCCAAAGGAATGAATCCTTCTGTCGTCGGTTCAAGGCTCGACTCGGGAGTGAATTTCAACGCGGGATAGCGGTACGCTCTCAGCAATACGTACCTTTCTGTGGGAATCCGATGACGCTTACTTGTCTCCGTCTATGTCTTTGTTCATGGTATTCAAAAGATTTGACCTTATTTTAAACAAAGTGGATGCAGAAGGCAAGCCCTGATTTCCGATTCTAATTTTTGCATTCCCTATCTGTTCTTTCATCTTGCTTGATCTCTGGGTTCGGGCTTCGCTGATGCGACTCCTCGTGGGTTATCTTCGGCTATGCCATCGTCCGTATGAGTTTTGTCCGCAGTCCTGCGGTCATCCTCTTCTACAGGATTCAAGGTTTTATAGCGTTTGTACTCCATATCAGCTTGAGACATCGGATCTTTATACATAGGAGATTAGTCAACTCCTTTCGGTATATACACTTCATTACCCGCATAGCAAGATGAGAAACCGCTTTCTTATCTCCTATAACATGCAGTAATTAATCCAGAATATCGTCACTGTCCAGTTGCTCTTCTTCATCCCCATCGGTACCATTCAGCAAATCTGTACCATGCAGGAATTCAGCAGGCGCAGAGGGATCAACAGGACTGTTCGGTGTCAGTTCATCGGCATCAGGTACGTCCTCCAGAGGAGTATCAGGCCCCTCGATCAGATTCTCCCAGTTTGTTTCTGCATTTTGCAGGGAAGGCTCAAAATCATGATCCTGTAGCTCAGTCTTTTGATTGTCGCGATTTGCCATCTAACTCATCTCCTTTGCTTTTTGTTGCTTATTTCGACCTTACCCAAACCGCAGAATGGCTAAACTTAGAGTTAGTGTGTCAGTAAAAAGTTAAAATCATGCGAATAGGGATATGCTCTTTCCCAATAAGCGTTTTTTTGGTAACTGCTGTGATATGATAAAGAGGAGTTGGAGGGATATGAATTGGAATGGTACATGTTTGGTCCGATGATTAGTCGAATCCGAGTAGGTCAAAAGGCATCAACCCCAGGCTATTCGCGTACCGTTATTCGGCGTCCGGATGGTTTATACTGGACAGACGGCGGACAGGCCGGAAAAATAGTAGAAATACGCGATTATTTATTCTCCGATATTTGGACGATCTATGAGGATGAAGAATGTGAACCTTGGATAGGGCTTAGAGAGCAGATGGAGCAACGCGAACAGGAAATGATCATTAACCAATATGAAGATTTTACAAATAATGATTAAAAAGAACATGATACCCTTATTTTGAAGAAGGTATGAACATCATCGTATAGAATAATATAATTTCAGGAAGATAAAAATGTTAAAACATATACAAATTTGTAAATCCTACTACGTAACTTTGAGGTGCTTAATATGAGGCATGTGCCCAAAGCTGTCGCCGCTCTGCTAGCGGTCATTGTGATACTATTGTCGCTGGACCACATTGGCTATGCGGCCAAAATGACCCCGGAAAGGGAGTATAAGATACCCTCCTGGGATATGAGATGGGGAGCAGAAGACGAGGATGGCTCTTTAGATGAGGTAACTGATCACAGTAAGGTCTGGATGCATATTGAAGATGATACACAGCTGCTCAAGCAGCCGGGCAATAGAGGCACCGCCTGGATTCGTATTAAGCTACCTTCGTTAAATGATGAAACACCAGCGGTGCTTTTTGAAAATATTTATGGCAGGCACATTACACTGTATAAGGATGGCACCAATTTTTATGAATCGTACCGTGGCTATAATTATGAGAATAATCGTATTCTGATTCCGCTGAAGCCAGAAGACAGTGGTAAAACATTATACATATGGACGGAAAGCAGTAAAAATAGACTGGGCATTATCGGAAATGTGATGACTGGTGATTATCGTGACTTGTTGGGAAACTTGGTCAGAATGGATGTCTTGGATATTGTACTGGGCAGTACATTTATCTTTATCGCCCTGGTGCTATTGATCTGCTCGTTTTTCCTGTTCCGTCCAAGTATGGCCATGTGGCTGTCCCTAAGCGCGATTGTATTGTCGATCGGTCTGATGATTGTAACGTATTCACCGTTTTTATATACGTTCTATCGCGGCTATGGCAAGCTGTATTTACAACTTTTTGATGTGGCGCTATTTATTCTGTTGCCTTCATTAGCCTTCTTTTTTGAGCAAAATATCAATTCAATTTTACTGATTCGGAAATTCAGAAAATTGTTAACCGCCTACTCTTTGTTCTGCTTCATCATCATGATTGTGAATTTAGGAGCACAGGAGCGACTCAACGATGTATATTATTTCTTCAGTGTCATCGTCCTCGGTATATTGCTTGTGGCTTTGATGGTACTTTTGGTATTTGCTTCGATTCGCATGGCGCTTAAGGGAGACCACGAAGCGATCATTTTATCGACAGGCTTTGCATTTTTTGCAGTCATCACGATCGCAGAACTCAGCTGGTTCTTTATCCGGGACGGACACTACAATATGTTTTTATGGAAATGGGGCGTGTTCGGTTTTGTCCTGGCATTGATTGCGATCTTGGGCAGAAGGCTGGCGGAAAAGCACAAGCAGGTGGTTCGGTATTCCAGAGAACTGGAGATGTTCAATAATGAGCTTCAACGTTCAGAGAAAATGGAGATTATTAGCGATTTGGCTGCATCTGTAGCTCATGAAGTGCGCAATCCGCTTCAGGTTACACGTGGATTTCTTCAGTTGATGAGCAAGCAGGAGGATGGTAAAAACAAAGACTATCTGCATATCGCTCTGGAGGAGCTGGATCGAGCGTCCGCGATTATTACCGATTTTCTGACTTTTGCCAAGCCGGAGTTTGACCATACCAAAACGTTGACCATATTGGATGAGTTCAAGCATATTGAAGGAATTATCAGTCCAATGGCAAATTTGCAAGGTGGGAAAATTTCGCTGGATATTCCCCAGGAAATTAAAGTGCGCGGGAATTCCTCCAAATTCAAGCAGGCATTTATCAATATTATCAAAAATAGTATTGAAGCGCTGCGAGAACAGGGACATATTCATATATGGGCTTATGTGAACAATGGAGAAGCAGTCATTCATATTCGGGATAATGGTGAAGGGATGGATGCTCAGACCTTATCCAGACTAGGTGAGCCTTATTTTTCGAATAAGACTAAAGGCACGGGTTTGGGGATGATGGTGACATTTCGGATTATTGAAACGATGAATGGTAAAATATCTTTTACAAGTGCAAAAGGGGTGGGAACAGAAGCGACCATCCGCTTCCCCGTAGCCGGATAACATCCGGCTTTTTTGCTTTCGGAGAAAACGGAGGGAAGCTTGCTGAGCCCACCCGCCTGAGATTAAGAAGTATAGATTAAATAAGCTACAAGTGCCAATCTACCACATCGAGCGAGGCTTCTGGGATGTAGCAAGCACACCTGAAGGGTTTGGAGGGATTACTAGATAGAACTGGTCAGACGTTTCCTCTACCGTTTTGATTTGGATATGATCGGGGATCACGACTCCTAACACATCACGAATTGCAGATTTGGGATCTGCCATCAGTTTTTCTCTGAAACTGGCATCCTCCCAAGCTTTTTGAATGACTTGTGTTTGAAGAACTTCAGTAGCCATCAAAAATCACCCTCTCATTCGATTGGTTATATTTACCTAGTCAGTATACCACGTAAGACTCAGAAAAATCTAGCATTACTTCATATTTTTGGAGAGCCAATAATCAAGCCCGCCTCTTCGCAAATGTGAGCGTCCGCCTTCAATTTCTGCTGCCTCTTCGCTGAGTTCTGCTGCAATGGAATGTGCGAACATATGCAGGCCGTGGATAGTAGGCTCCATCGTCTCTAGCTCCTGAACGGCTTGATTCGCAATATTCACATAGCTAGCGAGTGCGCCTCGCACATAAATCGCTTCCTGAATTTCTTGTGGTCCTAGTCCTTCACAGTACGGCTTCTTCCGTTCGGCGCTAATATGGGACAATAGGCAGTTATAGCTATGCTCCATTAAATCCTCTGTCCAATCTGCCCAATCATCCGACATTTGGAGCACGACCAGGGCCAAATCCGTCATCGCTGTAACGATCTCGATCAGGTCAGCATGGTCTGCGAGCAGTAGAGCACCCGTTCCGGCCATTTTTAATGGACTGGCTTTCAGTGCGACCTTATTTCTGTCACCTTGAAAATAGTCTGCTGCTCCTTCGGATACCACACTAACGGCCCATTCGTCCACATACGTCCGGGCATATGTCCAAAAAGGGGAGGTTGCCGGGAAAAGCTCCTGATAAATGTTTTGGCACTCGGTATAGAAAAGCTGGCTTAAGGCAAGTTGCGTTTTACGGTTGTCTGCTGCTGTGTCCATCACGTCGTCTTGGATTAAATAATGAGCCATGACGAACACGTTGCCGAGTGACAGCTTGCGACATGTTTCGGGAGGCAGTCCGGTGAGTTCCTGCAGCCAAAATGGAAGCAAATAGCATATGTAATTACGCGTACTGTCTTCACGCAACGGATTAAACCGTGCCAGGTAGTCTAACCCCTCTTGCTGAAAGGGAGCCTGAAATGTGGCCGTCCGTTCCTCCGCTTGACGAAATACCTTTTCCAATTCTTCTTTGTATGCAAAATACCACTCCATGGCCATCACCCGCATCTCTTATAAATGTTTTTGTAGCGACTTCTAGTTGTTACCCGCCATTGTACAACAGAATGCAATTTTCAAGAATTTGTTATTTTTAAATAAGGAATGTTGTGAAAAACATATAAAATGAATAAAAAAAGCTGAAAGAGAAAATATAGATGAAAAAGGATGAAAGGAGGGGCCACAACATGAAAAAACAATGGAAATTGACCGCTGCTATCCTATATGGAGGAGTGATGATGTATGGTACTGCGAGTGCAGGAGCATCCGGTATTGAATCGGGTAATCCGTTGCAAGCTCTCACTCCCAACGATTC
Source organism: Paenibacillus sp. EKM211P (assembly GCF_011066175.1). Taxonomy (NCBI): domain Bacteria; kingdom Bacillati; phylum Bacillota; class Bacilli; order Caryophanales; family Paenibacillaceae; genus Paenibacillus; species Paenibacillus sp. EKM211P. Next base: position 142,294 of record NZ_JAAMNS010000003.1, read on the forward strand.
TGTCCAAGGAGAAGCCCACCAGTGGAATGTTGATCCACAGGATGACCACGGGCACGGACATGTGCATAGACATAGACACGGCAAAAGGCCGGGCGGCTTGAATCACCATCTCAACGAGAAAGTAGCTAGGCTGCTGGGTATCACCCCTGTCCAGTTAGAGAAAGAACTGGGACAAGGGAAATCGTTGGCTGAGGTAGCTAAAAGCAAAGGGATTCAAGAGGATCAGCTCATCGATAAATTGAAGAATGAAATGACCGTGGATTTGAAGCGGCTTGTAAACCGTAAAGGTCCGATTACCTTCGATCGTAGGTCCGGGACTTCGAATGAGGCTCAATTGAAGCGTTAGATGGGGAATAAAATTGTTTTACAATAAAAAAGGATGGGGAGAACCCATCCTTATATTTCAACTTCCTTCATAAAGTGACTGTTGTGAGGAGAATCAGCTATCTTTAAAAAGCTTAAAAAAGTCAATGGTTTCATTAAAATCTTCATCATCCGTATAAATGTTCATGACCTTACCTATTTCAATTGCAAAATCTACATACTTATTGGGTTTAGCAGATATGATATTCTTGTGTATCTCCAGACCCGATGGATGACTCACATGATTTTTAGGGGAAACACCTGCTAGCTCCAATAGTTCAGTGGCAGAACAAATGGTTGCAATCACTTTATGATCATTATTCAGGGTATGAATGAGAGCTAGAAGTTGTTTGTTTGTCTTTAATTGAGTGTTATCTCCACCAGGTATAATGAGGAGTTGAATGTCCTCCGCAGCCACTTCATCAAGGGCTACCGCAGGCGTAACTTTAAAATCCTCATAGGAAATAACAGGTTCTTTGGTTACTCCAATCGTAACAATATCCCCTTTGGTTTTCATAAAATAGGTTGCCAGCATAATTTCAAAACTAACATAACCATCATAAATTAGAACATGTGACTTCATTTATACACCCACTAACATTTTTTTAGTTTAAGTCCGTTAAAAGCGTCTTTAGGAAGATTACATATAGTCAGAATATATCATCTTGAAGAGTTTAAATCCATATTTTACAGCAATATCAATAAGTTTTGGTAATCTAACTTGTTGAATTTTGGTCAGTATGGATTCAAATTAAAAAAATAACCAGTCACCTTGAAATTAACAGCGACTGGTTATTGAGTTTTGCTCGGATGCGAGTGAAGTGAAACCTACAGTAGCTTTTAAGCTGGGAAATACGGCTATGTGACACGCCAATCCATTCAGCATATTTGCCTTGCTTGGCTGTGGGATGCTCACGGATGAGGCTTCTTAGATGTTCAACCAAAGTTGTGATGACGATCAATTGACGCTGTTTCCTTTCAAATCGTGTATGCATTTTTTACATAAAAATGAATCTCTGAAATAGCTTAAATCCTGAACCGAATAGCATAAATGGCAGCAAACGCCGATATATTTCCGCATACTTAACAATCCTGTTTCAACATCCAAGTAAAATTCCAAAGACTCGCCAGCTTGAATTCCCATAGAGTTTCGCAATTCCTTAGGAATAACAATCCGGCCTAACGTGTCCAAGGGACGTGTCATACCTGTATTTTTCAAGTGACCTTCTCCTTATCATAATAATCTATCAACCAATAATCTCCTAATAAAAAAATAAAAATCTATAAAGTAAAAGTATTTATCGATGTTCCAAAAGATGGTATTATCATGAATGAAAAACAATAAGTATACTATTAGTTTCAAAACTATATGAATTATTGAAATGGGAATCTATGAAGATGCTGAAAGGGTGGTTTATCCATGGAAATCACACCTACGATACAGGCAGAAGTTCAAACCTATCTAAAACGCAAAAGCTTAACCATGACCGAGTTTGGTCACACGATCGATTTGAATGTAGGTACAGTTAGTGGTATTGTGACGGGCAATCGATCTATGTCGGTTCACCAACTGGATAGTATTACTGCGGGAATGAATTTACCACCGGATTATTTTTACGAACGTTACATTGAAGAATGCATTGAAGAATGTCCACTCAACTGGAAAAAAATCAGCCCGTTCCTGTACCGATGCATTGAGCTAGGGCGATTGGACTGCTTGCAGCGAGTTGTAATTCTATTATTGGATAACCCTAATTATCTGCCATCGCTCTTTGAAGTCGCCGAAAATGTATACCAAGACGGTTACAACGAAGCAGCCGCTTACTTATACAAAAAGGTAGCTGAAAGCGAAAAGCAGCAACATTCAGAGCGATTGGCAATCTGCCAGTATCGCTTGTTCCAAATCAAAGTCGGACAGGATCGGGCTGTAAACCTTCAGGCTGCTATTGAATTCGCCCCTTTTGTGGATCGCTTAGATGAGATAGAGCAATTGGATGCTTTAAAAGATTTGGCGAATGTCTATAGATCATTAAGCATGTGGGATAAGGTGTATGAATTCGCACATCAAATGGGTCAGTTAGGACAACTCCAATATCATCTGGTTCACAATTCCAAGCGAAAAGGAACAGAGCCACGAAAAAAGCTAAGCAGACCATTGTTTGTATACATAGCTTACGCAGAATTGATGTGTGCTAATGCTTGTGATGCAAAAGGAGATCATGAACAAGCATTAGCACATATTCGTGGTTATTCCGATCTAAGCTGGGTTAAGGAAAATGATCCAGATACACTCCATTGGCTAAGAAAATTTAGCACTGGGCAAAAATTAATACCTGTGTAAATAAGCTTATGTCTGGAGATATTAGGGCGCTGCCGGATTACGTTAGTTATATATCTGGAGAACAACATATATTTGCGGAACTTTTAAATGTCTTAGAAGTAGCTAATCGGTACAACATTGACATTGATCATATTCTTCAGCACTTCGAACCCCAAATTACAGCTTATCGAAATCAAGAATATACGAGTACATTAACAGAGCAGCAAGTCATACACGAAGAAACCGTGCGATTCTGGTATAAGTTGGCTAAATACAACTTATATAAAGGAAGGTACCTTTATGGGTTTAAATGCTTAATAGAAGCGTTGAAAAAAGCTGGTATAATTAACCATGCACTACTTATTTCTAATTGTGCAGGCTTATTTTTCCGTTTCAGTGAGCTTGCTACTCCTGAAATGCAGGCACAATTTCACTCTGCTTATGAGGAGGTGTGGAAAAGAAATGATCAAGAAGACGGCTTTAGTTTTGGCAACAATTAGTTTTTTACTGGTATTTGCATTACCAGTTCCAACTGGAATCCCAAGCGCTAACACAATCCAAGTTCAAGGACACATTGGCACAGCTTAAACAATATTTTAGTTTTTTATTGGCCAGCTTATTGCTGGTCTCTTTTTGTATTATTTTGTAATTTTTTGCTTCAAAATTGATCTTGGCCTATTTGTACATCCCTTCTTAAAATGAAATTCAGAGGAGGTATGTAGGATGAACAAGGATGAAAAGGTAACGTTAATTCAACAAATGGAACATGCCAGACAACACATGCATGATCTTTACGCAGAGTATGGCCTAGGACATGCCTGTGTACTGGAGCAGTCTATGCGTTTGGATGAACTGATTAATCAGTTCAACCGTATGTTTCAGACCAGGAAGCAGCCTCACCAAGTTTTGGACCAGATCCTTAACAACGACGATGGTATGCTGAGTTCATCCCCCCATTCCTATTATGCAAAACTGTGATTTCTCCCACGTAATGCTTATAATTATTCAATATAATGACTTATTTTAAAATAAAATACATATCCATGTCATAAAATGTTAATCAGTTTGGAACATGATTCATCACACTTAGACAGCAAAAAAGCAGAGCTCAATACGTGAGCCCTGCAAAAGCCTTTGACGGTATTTGAATCCCTATGCTGAAACGCTGGGGCAGAAGATTAGCCAAGCTCCTGCGTGCTTTTGGAAGCACGTTTGGAGGAAAGGAACTGAAAATGAAGCCGCCAGTTCAATCGCTGTCTGCCTTTTGAGCCAACAATCCAGTTGCCGCCAGGCAGATGGGCAAAGAGCCAGCTGATACCGAGAGAAGCACTTGCCACGACGACAAACGTAATGAGCGTAGCTGTAAAATGATGATCCCCTAGGGCAAGCGGACGGGTGTAAAAGGATATGAAGGACAGCACGAGCGCATGGGCCAGATATCCTCCGAAGGAATAGCGTCCGATCCAGTTTAGCATACGGCGAAACGGCTCGGAACGCTGGTCTTTTTGCAGATGAAGTAGCAGCCCATACAACAAAAGCAACTGCGAGACAATCAGTACGAAGGTGCTTGGCTTCAGATAGGTAGAAATATTGAGATTGATCGTATCGCCCGACTGGATCAGCATCGTATGACCCATGAGCATGAACAGAGCGATAAAGACAAATACATTCCATGGCAACGTCTGCTGGGCCAATCCCCGCCAGGTGTCCGTCATATAGGCGCACACTGCGCCCAGCATAAAATAGAAAAAATACATAACAAAGTTATAAGTGCGGTAATCTAACAAAGTCTGCCCAAAGGACGGCAACCAAGCGCTCCATGCAGACATGTCATAGTAGGACCATTGTAACAGCAACGCATAAGCCGCAGCAGCAATCAGCATCACAGCCAAAACAAGCTGCTTGCGCTTTTTGGTGCTATAACGACGTAGAAACGTTCGAATCTGCTCGGTTGCTTTTGCAAATAAAGGAAACCAAATATAAAACTGAAAGATCATGACCACAAACCATAGATGATATCCGCTGACAGGGATGATCATTTCCTCGAACATACCTTTGTAAAAGGATAAATTTCCCCACTGCGCGGTTGACCAGTTCTGAGTACACACCCAATAGACAACCGTCCAGCAGAGAAAAGGAACATAAATATCTCGAAACCGTCTGCCAATATAACGGGAATAGCCAATCGGTTTGTTACCATTATAAAATAACAGCGCCGCAGACAGGAAAACGAACGTCGGTGTGCCAAAACGTGTCAAATGGTACAGCATCGCGAGCATAACGGAATCCGGCTGTTGGATGTCGCTGCGATAAATATATTCGCCAATGCAATGCTGAAGCACGACAGCGAGGTAGGCAAGACCCCGTAGTTCTGTCCACTCTGCGATACGCGGCTTGCTCATCCATATCACTCCTTTTCCTCAAGATTCGCACATGTTTTTCCTAGCACAATTGTAGGTATTGTACCGTAGGAACATTAGTGCAGGATTAACGCCACCTGAAAGTAAGAAGAGTGAAGTAGTTCCAATTTAATATGATTGCGTTTACAATCTAAGTGAAACCAGAATAAATTAAAGTGAATTTATAACTTAAGGATACGCACAGGAAGAGGAGAGGAAGGATGAAGAAAACGCTGCTGGTGTACATGCTGCTGATTGCAGCCTTTGCTCTCTATGTGTTCAGATATGAACAAACCGGGCGGTTGAATGGAGCTTGGGAGGAAAAAGGGCTACGAGGCAGTATCGGAGAAACGTATATGATGATTACGTTCCAGTCCGGTTTGGAGTATTGGAAAAGCGGGCTCAAGGGCTTCGAGGATGCTGGGGATGCCTTGGGGGTAACGGTGGAGTATCGGGGGGCTACCCGGTATGATGCACAGGAGCAGACGACGGTCATTGAGCAGGCGATTGCCCGTAAACCCGCAGGCATTGCCATATCAGCGATTGATCCCCACTCCCTGATCCCGGTCATTAATAAGGCACTGGATGCGGACATTCCTGTCGTGCTGTTTGACGCTGGAGCGCCGGGGAGCCGGGCGTATACATTTTTGGGTACGGATAATTATAAGGCGGGCGTGACCGCTGCGGAAAAAATGGCTGAGCTGTTGGGACGTGAAGGCCAAGTCGCTGTTCTGACACTGCCGGGGCAGCAAAATCATGAGGAACGCTCGCGCGGCTTTCGCGATACCATTCAGCGGCAGTATCCTGCCATGAAGGTGGTGGAAGTGGTAGATGGTCGTGCTGACGTGATGGTGTCCAGGGATGAATCGCTAAGGTTGATGAAGGCTTATCCGAAACTGGCGGGTATTTTTGTGACCGAAGCCACCGGAGGAACAGGTGTGGGTGAGGCGGCACTGAGCCAAAAAGGCAGTCATCCGCTAAAAATTATTTCTTTTGATACGAATAAAGCGACACTGGATATGATTCGTGATGGGACCATCTCGGCAACGATTGCCCAAGGGACATGGAATATGGGCTATTGGTCACTTCAATATCTGTTCCATCTGCATCATCATTTGACGATTCCTGCACCTTCTTCGTCTGGAGATAACACCCCGCTGCCCGTGCGGGTGGATACTGGGATTTCCGTCGTCACCCGAGCGAATGTAGATGATTACTATGCAAAATAAATATTGGAAGCGCATCCACTTAGGGATGCATCAAATGATGCCGAGGTTACGCTTGCGCAATATGCCTTTACGCTATCAGCTCATGGTGCTGTTCTTGCTGTTTGGCATCGTGCCTTCACTGGGACTAGGCCTGCTGGTGAATTGGACGGTGGAACGGATTATTGAGCGGCAGGTGGAAAACCATACGATGCAGTTAATTGGCAAGGTGAACGAAGCACTGGATACCAAAATGGAAAATTTACAGAACATGACGTATCTGATTGCGTTTAATCCTGAAATTGGGGAGTTTTGGAAAGGGCGGACGCTGGCTGATGGTCACGCGGGTCATACGAGTAGTGTAATGCCGGGAAATCAGGGGGAGCGAGCCAAGAAACCTCTCCTTAACCAGGCTCCCGGCTCCAAGCAGGTTGTAAGTTCCGTACAGGAGCAGGATACCTTGTATGAAATGAAGCAATTTTTGCAGGGCTTTACCACTTTATATCCTGAAATTGCCGGGATTCTGATCGTGAACGAAAAAGGAGATTATATCAGCAATGAAATGTATGCTCGAAGCACACGCAGTCTGACGGAAGAAGACTGGTACACACAGGCGGCGCAGCATGCAGGGATATTCACTGTGCTGGGACAGCCAAGTCACCGTAATGTGACCACTCATGTCCGGTACAAGGACAGTGAAATTGTCTCTGTCGTCCGTTCGGTCACGGATTCGGAGACAGGACATGTACTGGGTGTAATTATGATTGATCTTAAGCTGCGGGCTGTGTCGCAAGCTGCCAGAGATGTAACCTTGGGCAAAAGCGGGTATGTCATGGTGACAGATGCCAAGGGACGCAGTGTATATATGCCAGATATGCCTTTGATTGAGCGCATTCCGCCGCAATGGTTCGGGCCAGAGGATAGCGGGATGTTTACCCGTGAAGCCGGAGGCAGGGAATTGCTGTTCATGTTCCAGGCTTCCGAGTTCACGGGCTGGAGAACCGTGGGAGTATTCCCGGCACGCGAATCTACACTGGAAGTGCGGCAAATTCAGTTCTACGTTGTCTGTTTTGTTTTCATTGTATGTCTGTTTGGCTTAACGGCATCCTTGCGATTGTCCAGCTCTATCGCGCAGCCAATTTTCCGGCTTATGTCTTATATGCGTACGGCAGAGACGGGGGATCTTACGGTTCGCCAATGGAGTGAGCGCGGGGATGAAATCGGAATGCTGGGCCGGAGCTTTAACCGGATGCTGGAGCAAATCCGCCGTCTCATGTCGCTTAGCGAACTGAGGGAACGACAAAAACGGGATGCCGAACTACGCAGTCTTCAAGAGCATATTAAGCCGCATTTTCTATACAATACGCTAGATACAATTCATTGGATGGCCCGAAAAAATGGAGCAGACGACGTATCCGATATGGTGGGGGCGTTATCGAGATTGTTCCGCCTTGGGCTGAGCAAAGGGGATGACTTTATTCCGCTGCGCTCTGAGATTGAGCATATCTCAAGCTATATGCAAATCCAGCAAACCCGTTATCGTGACCGACTTCGCTGGGAATTAAATGTACCCGACGGGCTGAAGGATCTGTTTGTGTTGAAGCTTATGCTTCAGCCTGTGGTGGAAAATGCGATTTACCACGGCATTAAGGCCAGACGTGGTCCAGGCACGATTTGTGTAGAAGCTAAAGCCGAGGACGGCAAGCTGCTGCTGACGGTACGTGACGACGGTGCAGGGATGACGGCGGAGCGTCTGCGTGAGCTGCGTGAATGGCTGGAAATACCGCTGGAGGCGATGGAAGGAAGACGGAAACAAAAGGAAGTTCGTACAAATGGCAGAAGCTACGGCATGCTGAATGTACAAGCGCGTATCCGATTGTCTTTTGGCGAGGAATATGGAATTACATTGGACAGTAAAGAAGGGACAGGTACCTGCGTTACAATCACTCATCCGTTGCTGCTGGATATGGCGCAACTGAAGAAGCCTTATGACGAAGGAGAGGGTCAGGATGACGAAATCCAAGGGAACAGACAACGCGACAACGGCGAGTCTGATTGACCAAGCCATACCAGAAGTGACGATAGGGACGGCTAAACGTTATCAAGTATTGATCGCAGATGATGAGCCGATCATCCGTGAGGGGATTCGGGACTGCCTAGACTGGACGGCTCTGGGCATGGAGGTTGTAGCAGAGGCAGAGGACGGTGAAGAAGCGCTGGAACTGATTGGTCAGCTTAGCATCGACATCGTGCTGGTCGATATGAATATGCCATTCATGGATGGAATTGAACTGATTCGGCGGCTGCGGGAAGGACGCTCGGAGTGCCGTTGTCTGATCATTTCCGGGCATGATGAATTTGCTTATGCACAGGAAGCTGTACGGCTTGGCGTAGAAGATTATATTCTGAAGCCGGTAAATGCGGATCAGCTTCACGCTGCATTGTCACGGCTTCGTCAGCGACTGGACGAGGAGCACAAACGCGCCGCCTATGTAGAACAAGCTGCCGGGCAGATTGAACGGAATATTCCGCTGCTGCGTCAGCGGTTTTGCCTGGAATGGCTGGAAGGACAGCACACGGGAAAAGACGTCATGGAGCAGTTGGCGTTTTTACGTCTTCCATCCCGGCCGCCTGTTCAAATCGGCGCGGTACGGTGGCCAGCGGCAGAGGCGAGGCAGACAATTATGCGTGAGAATGATCGCCAGTTGTTTCTTTTCGCCGCCGAAAATATTATTGGCGAACTGCTGGAGGATCGATCGCATGTGTTGTTTCGCGATGCGAACGGGCTGATCGGCATATGCCTGTGGCAGGAGGCACCCGAGACGATCGGCGCTTCTATAGAGCAGGCCATTGGACGCTACCTGAATATAGCGGTTCACACACATGTGGAGTCCAACGAGGGTGGGCTTGAAGGCGCAATCGATGCGTACCGGGTGAGCCGGGACCGGGTGTACGGTGAAGCGCAGCTATCGCCCATCGTACGCCGGGCCCGGCAGCTTATTCAGGAAGGTTATGCCGATCGCGAGCTGACGCTGGAAGCTCTTGCCTCGCGGCTACAGGTATCGGCTGTATATCTCAGCCGTGTGCTCAAAAAGGAGCTCAACGACAGCTTCGTGACCCTCGTCACGCGTGCCCGTATCCGCAAAGCAGTGCAGCTGCTGGACTCTACGACATTGTCTGTGCTTGATATAGCAGAACGTACGGGATACGATAGTCAGCACTATTTTAGCACTGCTTTTAAAAAAGCCATGGGCGTGTCTCCTGTGCAGTACCGTAAGGGCGGGGGAATTCAGGAAAATTCGTCGGAATAGGAATGTTGGATTGCGGAATTGCCTTGCGCCCTCTCATGATAATCTGGCTAAAAAGTGTGTGTGTAATCACACCCGCACGTTCAGGGGTTTGTTACGCTGTAGATAACGAACAAATATCTATCAATATTTGGAGGAAAACGATATGTTTTGTTATCAGTGTGAACAGACGCCGAGTGGCGGGTGTAAAGTCATCGGGGTGTGCGGAAAAAATGAGACAGTAGCGAGCTTGCAGGATACAATGATTTTTGCATTAAAAGGGATTGCTGCCTATGCAACACATGCTCGTCAGTTGGGATATACCGATCCTGAGGTGGATCGGATCACGCATGAAGCGTTATATATGACCTTAACCAATTCAAACTTTAATGTACAAGAGCATTTGGAGATGGCAATGAAGGTCGGAAATGCAGCTGTACGGATCATGGATGTGCTGGATCGTGCCCATACGGATCGTTTTGGCATCCCGCAGCCGATTACCGTCAGCCAAAATAAAATTGAAGGCCAATGCATCGTCGTGACCGGACATAATCTGTACGCGCTGGAGGAATTACTGCGGCAGACCGAAGGAAAGGGCATCAACATCTACACCCACTCGGAAATGCTGCCAGCGCACGGTTATCCGGCGTTGAAGAAATATGCACATTTGAAGGGCAATATCGGCAAGGCTTGGTACGATCAACGCAGATTGTTCGAGGAGTTCCCGGGCGCGATTCTTGCCACGACCAACTGTGTTATGCCGATTAAAGGCACATATGCAGACCGCTTCTTCTCTTATGAAGTAGCAGGGCTGGAAGGTGTAGCCAAAATTGTGAACGACGACTTCTCTCCACTAATTGAACGCGCGTTGGCCCTGCCAGCCGCTGATGTAGACTCGGAACAGGTGCTTACGACAGGATACCATCATGAGACGGTCATCGGGCTGGCACCTGAGATCATTCAGGCCGTCAAAGACGGACATATCCGCCGTTTCTTCGTCATCGCGGGCTGTGACGCACCAGGCAAAGGCGGCAACTATTACCGCGAGCTGGCGACATCCTTGCCGAATGACACGGTCATTTTGACCACGTCCTGTGGTAAATTCCGCTTTAATGATGTGGACTACGGCACTGTTGGAGATACTGGCATTCCACGTTATATTGATTTGGGGCAATGCAACAATTCCGGTTCTACTGTGAAAATCGCTCTGGCTTTAGCGGATGCTTTTGGTTGTACGGTGAATGAGCTGCCTGTCAGCATTGTGCTGTCCTGGTTTGAGCAAAAAGCAGTTGCCATCCTGCTAGGCTTGTTCAGCCTTGGCATCCAGGATATTCGCATTGGGCCAAAGCCGCCTGAGTTTATTTCTTCGGGTGTACTGGATGTACTGGTGGAGATGTTTGGCTTGAAGCTAATTACGACCGCAGAGGAAGATATGAAAGCGATGCTGGCGTTGTCGTAAGAGGTAGGTGGGGAACTGCAGAGTGCAGTTCCTTTTTTTGTTTCATCGTTCATCCATTCTAATAAATATATCCGTAAGAATCTTTAAGGCCAGCTCAGTATCTTTGGTTTCACGAGTTCTTAGGAGAGACAAAATGGCTTTTATACTCGAATCTTCTTCGGTAAGCTCATCATTTTCCTTCACATATGTAAGCAATTGATAGACGCCCACGTTCAATGCCTTCGCTATTTTCTCCAGATTTTTCAAAGATATATTTCTCTCCGCACGCTCAATGAAACCAATATAACTCGAATTGAAACCTGCTTTTTCGGCTAAAGCTTCTTGGGAAAGCCCTTTAGACTTTCGAATATCTCGAATACGTGTACCGACTAATTCTAATAGTTCTGACATGAATACACCTCTCTATAGTTAGAAGTGTAGAGAAAGAGTTACATCTAATTAATATGCGTTAGTAAGTAAATTGAATTAAAAACTACTATATAGTAATATTCATTATGAAGCTTGTCCGATAGCTAGAAAATTATACATTTTAGTGCTCTAATGATATGCTACGTTGCTCACATTTGTTTCAGGATTTTGCAAAACCCTTATTTATGAAATTTAAATTCAGGAGTTGATTCCTCATGAAACACTACTCCTTAAGTCCCCAACTACATAGTGAAGCTGATTTCAAATTGCCTAAGTATAGTGACAACCACATATTGAATTGCATGATGGATTTTCAAAAGCTTGCCCAATACCAAATGCAGCTTGCCCAGATGATGCGTGATCATAATCAATGGCTAAATTGCCTCATTCTTTGTGATCGCGCTATGTTTTCTATGGCGAAGGCCATTTATGTACATCGAAATCAAATCATGCCTTTATCCATTAGTCTATCCATGAACGATCTGCTTAGACTAATTCGCTCGGATGCGGAGCCGTGTTTAGATATGGTGCTGTTTATGGGTACCATGCATTATCTGGTCTCCGGAGAGGAAGAAGCATCCAGGGAGACGATGAAGCTGGAGGAAGTAGACATGTTGCTGTATAAAACAGACTCTATTCTAGAACGTCTATCGCGGCGTATCATAACGAATCCATCGAAGCGGTATCCGTCTATTTTTAAAGAAAACCCGTTCAATTAAATTGTTGAATTTTTAAACTTCATATCAGAAAGGGTGTTATTTGAAATGCCTACATACAACAAGCTGGTGCGGGATCGGATCCCGCATATCATTATGTCTCAAGGTAAGGAATGTCGGACACGCATTTTGGACCTAGAGGAGTATAAGCAGGAACTGCGAACGAAGCTTCGTGAAGAGACTGAGGAGTATTTTGCAGCGGACAAAGATCAGGATGCGCTGGAAGAACTAGCGGATATGCTCGAAGTCATCCGAGCGCTGGCAGAAGTACATGGAGCGAATGTACCCGAGCTGGACAAGCTGCGGGCGGACAAAGCCGAGGCCCGGGGAGGATTCCAGGAGCGGGTGTTCTTAATTGATGTCGACGAAGCTTAACGTCATTAAGTAATACCTCCCCCACCACAAAGGTTAAAATTTTATAAAAAAGGTTCAAAACCTGCAAAGACCTTCCCCGGCCTGGAATGATACCATGTGTTTGCACATAAAAAAAGAGAGGTGCTCATCGCCTCGCTTATGTAAGCGCTATCTCATTTCAATTTTAATCAGCAATGACCTGAGGATTTTGCAAAATCCTTACCTTCAAATGACCTGCATCACATGAGGAAAGGGGAACTTCATATGAAAAAGGGAGCTGTTGTTGTTTGGCTTCTGGTTTTGGCCCTGATGCTTTCGGCCTGCAATCTGGCGGAGAGTGGAACGGGCAGCAAGGAAAAAGGCTATGTGGGCATTTCCATGCCGACCAAATCGTCCGAGCGTTGGGTAGGGGACGGAGAAAATATGGTTCGGTTGTTTCAGGAGCAAGGCTATAAAACGGATTTACAGTATGCCGAGGACGTGGTGGAAAATCAAATTTCCCAAATCGAAAACATGATCACCAAGGGCGTTAATGTTATGGTCATTGCTTCGGTCGATGGAAACACGCTGACGGATGTAATTCAGAAGGCACACGACCGAGGGATTCAGGTCATTTCTTACGACCGTCTGATTCGCAACACACCGTATCTGACGTATTATGCGACCTTTGATAACTTCAAGGTGGGCGTATTACAGGCGGCATATATTGAGAAAAAGCTGGGTCTCAAGGATGGCAAGGGCCCTTTCAATATCGAGCTGTTCGGCGGATCGCCGGATGACAATAATGCATACTTCTTCTTTAATGGTGCGATGTCCGTACTTAAGCCATACATTGATTCCGGTAAGCTGGTCGTGCGCAGCAAGCAGATGACGATGGCGCAGATCGCTACACTGCGATGGGATGGAGCTTTGGCACAGTCGCGGATGGATAATCTGCTGAGTGCCTACTACTCAGGGGCCAATCTGGATGCGGTGCTCTCTCCGTATGACGGCATTAGCATCGGTATCATTTCATCCCTGAAAGGGGTCGGATATGGATCAGCGAACAAGCCACTGCCGATCATTACCGGACAGGATGCGGAGCTGGCTTCGATCAAATCCATTGTGGCTGGAGAGCAGACCCAAACCATATTTAAGGATACCCGTAAGCTGGCTGAGCAAACGGTCGTGATGGCCAACAGCATTTTACAAGGCAAGCAAGCGGAAGTAAATGACGTTAAATCCTATAACAACGGGAAAAAGGTAATTCCTGCGTACTTGCTTGATCCAATCTCGGTGGATCGGACGAATGTAGAGAAGGATATTGTCGGCAGTCACTATTACACCAAAGAACAAATCGGACTGAAATAAGAGTAAGAATCCAACCGAAAGGAGCGTATCCCATGACTGGAATCATCTTGGAAATGAAGGGAATTACCAAAACCTTTCCTGGCGTAAAGGCATTGGAAAATGTGAATCTCAAGGTCAAGGAAGGCGAGATTCATTCGCTGTGCGGCGAGAACGGTGCGGGCAAATCGACGCTAATGAAGGTACTGAGTGGTGTATATCCACATGGAACCTACGAAGGGGATATTATTTTCCAAGGCAAAACGTGTGAGTTCAAGGATATCAAGCAGAGCGAGGAATTGGGCATCGTCATTATCCATCAGGAACTGGCATTGATCCCGTATCTCTCGATTGCAGAAAATATTTATCTGGGCAACGAACGCGCCAGCGGTGGCGTGATTGATTGGAAAGAGACTTTTGTCGGGACACGCGAGCTACTGTCCAAGGTCGGGTTGAGTGAAAACCCCAATACCTTGGTTACGAACATCGGGGTCGGCAAGCAACAACTGGTCGAAATTGCGAAAGCGCTCTCTAAAAAGGTAAAGCTGCTTATTCTGGATGAACCAACAGCGGCATTGAATGAGGATGATAGTGAAAATCTGCTTAATTTGATGCTGGAATTTAAAAAACAGGGCATTTCCTGCATTCTGATCTCCCACAAGCTGAATGAGGTCGCAAAGGTATCGGATTCGATTACGATTTTGCGGGACGGGAAGACGATTGAGACGCTGGATATGAGAAAGGATGAGGTCACAGAGGATCGGATCATTAGCGGGATGGTTGGACGCGATTTGACCAGCCGTTATCCAGAGCGTCATGCCGAGATTGGCAAAGTCGTGTTGGAAGTGAAGGACTGGACGGTATATCACGAGCATCATGCGGACCGCAAGGTGCTGGATCAGGTGAATCTGAACATTCGCCGCGGTGAAATTGTCGGCATTGCCGGGCTGATGGGGGCGGGACGGACCGAGCTGGCGATGAGCATCTTTGGCAAGTCATACGGGCGCAACATCTCGGGTCAACTGATTAAGGACGGCAAGCCGATCCAGAACAACACGGTTACAGACGCGATTAACAACGGCTTTGCCTATGTGACGGAGGATCGCAAGGAGTACGGCCTCATTTTAATGGATGATATCAAGCGCAATATTTCGCTGACCGGTCTGAACAAGCTGGCGAAAGGCGCTGTAGTTAATGAGCAGGAGGAAGTCGTCGTTGCAGAGGAAATGAAAAAAAGCATGAACATCAAAGCGCCGAGTATTTTGCAGAAAACGGGCAATCTGAGTGGCGGCAATCAGCAGAAGGTAGTACTGAGCAAATGGATTTTTGCCGGACCGGATATTCTGATTCTGGATGAGCCGACGCGCGGCATAGATGTGGGTGCCAAATACGAAATTTATACGATTATTCATCGTCTTGCCGCTGAAGGCAAGGGGGTACTGGTTATTTCGTCCGAGCTGCCAGAGGTACTGGGCTTGTGTGACCGGATTTATGTTATGAATGCCGGGCGGATCACCGGAGAGGTTAGCCGTGAGGACGCTTCGCAGGAAACGTTGATGAGATATATGACCAAGTCAGGAGGCGTGAAGCATGGAAACCATAACTAAACTATTTAAAAATAACATCCGCCAATATGGCATGATGATTGCGCTGGTCGTTATTATGATTTTGTTCGAGGTGCTGACAGGCGGCTTGCTATTGAAGCCGATTAATATTACCAATCTGATTCTGCAAAACAGCTACATTCTCGTACTGGCGATCGGGATGGTGCTGGTTATCATCACTGGGCATATTGACTTGTCCGTCGGCTCCATAGCCGCTTTTGTCGGTGCGGTTGCCGCCATTATGATGGTCGATTGGCAGCTTCCAGCGTGGGTCGCTGTGATTGCAGCTTTGCTGGTCGGAGCGTTAATTGGGGCATGGCAAGGGTTCTGGGTCGCTTATGTACGGATTCCGGCATTTATCGTTACCTTGGCGGGGATGCTGCTCTTCCGCGGATTGACAATGATCGTGCTGGAAGGCCAATCGATCTCTCCTTTTCCGGGGGGATTCCAGAAAATCAGTTCAGGCTTCCTGCCGGATTTTTCATCTACCGGTTATAACCTGGTATCCATCATTGTCGGCATTGCACTTACGGTATGGTTTATCGTGAACGAAATTCGCGAACGCCGCTCTCAGCTTAAATATGGATTTGAGGTTCCGTCACAGGTGTTATTTGTACTCAAATTGATCGTGGTGGCTGCTGTGATTAATCTGTTTACCTTCATGCTTGCGAGCTATGCGGGAATACCGAACATTCTCGTCCTGCTGTTCATCCTGATCGTGGTATACTCCTTCGTCATGAACCGCACGGTTATGGGGCGCCATGTGTATGCGCTGGGTGGAAATGAAAAGGCAGCGGGCCTGTCTGGTGTCAAAACGAAAAAAGTAACATTCTGGGTATTTGTCAACATGGGCGTACTGGCTGCCATTTCTGGTCTCATCTTTGCGGCACGTCTGAACGCGGCTACGCCGAGAGCAGGTACGAACTTTGAGCTGGATGCCATCGCAGCTTGCTTTATCGGTGGAGCTTCGGCGTCGGGCGGAATCGGCACGGTTTTTGGAGCCATTATCGGTGGCTTGGTTATGGGCGTACTGAATAACGGTATGTCTCTGATCGGTCTCGGTATTGACTGGCAGCAAGGGATCAAGGGCTTGGTACTGCTGCTGGCGGTTGCCTTCGATATTTACAACAAAAACAAAAGATCAGTCTAAGCTTATATTCAATATTGTAAAATAAGCAAACCTCCAGTCCCACTTGAAATTGTGGATGCTGGAGGTTTTTGCTTTGTTAGGTTTTATGGCTATTAGCTAACCCAACTAAGTCGTCACCATTTGTCCGCCGTTTACATGCAGCGTCTGGCCCGTAATGTAAGAGCCGTCATCTGAAGCCAACAGCACATAGGCAGGGGCCAATTCATAAGGCTGCCCGGCACGCTTCATCGGCGTATTGCTGCCAAAGGTGCGAATGACTTCAGTCGACTGTGTGGCCGGATTCAGCGGAGTCCAGATCGGACCGGGAGCAATGGCATTCACGCGAATACCCTGATCGACCAGATTATTAGCCAAAGCGCGCGTGAAGCTGACAATGGCTCCTTTGGTAGCTGAATAGTCAATCATATTTTTTTGCCCAACATAGGCCGTAACCGATGCCGTATTGACGATGCTGGCCCCAGCCCGCATATACGGCAAGGCTTCTGTAGTCATATGGAAGAAGGAAATAATATTCGTATCAAACGTATCACGTAGCTGCTGTTCACTGATATCCAAATAGGATTCGCGCACAAACTGAATCCCCATATTATTAATGAGGATATCAATACGACCGAAGGTTTCCATCGTTTTTTGAACAACCAGACAGCAGTTGCTTCTAAGCCTTAGATCACCTGGAATTAGCAAGCAACGTCGGCCAAGCCGGTGAATGACATCACGGGTCTCCATAGCATCTCGATGCTCATCGAGATAGGCAATGACCACATCGGCCCCTTCCTTGGCAAAAGCCACTGCTACCGCGCGACCAATGCCACTGTCCCCGCCGCTAATAATCGCCACCCGATCCTGAAGCTTTCCCGTACCGATATACTTTGGATTATCAAAGATAGGGCGTGGAACCACCAGGTATTCCAACCCCGGCTGTCTATATTGATGCTGGGGAGGAAAAGCAATCGGAACTTCTTTACATTGGGTTTCTGTACCATAATAAGGATGCTGATATTGCCAATTCATTTAATAATCCCTTCTTTTAGGCGTTTTGAAATCCAATATATTCGAAATAGGCGCAAACGGTGAATCGGGAATTATCGCCTTATGCCGAAATCGTCGCTCCATCTGCCGGAATATGGACACGCTTCTCCAGACCTTCACGATGGATATGTTCCGTAAACTCGGAGCGAGTCAGTACACAATGGTTGATGGCTTCCATATGGACAGCAACGACTTGGGTGTAAGGAGCATGCTGTGCAACAGCTGTTACATCTTGGGCAGTCATAATAATGGGATCGCCCACTGTAAACCGCGCTCCTCCAGCGTTTACGATCGTCCAGTCTGGGCGGTATTTATCCAGTGCTTCCGCGACTTCACTGCACCAAATGGTATCCCCGGCCACGTAGACGACAGGCTCACCTGGAGCCTGAAATACAAAGCCGGATACGGGTCCCATCTGCTCCCCGATTTCTCCAGTACCGTGATGTCCAGCAGTACGGTTGATCTCAATTTCTCCGACAGAAACAGCCACCGAAATCGGAGTAACCTGTGTAAAACCGTCAGCCATGATTTGTTCTTCATTTCCGGGCTGGCAGAAGACGGGAAGCTGTTTGTCCAGCCAGCGTACTGCTGCCGGGTCCCAATGGTCTGGATGCAAATGCGTGACGATGACAACGTCAGGCTGTCCAAGCGTTTGCCATTGTGGTGGCAAGGGAACCAGCGGATTGCGGAGAGTGTTTTCCGTATTGGGAACTGGTGGATTTAGGCCAGCATCACTCAGCATCGGATCAATCAGAAATTTTACTCCTGCGTATTCGATCCATAAGGTTGCGTTGCGGATTAGTGTGATATTCATATATGGAAGCTCCTTTGATCGTAAATGTTTTTTTGACCGAATGTATTTTCGGCCGTTCTTGGTTTCTGCTACAATCATATCTGACGCAAGCAGATGCAGGCTACGGCCTGCTGAAAGGAAAACCAGCATTCTCGTTTCATCATGAAAGGAAAAATAATTATGGAACTATTCGTACCTGATGAGACCGACCTGCGTATTCTTCATCATTTAATTGAAGACAGCTCTTTAACGCATAAGGAGATCGGTCAGCTAGTTCATTTGACAGGCCAAGCAGTAGGGGCGCGTGTTCGAAAAATGCAGGATGCAGGTATTATTGAGGGCTATACACTACGCTGGAACCCGGAGAAAATTGGGCAGACGATTCATGCCTTTATTACGGTTTTTCTGAATTCAGGAACGACTCACAGTGCTTTTCAGACTTTTGCACGGGAGCATTCCTCTATTGTCGAAATCCATCGGGTAAGTGGGGAGGGCTGTTATTGGATGCGGGTGCGCATGTCATCACAGTCAGAGTTAAATACCATGCTGGATGAACTTACGAAGTTTGGCAACTACAAATTGAGCTTTTCCATTGGCGAAATTTAATGATAAAAGCTTTCGGCATTTTGTGCCGAAAGCTTTTGTTTACGAGGGCTATTGAAGTCAGCGTTATAGGCTCAAATGAAAAATCCAACCGGCCTTCCAGTAGCCGTAATCACAACAGGATGGCGGTGTGGATCTTCCTTGGCCAGTGCCAGCATTTCAGCTGGCATTCCAGTAAATTGCTTCTGCTCCTCGGGCAAATAAAAGGTATGTAAAATCGCATCATGCTCAAAATGGTAAGGGACAAGCCCTACATTATTCATCATTACACTCCGATCTGTACGAATTTTAACTTACTATACATCTCGTTTGCTAAAAAAAGAAACCTGAACTCGCCTTACTTACGTATTATCCATACATAAACTAGCATAGTCAAAAGGAGACGTCTACGCTTATGAAGCCGCTTATAGAATATCGGGAAAGTCAGGATGTATTGCACCAAGAGCTGAAGCAGATTGAAAAGTGGGAGAAGGAGCAGAAGGATATTTTTTTCTGGGAAAAAATCGGCAGATGGCCCTTTATGCTGCTGGATCGGCTGACGCCCAAAATCATTAAGGACAAGCTGGAGCAGCTGCTTAACGAGATGGGTAGCTTCATTCAAAATGGTGGCAAATATTTGGTGAAAGAAGAAACAGTCCTGAGTAAGCTGAACAAGATGGCCCGTGAATATATGATTCAGCAAAATGGTGCAGCTTCCGCCTCGGATACGGAGAATCAGCCCCATTCCGGGGAAAACGCAGATGCGGAGCATAGTGAGGAATCCACGTGGGATTTGAAGCAGGCGGCTGAGCTCCCACTAACGATCATGGATCAGACTGCGGACGAGATGACGTCGGGTCGCATTACCTTTGCCACCGCTCAGGGAGCAACCACGGGAATTGGCGGTGTGTTTACGATTGCGGCGGATATCCCTATTTTACTTGGCTTGTCACTCAAGGTGCTTCAGGAAATCGCTTTGTGCTATGGGTTTAACCCCCATGATAAGCAGGAGCGCATTTTTATTATTAAATGTATGCAATTCGCTTCATCTGATATTGTGGGGAAGAAAGCTGTATTAGAGGAACTGGCCTTGTTCGATGATCCTTCACGTCAGGCACAGGTTTTTTCCCAGATGCAGGGTTGGAAAGAGGTCATTAACACCTATCGTGATCAGTTTGGATGGAAAAAGCTGCTGCAAATGGTCCCGATTGCGGGCATTTTGTTTGGCTCCATTGCCAATCGAAGCGCTATTAGTGACGTAGCTGAAGCAGGGAAAATGCTGTATCGGAAGCGCCGTATTTTGATGCGTTTGGCAGAAGAAGAGAATGAATTAGAGTAGAAGTGGGGAATTACGTTACTTTGCTACAAAACCTTTGCTATAAAGGTGTGCAGCGGCCTAGTTGGCCGCCGCATGTCAGCTTATTACACTTCGGCTCCATTTTCTTCCGCCCAGCGATTCAGGGTTTTGTCTGTAGGAAGTAAGAAGGTTAAAATGCCGAGCAGTGGCAAAAAGCCGCATAGGAACATAATGTTGGTGATGCCTACTTTGTCGATCCAGTTGCCGAGCACGAGTGCACCCACACCGCCAAGGCCAAAGGCCAGGCCCGTAATGAGACCGGACACCGTCCCGATTTTGCCAGGCACGAGCATCTGTGCATATACGACTGTGACCGAAAAGCTGGACAACATAATAAATCCAATAATCGCCAGCAGGATCGCCGTCCAGAATTGGTTGGCATAAGGCAGCAGCAGCGCCAATGGTGCAGCTAATACCATGGACAGAAAAATCATATTGCGCTTGCCAAAACGGTCTGCCAGCGGACCACCAAAGAAGGTACCTAGCGCTCCAGCCCCGAGGAACAGGAAAATGTACAGCTGTGCATCCGCCAATGGCAT
This sequence comes from Paenibacillus sp. EKM211P, assembly GCF_011066175.1. NCBI lineage: Bacteria > Bacillati > Bacillota > Bacilli > Caryophanales > Paenibacillaceae > Paenibacillus > Paenibacillus sp. EKM211P. The sequence continues at coordinate 163,185 of NZ_JAAMNS010000003.1, forward strand.
TTTAAATACTTCCATCAAGTAAAACGAATAGTAGCTTCCCACCGAGGTCGAATACCACGAACGGACAAATACCAGCAGAATGAGGACAATCATGGCAAACATAATGCGGCTGCGCACTTCGGGCTTCATGCGGCGTGTCGCCACTTTTTTGCGTGCAATGCCTTCTGTACGCAGGACGTTACCGTACCAGCGGGCAATGAATGATTGCACTACAATCCCGGCTGCCGCAATACCTGTGAACCAGATGGCGCCAAATTGCCCCAACGGGATAAAAATCCAGCTTGTGAGCATCGGTGCCAGCGATTGGCCTGCATTGCCGCCAACCTGGAAAATGGATTGTGCCAATCCCCGGCGTGATCCTGCCGCCATATGGGACACGCGCGAGCCTTCCGGGTGAAAGGCAGCTGAGCCCAGACCTACGAAGATGACTGCGATTAGCACCGCTTTATAATCGGCAGCATAGGCGAGCAGCAGCATGCCGGTCAGCGTAAAGCCCATACCGATGGGAAGGATAGCGGGCGTAGGTCGTTTGTCCGAAAACAAGCCAATGACAGGCTGCATGATCGAAGCTGTAAAGTTGATGGCGAATGAAATCCAGCCGATCTGCGTGTAGCTCAGGCTCATAGATTCCTTCAGGATCGGAAAGATCGCTGGAATGACCGATTGAATCGAGTCATTGAACAGATGGACGAAACTGATGGCAATCAGAATCGCAAAAACGGTACCTTTCGCTTGCGGCCCCTGGAGGGGGAGCGACTGGCCCGTTTCATTTTTTGTAGCAGATTTAGTAGTCATGGCAACCTCCGGGTATGTATGTATATTTTAAGATATAGGAAGCAATCCATTTGCAGCAAATGGCTGAAAGTGGGATAAAGTCCCTATTTACTCATCGCTGCTTGCCCATCCTGCTGGATACTCTTTATTGCTCGGTCCTTTAATTTACAACAGATTATCTCGCTCTGAGTGTATTGTATCTGTATAAGATATCCTTTACTTATCATTTTACTCTCTAACATGCATGAATTGGTTCAACTCGTCTTCAGGGATTATTAGATTTCCACAGTAGACTAAATTGGAATGAAATTCCCATTCGCCATATGCCACCAAATGGTTATCATCCTTAACTCTTTTAATTAATGCCCAAATCCCAAGATTACTTTGTGCGTTTGCATCAAGAAGAATCCAATCCTTATATTGCAATAGTTGAGCCTCTCCAAACATATGAAATGAATCCAGATATCCTGTTCCATCACGGGGTGGCATTTCATTACATACATTTTTCAATAACAGGACTTCCTCCACTCTGACAGTGATCCAAGCTCTTTTTTCATTTTTCGATATGATGTCTTCAAATCTACATTTAATAAACGCAGAGAAGTTGATCTCATCAGGCTGCTCTTCCCAACCATTAAAATGTGAATAAGCAGGTCTGAATAAAGTCCAAAAAGTTTCTCCAACGGACATATGAAAAGGAAAATATACTTGTACTTTTTTTGAATCACCTTTTACCGGAGGTATCAATGCTCTTTCCCATATTTCACTATTTAGATCTGGAGTATGATGTTTGAAATCCGCCCAGTCCATAGCATCTTCGATGGCTACAATCTCAAAATCTTTGTTTTCTAAGGGGTTTATCTGGTATCTGTTTACACGCTCCACATTTGAAAGCAATAGTTTCCTCGCTCATAAGACAACCTACCTTAATTAGATTTTATGGGCCAATACACCAACTATATTGATCATAAGCACATATCAACATGGTGAAAGTATTACAAACAATAAAAACTATTCTATGTTGAATGTTGTTGATATTCCTCTTACATATAAATAAGCAAGAAGAATTTAACAAAACTAGGCTCTTTATTTAACAAACTTAAGATATGATTCTTTATGTCATACAACTTGTTGTATAGATAATAGCTCCGTAGAAACAGGATGAAGAGCACAAGAGAAGAGAGGATCTGATTTGAGAATGAAATTGCTAAGAAAACCACTATCAGTTGCATTATTATCTGTACCATTACTTCTAGGTTCTCTGGGTGGAAATTTCGCGAGTGCAGCAACCTTGCCAACAACAGTAACTCCAACAGAACCGTCATGGGGATATTTCGTAGATCATTACAAAAATAATAGTGCTGCTAATAAGACGGAAAGCTCCAATCCGACCCTTGGGTTGCTCTCTGAATTTAATAAGCTTTGGACTCCTGGGGCTACCTGGGACACAGGGACTAAGCTAAATAGCAGTGTACTGGACGCTAATATTCAAAAAGTGATTGATATTGCTGCCCGTCGAACTTCCAGTGAGGCCGATGCGGCTTATTTGGACGACCGCCGAAATCAGAGCTACAGTGTAATCGACGGTCTGGGTTCGCTTACTGATATATATCGAAAGAAGGCAGGTGCCACGACGACAATCAACGACGTTCCGGCCGATGCCACAACTAAAAAATATGAAGATGAGGGAACGAATGCAGGGGATACCAGCTCCAGTCTCGGCAACGTCGTGAATCTGGTCAATACCTTGCGTGGGGACTACTCTACGACGAACCCGGCCAAGTCTTACTTTAGTTATCCTCGTCCGTTCCGTTGGAGCGATAATTCGGTGATTGTCCCAAGTCTGATCCCCGCTCTCAAATCTGATGCTACTAATGATGGCGGCTTTCCTAGCGGTCATACCAATGCTGCATATCTCAGTTCCATAGCTATGGCCTATGCCATGCCGGAGCGTTATCAGGAATTGCTGACACGAGCTTCGGAGCTGGGCAATAACCGTGTTGTTGCTGGCATGCATTCCCCGCTTGATGTTATGGGAGGACGCGTCATGGCAACGGCGATGGCTGCTGCCATCCTGTCTGATCCAGCCAATAGGAACTTGAAGAAAGCAGCTTACCAGGATGCTCATAAACAATTGCTGTCCCAAAAAGGTACAGCCCCAGATCGGTTCAGCAATTATGCTGCGAACAAAAAAAATTATAATGAACGATTAACGTATGGATTTAATCAAATTAACCCAACCACGACGCCAATGACAGTACCTAAGGGAGCTGAAGTGCTGTTGGAGACACGTCAACCTTACCTTGACAGCACACAACGCCGTTGGGTATTGGCCACTACAGGCCTTCCATCCGGTTATCCTGTGCTTGACGATGCCGAAGGATGGGGACGCTTGAACCTGTTTTCCGCCGCGGATGGCTACGGTGCTTTTGCCAATAATGTTACGGTGAATATGGACGCTTCCAAAGGCGGTTTCAATGCATTGGATCGCTGGCGCAACCATATTTCTGGTGTTGGAAAGCTGATTAAAAAGGGAACAGGTACGTTGAAGCTTATGGGTAGCAATACGTATTCCGGTGGTACACAGATCGATCAAGGCGTACTTGAAGGTAATTCGGAGACAGCTTTCGGAAGTGGTACAGTTACAAATAACGGGGGAACTCTTCTTAAAAACAATGCTGGAAAGCTGATTGTTGGCAGCAATTACAAACAAACAGCCAAGGGTAAGCTTGAACTCAATCTGCAAAGTAAAAATGATGTACTCAAAATTAAGGGAACCGCCCAACTTAACGGAAAATTACGCCTGAATTTTTCTAACAAATATGTACCAGCTAGCGGTGCCACCATTTTAACCTACGGCAAACGCACTGGGGCATTCTCTTCTATTGAAGCAGCAGGTTTGCCAAGCAATTATAAAGTGAAGATTGTCTATACAGCCAATAGTGTTCAGTTGAAAGTCACGAAGTAACCAAATAGGACAATAAAAAGTGCACCTTTGGAATACACCGGATAAACCATGAAGTATTATCCAGTGCCCATTCTGAAGGTGCATTTTTTGTTCCAGTACAAAGCCTATTTTTCGGAGTTATTTATAGCCAAGGGTATAAAAAGGTCAAAATTTGACCTTAATGTAGTAAAATAATCGCACTGTTTGAAAGCGCAGTCATGTTATTCTTAAGAAGCATATTAGTCCAAGTTTTAAAGGTTCAGACTAACTAAGAGGAACAGAGGAAAGGAAGAAGACTGATGAGTCTTGAGAAAGAATACGTTAAAATAGCCCAGGATGTCATTAAAGGGCTTGGTGGAGAAGACAATATTATTTCCATGGCACATTGTGCTACACGGTTGAGATTGATTGTAAAAGACAGGGATATTATTGATGATGAATTTATTGAAAATATTGATAAGGCAAAAGGGGTCTTTTTTACCTCCGGACAATATCAGATTATTTTTGGAACCGGTACCGTGAACAAAGTTTACGAAGCGATGGTCGGCCAGAACGTATCTGCGACATCAAAGGCAGAGCTGAAAGAGAAGGCCTCCACGCAAGATGACAACTTTTTCAAAAGAATGATCCGGGTTTTCGGAGATGTATTCGTTCCCATTATCCCTGCATTGGTAGCTACCGGCTTGTTTATGGGAGTTAGGGGCTTGGTAACTCAGCCTGCACTGCTACAGTTATTTGGACTTACACCGGATGATATTTCTGCGAATTTCATATTATTTACGCAAATACTGACCGATACTGCTTTTGCCTTTTTACCCGTGTTGGTCTGCTGGTCTGCATTCAGAGTGTTTGGCGGGTCGCCGATCTTGGGAATTTTGCTCGGACTCATGCTGGTAAGTCCTTCTTTACCTACTTCCTGGGATGTCGCTCAACATGTGAAGGAGCCTCTTTTGTTTTTGGGCTTCATTAAAATCGCAGGCTATCAGGGTTCCGTTCTGCCGGCGTTCATTATAGGGATCGTGGGAGCGATGATGGAGAAAAGAATTAGAAAATCCGTTCCCGAGGCATTGGACTTGATTCTAACACCGTTTCTGACATTGTTGCTCACACTGGTACTGGGCTTGTTCGTGATTGGTCCCATCTTCCATGAGGTAGAGGTTTTAATATTATCGGCCGTTACAGCTATTTTAAAATTGCCATTTGGCATTGGCGGATTTATTTATGGCGGCATTAATCAGATTATTGTCGTTACCGGACTGCACCATGCGCTCAACCTGATCGAAATACAGATGCTGGTGGATGGCGGCTGGAATATGGTTAACCCGATCAGCTCGGCCTCTATTTGTGCACAAGCAGGTGCGGCGTTAGCTGTCGGCCTGAAATCGAAAAGATTAAAAACCAAATCTATTGCCTATCCTTCTGCCGTGTCTGCACTGCTGGGCATTACAGAACCGGCAATTTTTGGGGTGAACATTCGGTATGGTAAACCATTCGTGATGGGCTTGATTGGAGGAGCGGTTGGAGGATTCTTCGCACGTATCTTTAATGTTCAAGCCACAGGCATGTCGATTACAGCTATACCTGGCTTGTTATTGTATCTGAATAATCAAATTTTTCTGTATGCTTTAGTTTGTTTAATCGGTTTTGGTGTAGCATTTGCGTTGACGTGGATCTTTGGATTTAAAGAAAAAATAGAGAACAAATAGAGAAAAAATAAAATTTGGTGGAGAAAATCATGGACAACAAAACATTGCTTGAGAAATTGAACAGTCTTTCAATAGAAGAGAAGATCGGCCAGCTCATCCAACTGACTGGTGATTTTTTTGAAGGAGACATGGATACGGTTGTGACGGGCCCTTTGAAAAAATTGGGGCTAAACACGGACTATAATATTTATAACACGGGCTCCATATTAAACATTACCAACCCGGAAAAAATAATCCGGTTGCAAACCGATTATTTGGAAAAATCGGTTCATAAAATTCCACTGTTATTCATGGCGGATATTATCTATGGCTATCGAACCATTTTCCCAATTCCGATTGCTCAAGCATGTAGCTGGAACTATGAGGGGATAGAGAATGCGGCTTCGATTGCTGCTCAGGAGTGCTATGAGGAAGGCATTCATGTAACCTTTTCCCCCATGGTAGATATGGTTAGAGATCCTCGCTGGGGGCGGGTGATGGAATCACCTGGAGAAGATACCTTGCTGGCGCAGAAATATGCGCAAAGCGTAGTTCTGGGAATTCAGGGCAGCAACTTGGAAGATGGAGCCGTACCAGCTAATAAAATTGCCGCTTGTGTCAAGCATTTTGCCGCTTATGGAGCACCTGTAGCGGGACGTGAATACAATGCCGTGGATCTATCGGAGCATGCATTGCGAGAATATTATTTACCTGGATATCAAGCAGCAATAGAAGCGGGTGCCAAGCTTGTCATGACGGCTTTTAATACGTTGAATGGTATCCCTGCGACTGGAAACGAGTGGCTTAACCGTAGTGTATTAAGACAGGAAATGAATTTTGACGGTGTATTGATCTCGGATTACGCCGCTATTGAAGAGTTAATCATGCATGGTTATGCCGAAGACGAGGCTTCCGCCGCTAGGCTGGCACTGTTGGCAGGTGTGGATGTGGATATGAAGACGGCAGTGTACGCTAATCAATTGAAAGATGTAATTTCTGATAATGACTATATGTTGGAGCTTCTGAATGAAGCTGTATATCGTGTCTTAAAGCTGAAAAATGATTTAGGGCTGTTCGAGGACCCATACCGCGGATTACAGGAAATCGTTAAACGTTCAACAAGCAGTATTCTGTCAGACGAACATAAACAAGCGGCACTGTCCTTGGCAGAAGAATCCGTTGTGCTGCTGAAAAATGAAAATAATGTATTGCCGTTGTCAAAGGAAACGAAGGTAGCTTTAATGGGTCCCTATGCAGAAGAAAATTCTACCTTGGGCATGTGGGCGATTAAGGGAGAGCAGACAGACACTATAAATTTGAAAACAGGGTTGTTACAGCTTGTTGGCTCCGACAATCTCTCGGTATGCAGAGGAAGTTATCTGCTACCTCTTGATGCAAGGGAAACGTTCGATAAATATGCGGACAAGCTGGCGGTTGAAACAGGCTCCGAGGAAGTTCTACTGCAAGAAGCCATTAGGAATGCAAATGAAGCAGAAGTCATAGTCCTTGCCTTGGGAGAAAGTATTTATCAGAGCGGAGAAGGTGGATCACGAACGAATCCGACGCTTCCAGAGCCGCAATTGAGACTACTTCATGAATTAAGCTTATTGGGCAAAAGGATTGTTCTGATCGTATATAGTGGAAGACCTTTGATCCTTACCGATGTTGCTGGAAAAGTGGACGCCATTGTTCAGGCCTGGTATCCGGGAACGATGGGCGGAGAAGCGTTGGCCAATATACTGTATGGGGAAGTAAATCCGTCTGGGAAATTAGCGATGACCTTTCCACGTAGCGTCGGTCAGATTCCGGTCTACTACAATGAGCTGAATACAGGAAGACCGAATTTAAAGGAAAATGGCTCTTATCGCTTTGCGTCCCGATATATAGATGAAGTGAACGAACCCTTGTATCCGTTTGGCTATGGCCTATCCTATACCTCATTTGAATACACTCTGTTAACCGTCAGCCAAAAGGAAATGAAAACAAATGAGTCAGTGGATATCCGTATTTCTGTATCCAATACTGGAACGTATGCTGGGAAAGAAACGATTCAATTATATATTCGCGATAAATTTGCAAGTATTGCAAGACCCGTTAAAGAATTAAAAGACTTTAAAAAAGTATTTTTACAAAGCGGCGAGACTACAATTGTGGAATTTTCAGTGGATGAGGACATGCTTAAATTTTATGGACGTGAAATGGAGTATAAGAGTGAGCCAGGCGAATTTGAGGTTTATATCGGTTCAAGCTCACAGCAAATATTGCTAAGCTTTAGTTTTACTTTGTTACCGGAGGATAAACATGAATAAAAGCGACGCTTATCATCTTAAATATCATATTACTCCTCCTTACGGGCTATTAAACGATCCTAATGGACTTGCCTTTTTCAATCAACAATATCATGTGTTCTATCAGTGGAACCCCAAAGGAACCGAACATCGAAATAAATGCTGGGGCCATGTAGTTTCGAGCGATCTGGTGCATTGGCAAAGAAAGGGTGTAGCGCTGGAGCCTTCGGAATGGTATGACAAGGACGGCATTTATTCCGGAGGCGCCATAGTCCATGATGAAAAGCTGTATCTGTTTTACACAGGAAATGTAATCAGGGAAGATGGAGTCCGAGAAAGCTATCAATGCATAGCCATTTCGGAAGATGGGGAGCATTTCGAGAAAATGGGTCCTTTGTTTGAACATCCACAAGGCTATACCAGACATGTCCGAGACCCGAAAGTATGGAGAGATCGGAACGGGAACTGGTGGCTAATCGTTGGCGCTCAAAGAGAGGATTTGACTGGAGATGCGCTTATCTACAAATCTATAGATTTGTCTGATTGGGAATGCCAAGGATCATTTTTGGACCATGATCATGAATTCGGATATATGTGGGAATGCCCTGATCTACTTCAATTTGTGGAAAATGATATTTTTGTGTTCTCACCTCAGGGCTTACCAGAAGCAGGCGAATATTATAGAAACCCTAACCAATCGGGATATGTTGTTGGGAAATTAACGAGTACAGGAAAATTCAACGGGAATCTTGTCCATTTTAAAGAGCTTGATCGGGGGTTTGATTTCTACGCGCCACAATCATTCAAGGTGAATGATAGAACCATTATGTTCGGATGGATGAGCGCCATGAATGAAGAAGCAGAGAGGGCTGTTCCCACCATTCAGGAAGGCTGGATTCATGCGCTGACTCTTCCTAGAGAAATCGTATTGTCTAACGGTGTGCTATACCAGAAACCATTGCCGGAATTACAATTGCTAAGAATGGATGGTGTACATTCCAAGGAGAACATTCACAAAAATAGGGTTTGGCTGCTGCCTTCCCTACAGGTGGAGTGCAATGTTCATTTTTCGAAGCTTACAGAGAACTTCAAAATGATAGTCAGAAATGCGGTGGAAATTGACTATGATTTGGAAGAAAACAGTTTAACCATATGGAGAACCAACTGGTTGAAGAACCAGAGAGAGTACAGAAAAGCAACGTTAGCCAGTCAACTTGCAGGCATGCAAATATTTATAGAAAGCTCAAGTCTGGAGATCTTTGTGAACGAAGGCGAGGAAGTATTTTCTCTGCGTTATTTCCTGGAAGATGTGGAACAATGCAGTATGGTGCTTGAAGCAGGAGACAATGAAGGAGAAATTGAGATTTATCAGTTGCAGGAATGTGATGCCATAATCAATCATTAAAACTTTATTCTTATCTTTTACCTGAGAGCTACAAGTAGGCAAGGAAAGGCTGTTCATTTCTCCGTTTGCGAGAAGAACTGCCTTTTTTTGTCTTAGTCGACTGAAGAGATTTCAGCTTGTGTAGGCATTTTACTATCGGTATAGTATGAGTATTAGAGTATATGACTGAATATAATTACTGTTGATTACTCATAGCTGGTTGATGAGGTGTCGTATGAAGAAAATATATGAACATATTGAAATAGACAGAAGAAAAATGATTAACCTCTTTATGTTTCAATCGACAGATACAGAAAGAGTCATCCCTATGCATTTTCACAGTAATATGGAATTAATCTACTGTACAAGTGGAAGTCTTAAGGTGTGGCATGAAGGAAAAATAACCATTTTGATGGAAAAGGATGCACTGTTCATTAATAGCAATGTACCGCACTCCACCCAAAGTATTACGGAAAACCAGGTCGTTGTATTGCAATTTCCAGCAACCTTTTTTGCCAATGAACAAGTATTCATCCAATTAAACACGCAAGAGCAACAAGTTGAACATACTATACTTTCTAAATTAAGAGAGTTATTTATGGATATATATAACCTGCATATTTCCAAAGGGAAATATGACTATATTTTAGAGCAAAGCCGAATTATTGAACTTAAGTATTTGCTTGTTAATCATTTTAGTCAGGCAGCAGATCTACAGCCGGAAGTATTTAGCGATAAGCAGCAAAAGATAAAGACGATCATGGACTTTATTAAAGAACATTACGCTGAAAATATTAGCCTAGCGAAAACAGCTCGAATATGTGGCTATTCAGAGGCCTATTTGTCGAGAATGTTTCATGAATATACAGGTCAGACGTTTACGGAGTACAAGCAAATTCTTTGTCTAGAAAAAGCAATCGATTTATTGGAAACAACGAATAAGTCACTTACAGAAATTTCTTACGAGGCAGGCTTTCCCAACGAAAAATCGTTTAGAAAAGCTTTTAAGGAAGTTATGGGTAAGACCCCTTATGAATATAAAAAATCAAAATTTGATCTGAGTGTGTAAACGACGCCACAAGCGCTATACTCTTATGGATGATTTCAATAGACTAGAAATATGGGGGCTGTCCCTGAGTCATTTATGACCTGTGGGACAGCCCCTTATTTATATTTGTAGCGAATGAGTAGAGGTGATCAGCCTATCGATTATCCACCGTCTCTGGATACATATCATGGTTCATCATACGGTGCTCTGCGATTTGCTCATACTTCGTTCCCGGCTTGCCGTAGTTGGTGTACGGGTCGATAGAGATACCGCCGCGTGGTGTGAATTTGCCCCATACTTCAATGTAGCGAGGGTCCATCAGCTTAATCAAGTCATTCATGATGATATTGACGCAGTCTTCATGGAAATCACCGTGGTTGCGGAAGCTGAATAGGTACAGCTTAAGGGACTTGCTTTCAACCATTTTAATATCAGGAATGTAGCTGATGTAGATGGTTGCAAAATCAGGCTGTCCTGTGATCGGGCACAGGCTGGTGAACTCTGGACAATTGAATTTTACAAAATAATCGCGGTACGGGTGTTTATTATCAAAGCTTTCGAGAATGGCGGGATCATAGGCAAATGTGTATTGTGTGCCTTGATTGCCAAGTAGGGTAACGTCGGTCATTTCTTCGGGTTTTCTTCCGGTCATGTTGAGTGAGGCTCCTTAAAGTTGGTTTAGTTTGGTAAAAGAGAGAGGGAGTTATGGTGGTGGGGAGGTTCGGTTCGGTTCGGTTAGGCGACGCTTCGCGAAGGATTTGAGCTTCCGATCGCTGTTGAAATGGGATTCTTTCTGATAAAAGATCTATAGGTTAGAATCCCATTTCAAAGGCGAACGCTAACGCTTCTCCAGCTTCAAATCCTCCGCTCCGCTGCTGACCGCCGTCAACACCATAAAGTCCCTACCCGTTTACTTATAGATTGGTGTAGAAGAGAATAATGCGCACTCCTATATGAAAGGAGCGTTATTTTATTGAGAAACCCCGTCCTTGCAGACGAGGGTTTCTCACTTTTTATATGGCTTTGGGTGTCGAGGGTGTACTTCGACTAATTTGGTGTATCTTGTGTATCACATACAGACCATATGGAATATATTGTATATGCATGTTATACGCCGCGTTTGTTGCCCCATACGAGGGTGTGGAGCTGCGGGAGTACTCTTACATCGTTTAGTCTGGAATCGTCCATGACGCGGTCGATAAGCCATTCATAACGATGTAAAAGAGACTCTGCAATCTGCCCGGTGTTCTCCGTGTTCACATCTGGATTACCCGTCTGGAGGAACAACGGTACGTGTGGATAGCGCTCATGAACGGTGCGGGCATAGGCAAGATCGGTGTCATCGAAGATGACGACCTTCAGGCTGCATGCTCCAGCGTATAGTCTGACCGATTCATTATTTGATTCCTGGGTGCACGTTGTAACTGAGACGTTTGTTGTAGACTTGGACGCTCCAGCCATTTTCCGGTTGGTCAGACGGGCCACGATATCATCCAGCACGTCCCAGTTGGTCGTCATGCCAGAGCTGGGCGGCTTCGGGGATAAGGTCACCTCATCAATATCGTACAGCCATTCCTGCCAACGGGAGCCTTGTGTTTCGACAGCTGTGGCAATGCCTTGACTGCGTAACAGGGTAATCAGCGTCCCGAGCTGTGGCAGCAGGACGGGATTGCCTCCGGAAAGGGTCACATGCGAGAACCGTTCGCCGCCGATGGACTGTAGTTCCTGCCAAATATCAGTGGCACTGAGACGACGGATTTGATCCTTGGCGCTGCCGTCCCAGGTAAAGGCGGAGTCGCACCATGAGCAATGGTAATCGCAGCCTGCGGTACGAACAAACATCGTTTTACGACCAATGACCATACCTTCGCCCTGCACGGTGGGACCAAACACCTCCAGCACAGGAATAGGGGCTGCTTTAGCCCTGTCGGGGGTTGCCATAGGTTGGTGAGTAGTTACAGTATTACTCATCGTACATCCACTCCCGTCGAAATTCGGCGTAGCTGGTAGGTGTTTCGAACAGTCGTACAAATTCGGTACGTCCGCCTTCAACACGATTGCAGTATGCATCCGAGGTCAAGGCTGACTCCATTTGTTCAAAGATCCAGACGACCATGTTTTCTGCCGTTGTATTCATTGGCGGGAGCGTTTCATTCAAGTAACGGTGGTCCAGAAAAGGCTCAATTCGCTCTTTCCAAATCGTTTTGATATCACCAAAATCCAGCGTCAGACCTATTTCGCTCGGTATACCGCTTATGCCAAATACGACGATATAAGTATGTCCGTGCAGATTTTTGCATTTGCCTTCGTAACAGTGCAAATGGTGCGCTGCATCGAACGTAAATTGTTTGCTGACGAGAACACGCTTGCGGTGATAGCGCAGCTGAGAGTGCTCAATGTCTGTCCCGAACTGCTGGAGCTTGTCGACAATACGAAAGGTACCTGGCTCACGCATGACCTTCAGCTCCTTGGGACGAAGCGCCGCGAACTGCGAGATATTGCTCCAGTCCGGCACGACGGAGATTGCAGGCAGGACATTCGCCACAGCCATCGCCAATGATGCCGTTATAGCACGTTAGTGTACGGGTTCTAACAAATTCAAAAGCTTTCAGCTCATCAGCCATTTGCCAGGTTTCGGCCTTGTTCAGCCACATGAGCGGGGTATGAATCACAAAGGGATAGTCCATCGAAAGGTTCAGTGTGACGTTCAGCGATTTAATAAAGGAATCCCGACAATCGGGATAGCCGCTGAAATCTGTCTCGCAAACGCCTGTAATGATGTGGCGCGCTCCTTTTTGCTTGGCGAGAACTGCTGCAAAGCTCAGGAACAAAAGATTACGACCGTCTACAAAGGTGCTAGGCAGTTCGCCTTCCTCTTGAGTAATGTCAATGTCGGTGCGTGTGAGGGCATTCGGGGCAAGTTGGTTGAGCAGGCTCATATCCAGTACCGTTTGCGGAACACCCAGCTCGCTGGCGATTCCGGCGGCAACTTCAATTTCCTGCTTGTGGCGCTGACCGTAATCGAACGTCACAGTTTCTACTTCGGCAAAATGTTTTTTTGCCCAAAATAAACAGGTTGTACTGTCTTGACCGCCGCTGAATACGACGACTGCTTTTTCGTTTGTAAACATAAAAAAACCTCTCGATCTTCTTGGAATGGTGTAAGACACAGAGTCTTGTCACGTGGAAGAAGGAGAGTTCTTGAACCGGCTTCAACAAAAAACAGGCCTTGCCCCGCAAATTCATTTTTCAATGCGGAGGACAAAGCATCGTTAGTTTTTTATAGAGGGAGTTCGCGAACCTCTCCCATGCGTTATGCATGGATTTTCTTCATTAGCAGCTGCCACAAGGACAGACAGCTTCATTGATAGCATTGCCATTATAGCATGGCAGGGCTATTTGATAAACACTCCACCAAATGGAATGACTTCCCTTAAAAATCGTTTGATCACGCCATCGTCGTTCATATCCTGCTGAAGTCGCCGATGATGCTCACCAGCATGAAATAGTACGGTACCGTGCCCCGTCATTTTAAAATGATAGTTCATATGCTGGCTGGCCAAATGGTTACCATATACGGTTAACTCCAGCTTGGCGTTTTCGGGATAGGCAATGACGCTGCTCGCATCGACGTAGATCGGCTCCGATGGATGAAGCTGTTCTTGACATACCAATCCCTGCGTCAAAATGCCAATGTGGCCGATACCGTCAAATTTCATTTTAATGACATCACGGCTAAACAACATGTTTTTCATGCTTAGCAGCTTGGTACGCATTTGGATGCCGGCGCTGTACCAGAACAGGTTGCGGAAATCGTATAGCAAATCGTCGCTTCCTTCTAGCTTGATCATCTTCAGACTAAAGCCAGGAGGAAGTGCGGCAATTAGCCGGCAAGCGCCTGTGAAATCGGCCTGAATCAGTTTGTGTTTGCGATACATGCCTTTAATATTCATCAGCTTATCACTGCGACCTGAGTTGGGTCCGCGATAGGCGATGATTTGCTGCGGATGCAGAACGTGCAGCTTTTCCCCTTCAGCCAGGTCGAGCGTTACGACCGAACCGACACTTTCATCATGGTGTTGTCCTGCTTGTATGTCCATTCAGACCCTTCATCCTTTCAGGCAGTTAGTATCTTCCCGAGCGTCGACGCATCCCGTAACGTAACAGTCGGATACCTATAAAATAACCGGCCAGCAGAATGACAGCCGTGAGGATGAGCATTTTATTTCGGTGTGAAGCCTGATCGCGCTGGGTTTGAAGATTTTTTAGTTCTGTAACGGTGTCGTTCAGCTTGCGATTTTGCTCCAGCAGTTGGGCGTTTTGCTTCTGGTAGGTCTCGATGCTGGTACGGGCTTTTTCCAGGTCTTCCTGTGTTTGGCGGTAGCTTTCCTTGAGCTGATATACATCGCCTGGCAAACGTGAAAACTGCTCAAAGCCTTGATATACATCATCCCAATAAGCAGCATGAGCTTCGGGTACACGGGTTACTCCAAAAATAAACAAAAGCGCTATAGCAGCGCAGACAATGCGGCGGTACAAAGCAAAGCGATAAGTTGCTCGTGCCAAGTGATGTTCCCCCTTTTGAGAAACCAAGATGTTAGATGTTACAGATCATTACCCATATCACATGGTTACGTACAATATAATGATTTGGATGCAGTATTTAGAATATATAGACGACAAATACGGGAAAAGATTATCAAAAAAACTCGATTATTAGTTTAAGTGTAACCTAAAACGGGTATATCAAGGAAGCGGCAACATTCCGGCATTTTTCCCAACAAACGAGTCAAGAACCATCCGCACCTGATCAGGGCTTGAACAAAATATATGAACTAGAAATATTAAAATAGATATAGAAGGAGATTTTGAAAGATGAATGAGAGAGAACAAAACTATACAATTTTAAAAATCACTGTAAATGGCAAGCCATTATCGAAGGAACTTATCGTGGATAGCACTACTTTTGCTCCAATATCCGATATTTGCACAAATACGAAAGCATCTTTAACAGAAACTACGATTTCATAATTTTAAATATAGAAGCAGACTATCATGTAGCCCGGCAAAAGCCGGGCTATTTTTGCGTATTTATGTAATTAGAATGGATGAAAATGTTATTTGCCGAATTAGGTCCCCTTTCATAAAGATTACCATGTATAATTTTCACAATCAAACATATGTTCCCTGACAATATAGTGTCAGATAACACTGTTAATTTAGAGTTACATGTTCTTTTAGGGGGAATTTACCAGTGGTGAAGTCAATGCTCAATGTAACGTACACATGGGACAAAGAGTCTATATCGGCGAATGGGTCCAAACAAGTAAATCTACTGATAGAATGGGGCTATGGGGCTATACGTAAAAGAAAAGGGAATCTAATACCGAAGGCAGCGGGATGTGACCTTCAACTTCAGTTCATTCCAGAAAACGGGGTAAATCTATTAAAAGCTGAAGGGGTGAGGCTCGGGTTTAAACAATCAGAAAACGGAGATTGCATGCTGGTTCACTGTGGTGATGTGCGACGGGGAAAATATAGACAAGCTATTTTAACGTTTTCTATACCGGCTCACGCGTCCGGAAGACATACGATTGGAATGATCGAGTGGAGCTGGCGCAAGCCATCGCAGGAAAAGCGAACGCTGATCCGCACAGACCAGCTTTATATCCATTACACGCATCATCTTGGTCTGCTGAGCATTCCATCCAACCCGAAGGTGGAAAAATACATAAAGCTGAATGAGACGTCCCCAATTGTAAAAAAGGCATTACGTATGTATGAGAAAGGGGAGCCTGAGCGAGGGGCGTTCATCCTTACGAGACAAGCAGATGAATTGCTTATATGTGCAGCTAGAAGCGAAGACATGGATTACCTTGAGGAAGCCGAGTTACTTCTATCCATACGCAATAAATGGAGTGGGTCTTTTGTATCGTTTACTGCGTATAGTTCTAAGGTCTTTTTTAATAAGGAAATATCGTTAGGAGATGTTCGTTTTACGAAGAATAATAGGTTGAGATAGGTAATTGTGCTAGTTTATTTGTGCAAATTAGTGAGTCTAATTTACTATCTTTTTGTAAAGGAGAGACTTCCTTGACTGATCGGTTGATACGTTTAATGCGGATTATTACTATTGTTCAGGCAAATCCAGGAATATTGGCAAGAGAGCTTGCCGAACGTTGTGAAACATCAGAACGTACCATATACCGAGATATGGAGGCGCTAAGCGCTATGCATATTCCGATTACGAATATGGGGCATGGCAAGGGGTACATTTTTATTAGCAATTTTGCTTTGTATCCTCTGAATTGGACAGAAGAAGAGGCAGAGGCTTTTACCAAGCTGGGAGAGATGATGGAAACGATAAAGCCTCTTCTACCGCCAGCTTTTGAAAGTGCTTATGAGAAAGTGATGGCCTCTAGTCAGAAAAAAAAGATGGACCAGACGAGCTTCGCGCAGGAAATGAAAAATATCATCCGGCTCGGCTCGACACTTGATCGGGAAAACCAGCCCTATCTGCTCAGGCTGATTGTTTTGGCGAGTCTTACGCAGCAGACAATTGAAGCGGAATACAGCTCGCCTCAAAATGAAGATGTATCATTGGTGCAAGTAGATCCTTATTGTTTGGTTCCTCAAGATCGGCGATTCTATATGCTTGGTTTTTGTCATAAGCAATCCGCCATGAGAACCTTTCGGATCAGCCGTTTTCGGAATATGAGGATTTTGCCGTATACGTTTCAAAAAAATACATCTGAAATGGAAATGTTTTTTAAAGGCACCTGGTCGGTGACCAAAGGAAATCAAAATATTCGGTTTGTCGTACGTTTCTCTGCCGATTCTGTATATCGGGTCAAAGAAGAGGAGCTGTTCATCAAGCCTCTTCTCAAGGATTTGCCAGATGGAAGTTTGTTGTTTGAGGTGACGGTCAATCATGACCGTGAATTTCTGGATTGGCTCACATCCTATGGAGCTGAGGCCGAGATTCTGGAACCTTTACGGTACCGCAAACGTATGCAAGAAATGCTGCGAACCTGGGGGGCGTTTTACTTCGATAAAAAGGCAGGAAATCAAGAATAACAGGGGGAAGATCCCCCGGAACGGGCCGGGGAGCTATCTGCTTAACGGTCCTTAAACAGGTTGGCGAGATTGCCGAAGGGACTGTACTGCTCCTGTTCTTCTTCTGGTGAGGAGTAGACGAGCTTCGAGCCGCGACTTTCCTCATCGTCGGCAGCATTATGAACTAATGTAAGACGATCAAAATGGTACATGAAAACCTGAGCGGTGTTCACGGCATCATCCAGTGCCCGATGCTGTTGACCGTCAAAGTCAATGTTGCACAATTCCAACGCCTGAGACAGGCTCAACTGACGATACTTTCCATTGGAACTAAACAGACGGGAAATTTGCTTCTGTATATCATTTGTATTATGAATCCAACCGAGATCTACATGATGGGTACGACAATGGGATACCAGCTTCTGACGGTCATCCGGTCCCCATGCGCATAAATAATAGGGCGAATCTGTACCGAGCCAGGCAATAAATTGCTTCACAGCTTCAGGAAAGAGTGGAGCGGCATCAATGTCTCGTTGAGTAATACCCGTGAATTGAACGGTATCTGTAGAGATCACAGGTCGATTCGATGGTCTCACAAAACTGTGAAATGTATCCGCAACGAATAGGCCATCGTCTCCCTGAATAACTTTGACGGCACCGATATCAATAATTTCGGAGGAATATCTGGCGTTACGGCTAACGGTAAATTCAAGATCATAAATAATGTATTGCATATAATGGACTCCTTCCACACACATAACTGATCCCGATGGATACCGGGACAAATGTTCTCTGCCCGAATAACTCTTCTCCATCATACCTCTCGGTTCACAACTTGTCAGCGGTTAAAAGGCATGCTTTCAAAAAAAATATGCGATGTCCAAATAATCTTGGACTATCGCATATCTATAAACTCCCTGACATACAGCAGCATCCGAAACCACTTGGATTTCGAACGCTGTTTATGCTAGCTATTGAATTAGGCCGGGAGGTCCAACTTTTGACCCGGATAAATACGGTGAGGATTCTTCAACTTATTCAACTTCTGAAGCTGTTGCCAGGTGGTACCGTGTTTGCGAGAAATGGCATACAGCGTATCCCCGGATTTCACAACATATACATGGCTATTTGCAGCTTGTGCAGTAGCCGATGCCTGCTGTGGCTTGCTAGCTTGGGACTTTGCAGGTGTCAACTTTGCGGGTGCCGATTTCACAGGTGCTGGTTTCGCAGCCGATGTGGAATCGGATTGCGGTATCTCCTGCAGAGGTGCTGGCGTCGTGGCTGGAGCAGACGGTACAGCTTGTGTGGCAGGGACAGAAGTTTTCCCGTCTGCCTTGGCTTCCTGAATACGGCCGGCCGCTTGTACTTGCAGGCTAGTAGACCCGGCCTTTTGTATATAGCGGATTAACGCTTCATCCAGCGATCCGAACATACCTGCCTGTGGATATTTAGCGAACATTGTATATTGGTCACCACCTACGGCAGTAAAATCATTGGTAGCCAGTGTATATGTTGCCTCAGGATCAAGGGCCTTGCCACCGATCAGGATGGAGTGAACACGGTTGCCTTTGGCTGCTGAGGTGTCTATTTTGAACGAGATACCGGACACTTGCGGGAAGCCCCCGCTTGGTTCCGGGTAGGAGGCTGCGCCATTTTCCAGTGCGGCCTGAAGGTCAGAGCCTTTCACTTTCAGGGTAACGATTTGGTTGCCGAAAGGCAGTACGGTGATGATGTCTCCCTTGGTAACCGTTCCTGCCTTGATGGAAGCGCGGATGCCGCCACCGTTCGTTAAAGCCACGTCTGCTCCCGAAACGTCACGCATAGCATCAGTGAGCAGGTCGCCGAGATTAGTTTCACCCGCACGTACCTTTTCGCGCGCGCCCTCCAGATCCACACTGGTTTGTGCTACAACCTCTTTAAGAATAGGTTCTTGCTCCTTCTGAATGGAGGCGATTAATGCAGCAATTTCAGCGTTGGGCTGCACGTCAGCAGCTTGAGTCGAATCGATCAGCTTCGCTTGCTTTTGGATAACCTTGCCGCCATCGACCCACAGATCCACCACACCTAGATACTTGGTGTATTCACCTGCACTAGCGATTAACGTGCCATTGTCACCGACCAGGCCTTTTTCCAGCACGGTATGGCTGTGTCCATCGATGAAAATATCAATGCCAGGCACTTCCTTCACAACCTTGAGGCTGGTGTCTTTGCTGGATGCATCTTGTCCCAGGTGACCCAGAGCAACGACGACATCTACTTTGCTGCGGATTTCGTCTACTGCCGCTTTGGCTTCAGCCGCAGGGTCGGTGAATTGAATGCCCTCCACATTTTTAGGATTGGTTTTATATGCTGTTTCAGGCGTAGTTAGGCCGATAATACCGATTTTAACGCCATCGACTTCTTTAATAGTATACGGTTGGAACAAGCGTGTTCCGTCGGTTTGCTTAATGTTGGCGCTCAGTACAGGGAACTGAATCTCTTTACTCAGCTCAACCAGATGCTTCCAGCCGTAGTTAAACTCATGGTTACCTGGAACCATTGCATCATAGCGCAGCTTGTTGATTACTTTTACGATACTCTCACCATTGACCAAAGTAGCGAAGGTCGTCCCATGAACGGTATCCCCGTCATCCAGCAGCAATGTATTGGGGTTAGCGGCGCGATATTGGTCGATGATTCCCGCCAGCTTGGCGAACCCCATTTCCTTATCGTTGGCCACTACGTGAGCATGGGTATCATTCGTATGTAGGATGGTGATGTGTTTACCGCTGACTGGAGTCATTGTTGTCCCCGTTCCCGCAGTAGTAGCTGGGTCCGCTGCTGCTGTACCGAGACATCCGAACAGAAGCGCGGCGGTCGTCAAGATCGACGAGAGTTTTTTCCATGAGTTCATGTTGTTCCTTCAACCTCCCATAAAATGAATGAATTAGAGAAACCGCTTACGTCCACATTTTATCAGATGATTGTAAAAATAACTCTTATTTTATATCAAAGCACTACATTTTTTTGAGATATCGGTTGTTAAACACACCGTCTAGTTACCTATATTGTAGAGGCAGTAATAGACAGCAACTCATAGAATAGGAACTATTGTTCTGTTTTGTGATCAAAAAAAAGGGCAGTCTCTTTGGGCAGCCCGATCCGGGGTAAATAGTGATCCAATGTTTCGTCAGCCAGCGGCGGATTGCCTGCACTCAGCAAAAGCACGGCAAAGCGATTAGCCTGCTGTTCAAATTTTCCTGGAGAAAAGTAGGAATGCTCCTCCATAAAAAAACGGCTAATGCCTTTATGCAGTCGGTCATGTCCCAATTCATGCGCACAGACGAAACGTTCCCATTCTGGTGTAAGGCCATTGTGAATGACGATAAATCTTCTGCGCAACTTGTGATAATACAACCCTTTGGTTGTGGAGCCCAGATCGCAGTATCGGATATGGATGCCTAGGGCTTTCGCAATATCGAAGGGGCAATTAGTGCGGTATTTTCGGACAAGTTGGTGAATGAGTTCCTTCATACGATCACCTACTATCCCTGATCATTGCTCGCACCGGGATCGGCGGGCTTTTTATGTTTGTTCATTTGCTTGGCTTCCCAGAACAGACCTGTCAGTACGTCCTTGATTCGTTGCCGGTCTTTTTCATCCAGCGGAATGCCATCAAACATTAATTCGTCGTCTTCCTCCAACATTTTTTTAAAATCCCGGCGGTCTTTGGAGTTTGCCCATTCTGGTACAGTAGAACGATAAAGTTCGTGTGGGTTTTGCTCTATTGAATCATCGTCCGCCCAATATCCGGCGGCCTTCATCATTTCGGTATAGGATACGCTGAGCGCGTCCGCTATTTTGCGGAGGGTGGAGGGTTTGGGCACTCCGCGCAGCCCATTTTCGATGCGGGAAATTTGTGAATTACTAATACCTGCGGCATCTGCTAATTGGTTGATGCTCAATTGCTTGTGCTCACGCTGCTGTTTTAGGTAAGTTCCGAATGCTGGCTGTTCCACAATGGAGCTCCTTTCTGCAATAGAATCATAGAATTAGCTTTATTATACCATTAGGCAAATAGTAAAAGCACGTAATATGCCAAAAGGCATAGAAAAGTAGAGCGAATATCCTGTTTTTGGGGCTATATTGCTTTTTTTCACGATGGATACCTATCCTAAATAATGTTATGTTATACTAAAGATACGAACAAAAGGGGAACAAAATGTAAACAAGTGCGTTTTTATTTGAAAATACATCATTGTCAAAAGGCATAATATAAGGAGTGTTGCTTTTCATGAGAAATAACTTACCCGAATTAGACCGTCGCAAAACGCAGAATGCATTGGAGGGTGTATTTGAGAAATACCGGATTTATAAAACAATAACCTTTATGGATCGGGAAAGCTTTATTACTGCTGGCTATACGGATCGCCCGAACGGACCCACGAATGTGACAAGCGACCCAACGGCCCGGACTGCTGTATATAATGTAGATGCTCCTGCCGCCCGCTTGGCCTATTGCCAAATGGTGGATGCCGTAGTGAGCCGCTTGAATGAACGTGAACAGTTGCTGATCCGTGAACGTTATTTAAAGGATGATGATGTGTTCGATTACAAGGTTTACAATTATGTGCTGGACCCGCCAGTCAGCAAAGATACGTATACGAAGCTTCGCACACGTGCTTTTTACAAAATGGCGCTAGCGCTGGCAGACCAAGGCGTTCTGAATCTGGCAAACTTGCAAAAGGGTGCGGATCGCAGACTGGGGTAGGTAAATGCATAGGGGTCACAACCTGTGGCTCTATTAACCTAGACAGCAAGGAGTATGAACCGCAACGGTGAATAAGAAGCATAGGTCTCAATTAAAATAGGAACGGAGGACGGATGTATTGAGAAGTGAACCAGAAATGATGAATATCCTTATAAAGTTTGCTATGAACGATAAAAGAATACGATTGGTCACGATGGAAGGATCACGTACAAACTTCAATATTCCTCCTGATTCATTTCAAGATTATGATATTTCTTACTTTGTAACAGATATGGATTCTTTCAAGGAAAGTGATCAATGGCTCCACGTGTTTGGGGATAGGCTTATGATGCAAAAACCCGAGGATATGGAACTTTTTCCATCAGAACTAGGTAACTGGTTTTCATATATCATTCTTTTTGAGGATGGAAATAAATTAGATCTGACACTGATCCCTATAAACGAGGTAGAGGATTATTTTACGAATAGCGATGGTTTAGTTGAGGTTCTGCTCGACAAGGATGTGCTGATCCAAGAGGAAGTGATCGCGAACGACCATCAATATTGGATTAAAAAGCCCACGGCAAAGGAATTTGATGATTGCTGTAATGAGTTTTGGATGGTTTCAACTTATATCGTAAAAGGATTGGCGAGAAAAGAAATCCTGTTTGCTATTGACCATTTGCACGAGATAGCACGACCTAATTTGCTGCGAATGATGGCTTGGAAGATTGGCTCAGAGCAAGGGTACACCTTTAGCGTAGGAAAAAACTATAAATTTATAAATCAGTACCTTCCTAATGAAGATTGGGAAAGTTTACTATCTAGTTACTCTGAAAATGGCTATCGAGAAATGTGGGAGTCTTTACTTACTTGCTATGCATTGTTTAGAAAATACGCTAAGGCTGTGGCCAGAAGTTTGGAGTATGAGTATCCAGATTACGATGAAGCCATCACTAGGTATACTGCAAATATTTATAATTCATTGAATTGAACGGTGTAATAACCGCCCTTTTAAAGGGCGGTTATTTTTTTGTGTGCACATCAACAATGAGATTAAACGCATTTTTAATATAAGAACAAACGTTCGCAAAATACCACCTAACTTCATCCCTAGTCTCTACTTTTATCGTCCATTTCCCCGGCAACGCATTCGTTATAAGGGTGTAAGATTATATCATCGGGAATCAAGACAAGAGGACATACCGAAGACACACACTGTCAAACGTTAGCCGGCCAATAGGGCCGGTTTTTTCATGCGGTCATCGTCTTTGTCACTTCCCGGGAATTCGATGTATAGAAAGGAGGAGTCGTGTTGCCTAAGCAAGGGATGCTGCAATGCATGAGTACAAGGCTACGCCGGCTGAGAGCATGGAAGTGGAAAAAAGCCTGGCTAAACAGCCACAGCATGCGAGCACAGGATACGCAAGGGTGGCATGCCACAGGATGAGACAAGCCTTTAAGCAAAAGCTCATTGACATTATTCCGGCGCTGCAAGGGCGTGTATACGATGTTCAACCCCCGTCGCAGACGGCAGAGGAGCCGTATGCGGTTATGGTGCTGGGCGAGGAAATCTGGAAGTCTTCCTGGGCCGGTTACCGGCAGGTTGTCCGCATCAAGCTGTACGCAGGACAAGCGGGGCTGGCGCAGGCCGATGTATGGGCGAATACCCTGATTGCCGGACTGCACCGAGCATCGGTGACAGGTAAAGGTGAGGACACGTCTGCTTTTACCGCGCACTATTTGGGCGTGCGGGATGCAGAAATGCTGGACATGGTTACGGGCAAGGCCTATAGAACGCTGCGTTTTGGCGTGTATGTGCCTGAAACAGAAGGTGGATCGGCCGCTTCAGTACCTGGTGCAGTACAGCCGGAAGAATGGCTGGCAGCACTGGTCGGCTGGACGCAGAAGCAACTGGGCGAATTATGGTCGATATACGCCGACGCATGGCCCGCACAGCCGGGAAGCCACGCGGTATTATGGCGGCTGAGCGGCTGTGAAACCCGGATGGCAGGAGCCTCCATGTATGAGCTCCGCAAACGGTTCATCGGGCATATCACTGCTCCGGTCACCACCGAAGAGAACCGCGCAGCTTCCGCGCTGGTCGAAGGCTTTGCCGCTCAAATCCAGCTTCCTCTGGAGCAGGACAAGGGCCGTTATATGTCTACGGCTGAAGCCTCAGCCGATTTGCAGGCGGATGCCATTTTAGACGGTCAGCTTCGGCTGACGCTGGTACAGCGGCGTATGCGTCCGGCTGAGGAAGCGGCATTGATTCGCAGAGTGGAAATTCATCCTATTTTGAAATGAGGTGGTCCGAGTGACCTTGGAAAGCCATGAGAAGACCCCGCTACATAGCGGGCAGGAAGCAAGTGGCCCACGCTATACGCTAGAGGAACTAAAGGAACACGCAGAACAATTATTTTCTGTAAAAGTAGAAGTGCTGGCAGGCGCCTTTTTTGGCACACAGGACAAGCTGTTTACGGTAGCAGAAGCACACACTAAAATCGAACAATTTATGAAAGCGAAGGTGGATTAATTATGGCAGGCGGAACATGGGAAAACACGAATAAACCGGTATTACCGGGTTTGTATATGAATTTTCAGGCAGCAGCAGCTTCAGCGATTCAAGGTGGATCACGTGGTACGGTCGTTGTACCCGTCAAGGCGAATTGGGGCCCTGTACGTGAGTTTGTAGAGGTGGGCAGCGAAACGGCTATTAGCCAAATCTTCTCCGGTGACAGTGAGAACGGTGCGACAGCATATTCCACGTTGTATCTGGCTTTGCTGGGCGGTCCGAAAAAACTGCTCGCTTACCGATTGGCAGATGACACGGCTGCTGAAGCGTCTGTAACACTGAAAAGCGGTGGCGAGACCCCGACCGACGTGCTGCGTTTGAAGGCTTTGTACACAGGTAGCCGCGGTAATGGTTTTGCCGTAACGGTACAGCCAACTTTGGGCGACGAGCAAGCTCGTGAGGTGCGCCTCTATGAAGGAACCAAACTGCTGGGTACGTACAAAGGCAGCGACGGTACGGCTGCTTCGATTGCCAAAGCGCTGAACGAAAACAGCGAAAACGTATGGGTGAAAGCTGAGGTTGTCGGCGAAGGCGGCATTCCAGCGGATGTCAGCGGCGTACATCTGACAGGTGGCAATAGCGGCAATAGCAAGCTGGTTAATGCCGATTACATCGCCATGCAGGAAGCATTGGAAGGACAGGAGTTTAATGTGCTGGCCCTGGATTATGCAGCCGATCTGGCTTTGCTGCAAAGCTTTGCTGCCTGGATCAAACGTGTCCGGAATGAAGGCAAAGGCGTCATCGCTGTATTCGGCGGTTCTGCGGCAGATGATGTGTCCAAAACGGCTGTCAGCTTGGCTTCTGCACGTTCTTTGGCACTGAACCATGAAGGCATCGTAAACGTGGGCACAGGCGTACGTCTGGCAGGTACGGACTACAGCTCCGCCCAAACGGCTGCCTATGTAGCCGGACTGATCGCAGGCCAACGGTTGAACCAATCCGCAACGTATGCGGTTACGCCTTTTGAGGATGTAACCCGCCGCTGGACACGTTCCGAGCAGGAACAGGCTGTCCGTAACGGGGTGTTCCTCCTGTTCTTCGATGGCCGTCAGGTCAAAGCGCTGCGTGGAATCAACAGCTTGGTGAACCCGTCTGCCGGACAAAACAATGCGTGGAAGAAAATCCGTTCCATCCGTGTCATGGATGCCATTAACGCTGACTTGCAGCGTGCAGCCGAAGAGACTTACATTGGCAAAATCAACAACACAGTAGAAGGCCGTCTGGCACTCATCGGTGCGATCAAAGAATACCTGGCACAGCTGTCGCTGAGCAACGTGATCGAGGCGGATGGCTACGATGTCATTCTCGATCCGGCTTACTACGGTGATGCGCCAGTCATCAAACCGGAGCCGGATCAAGTGTTCCTGCAATGGAATGTGAAGCTCACCGACGTGATGGAGCAGCTGTTCGGCACATTTTACGTGCAATAAATAAGCATTTTACGCGCCTAAGCATTTCGCAGGCGATCAGTAGGATTAAGGTAGCTTTTTAACAACGAGGGTTTTGTGAAATCCCGAACTATATTATGAATTATTTTGAGGAGGAAAAAGAAATGTTGGATGCTTCAAGAGTTATTTTAGGTACGTTTGGTCAGGCATATATTGATGGGGTATGGCAGACACATATTAACAAGCTGGAAGCTAGCGTGGAAATTGATAAAAGAGAATTGAATTTGGTAGGTAATACGTGGAAAGTCCATAAAAATGGAGCTAAAAAAGGTACTGGAACGATGAGTGGTTACAAAGTAACTTCTGATATGATTCGTCGCGGTTTTGAAAAATTCGATATTATTTCCAAGCTGGACGATCCCGAATCTTTTGGACATGAACGCGTTCGTTTGATTCGCTGCATGCCGGATAAAATTCAATTGGCTAACTGGACTGCAGGGGAAGAAGTGCCAGAAGAAACGACTTTCACCTTCGAAGGCTATGAGCTGCTTGATCCGATTGTAGCAAACTAACTTGGTAAACGGGGAATTGGGATGCTGTCAGGTGTCCCGTTCCCCAAATACAAATAAGGATTTTTAAAATTCTGAAATTAACAATAAGGGAGAATGACCTATGAGTTTGAATGAGAATATGACAGAAGAACAAATTTTGGACAGTCTGTTTGAAGCCGCTGAGAAACTACCGGAAGAAACGGTTCGTATCAAGCGCCTGGATATGAAAATTGTGCTGCACGGACTGACCTCTAGTAAGGTGGACAGCATTCGTGAGCGTTGCACGATTCGCCGAACCGTGAAGGGTGCTGTAGACGAAAAGGTAGATACCGAAACGTTCAACGCCTTGTTGATTTCGGAAGCTACCGGAAAGTTGGAAGTGAAGGGCCTGTCCCTTAATGGTTGGGGAGATCCCCGGATTACAAGCCGCTTGAAGCTGTCCGGTGGCGAACAGTCTGTCCGCCGTATGCTGCTGGCGGGTGAACTGGATGCAGTGGGAGATAAAGTGCTGGAACTGTCCGGTTTTGGCGTTGAGATTGCTGATCTAAAAAACTAATCAGCTCCGGGGGAATGACGACGATGCTGTACCACTTGTGGGTCCGGCACCACCTCCGTCCCGGAGACTTTTGGCGGCTTCCCCGCGGTGAGCGCATGCTGCTGCTGGCGTTTGCTGAAGAAGAACTAGATGCTCTAGCAGATAATATGTAGTAGTTAAAGGAGGTGTAGGTGTGGATGATATCTTGGATATAAGAAGTTTAAGTAGAGTTAATAAAGAATTAAAAGCTATGGATCGATACTTTGAGAGTATCCAGAAGCGGGCAAGAAATTTTGGGCTTAGTAGTTTTCAAAGACAAAAGATAGTTATTGACCAAACTACGGAGTCAGTTAAGCGACTTTCTAATGCGTTGAGTAATTTAACTTCACGTTTATATAAAATAAATCGCCTGACCCGAAATTTATCTGGAATTAAGATTGCTGTTAAATGTGTCTGTTCTAAGGATTGCTCGAAATGTAGATCAACATGTCACAGTAAGATGGGCAGTTCTAATGGGGTCAACCATTCTTTTACTAATTTACAAAAAAAGATCACGTCTCAACTTGATTTACAAAACAAAGTAAACATTAACAAGTCCTCAGCTCCTGGCGTGCCCTTAAAAACTAGCACATCTAATTCTCCCAGTAGATCTGTAATTTCTCAGAGCTCTGCGACTAAAAATACTGAAAAAGAAAAGATAGTTGTAATAAAGCCTGTTATGAATACTATGGCTTTCATTAAGAAATTTAGTAAGGTGAATGATACTGTAGAATCACTAAATAAAACTGTTAAAGCCTACAAGGCCATTACTCCATCACAAGTTGCTGCAATGCCTTCATGGTTACAAACTGCTAAAACTAAAATTGACGATGTAGTAAATCGAATTAAAACATCTACTATTTACACACGAGCAGCCTCTATGTACTCGGGTGCGCCATCTTGGGTAAAAACAGGTTTGAAGGGTGCAGGTAAAATAGCCAAAAGCGCCATTGTTGTTGCAGATATTGTATATGATGCTTCTGAAATACTCAATGCTACTGGAGAAGAAAAGTATAAACTAATAGGTGAATTTGTTGGCTCAAAAATAGGTAATATAGTAGGTAAAAGTGTAGGTGGAGCTACCGTGGCTATTCCTTATGTGGGACCAGTTATCGCTCCTATTGCCTCATTAGTTCTTGGGGCAGCAGGAGAGTGGTTAGGTGGTATAGGTGGGGGCAAAATTATGGAAAAAGTCTGGTATGCTAAAACGCATCTTAAAGGCTGGACTAAATCCTTAAATGAAGGCATTGATACTACTACCAAAGATTTTAAACAAAGTATGAATGGTTTTAATAATGAAGTGGCTAATAAAACGAATAATATAAAGACTACTGCTCCTGTAACAATTGATTCTTGGAGTAATAAAATTGTCAATTTCATTGGGAACAAAAGTGAAAGTGCTATCGGAATTGTTGAGAATATAACAGGGAAACTATCGAAAAAAATACCTTTATCTAGTGATTTGACTAATAATATAAAGGGAGCTTTTGAAAACAAGATTAATGGTGTGAGTAATCGATTAAAAGATTATGTTCCAGGGTTAGCAGAAGGGGTCAAGGAGAAAATCAACAATATTAGTGAAGGGACTAAAAATTTCTCTAATAAATTGAATAACTTTGTTCAGAAAAATGCTGACCCTTTTAAAGAAAAGGTTAAAAAAGCAACATCAAAAACAAGCGATTTCCTTCAAATGATCTTGGATTCTCCAGAGAAATTGAACTGGGAGATTTTTCAGAGTACAGAGAAAACTGCTGCTAAAAAAAGTACTCCGAATAAATATTCTCGGACTCTAGTTGCAAGTTCTAGAACATATCGTGCAAATGATAGACACAGAACGGCAGCAGTTCATTCAGTAAAGAACGCAAATAGAAATAAATCAAACATGCAAGTGAATATGCCAACAGGAGCAATTCAGGTGGCTGTTGGAGAACGTGTTAATTTTGATGCTTTGGCTTCAGAAGTAGGCAAACGCTTCGTAGCAGGATTTCGTCAAGCTATGGATAACAACAAGACAGCGAGGGCCCTAGTGTGAGTAGGAGGTGAATAGTATGGAATTTAGTTTGACGGATGGTAAGGGAAAAAAGTTTCAGTTTCCAGTAAATCCTGAGGAAGTAACGATTTCACGACAAAAGGGATTTGATACAACGACGATTTTATCCTATGGGGAGTTTGACTTTCCACAAGGGGAGAAGGTGAAGGAAATCTCCTTCTCTTCTTTTTTTCCGAAAGAATACAATCCAGCATATTGCACATATGAAGACATCCCTGATCCGCAGGAGGCCATGAACACGTTGAATGGCTTTTTGTTATCCAAGAGTCCGCTACGTTTTATCATTACGGAGACAGCTGTGAACGTACCCGTAATTGTAGCTTCTCATAATTCGACCTTTCGGGGCGGGGAATATGGGGATGTGAATTTTGATTTGTCACTGCGAACCTGGAGCGAAATGAAAGTAGCCAAAAAAGCTGGTACCGGTTCGAAGTCTGTGACAGTCAACAAAAAGCCTCGCACGGATATGAAAGAAAAAAAGAAAACTTACACGGTTAAATCGGGAGATTCCTTGTCCAAAATTGCCAAGCTGGAGCTGGGAGATAGTTCGCAATGGAACCGCATTTATCAGCTTAACAAAAAGGTCATCGGGAAAAATCCGAATGCGATTAAACCGGGGCAAAAGCTGGTGCTGTCATGAGCTATAAAGTCATTTTACAGGATAAATATGATCTTTCGCCACTTGTGGAGAACATTAATTTGAGAGATTCGCTGGAGCAAATCGCCTATCAGGGGACGGTCAATTTGGTCGTTACGTCCGATATGCCGACCATTTCTCCAGGGATGTCAATCCGGGTTAGTGGTATTCCTTATGGTAAAAAAGACTATGTTCCTTTGCTATCTCCAGCGGTGATCTGGGAAGTGGAAACCTCCAACAACGGGCTTAAACGTATGACGCTGACGCTATATGACCGTACGGTATATTTGGACAAGTCCGAGGATGAATATTTGCTCCCTGCCAAGCAGACGGCTACCCAGCGTTTTCAGAAATATGCGAGGGATTGGAAGCTGAAAATCGCTTCTTTACCAGACACAAAAAAGCAGCTCGGGCGCGCCGTATACCGGACTCAGTCCATTTATTCCATGATGCTGGGCGATCTGCGGGAGACGGCCAAGGCGGGCGGCAAGCTGTATCATCCACGTATGATTTCTTCCGGCTTGGAGCTGTACGAACTGGGCACGAACAAAGATGTATATGTTTTGGAGAAAGTGACCGATACGACACAATCCCGTACATTGGAAGGCGCAGCCACGAGAGTGAAGGTGCTGGCTACGGCGGCCAGTGAAACGGGGAAAGAGGTTCCTTCCAAGGTGATGGCGCTTGAGGAAAAGGATATTGCCAAATATGGAACACTTCAGGTGATCGTACAGGATGACGAGGTGAAATCGGGTGCGGCGGCACGTGAGTTGGCCAAAAGTAAGCTGAGAGGCATACAACAAACGATATCGGTAAATGCACCAGATATGAATACGATTCGAGCAGGAGACGCGGTAATGTTAGGGACCATGAAGCTGCTGGTGATTTCAGTAAGCAGGGAATTGGGCAACCCTGGGAGTATGTCGCTGGAGCTCGGAACGTATGACGATGTAAAAAGGAGGTTTTACCTTGAATAAGGACCCCTACGGGCATTTAGCCACTGCGCTGCAATCTTCATTTCATAAACACACCAAGCAAGCGCTGAGTGGAGTAGGTGCAGTATTAGGTACCATCACTTCCACAGGACTCAAGCTGGATGATTTTAAACATGAGCTTCAGGATTATCTGGTCGCCGAGCTGCCGGGGCTGCTATCTGTACCACGCCATATGTACAAAGGTACCTCAACATCGGTAGAATCAGAAAATTGGGAAGGCAAAGAGCTGAAAACCTCTTTTTATATCGGGGAGGATGAGCTGGAGGATGTAAATCTGAGCCTGAACAAAGGACTTAAGCCTAGGGATCGTGTACTCGCGGTGCGGGTGAATAGTGGTAACGATGTGGTGGTCGTGTGTAAGGTGGTGAATGGACGTGGCTAATTTATTTCCCGAAACAGATGATATGATCTGGACAGACATAGATGTGACCAATCCAGATGTGCTGGAGGATAACCGTGCGGTATTTGGGCGAAGCTGGAGGTTTGATTTTGAAGCTGGGGAGTTTGTAATGAGCCCTAGCCGTAAAATCGTGACTACAGGCGAGAAAGAAGCTTGGGTACAGTGGTGTGAAAAAGCCATACGCACTCCTCGCTACCGTCATGTAATCTATTCGCCTGATTATGGAAGTGAGCTGGAGGAGCTGATTGGCAGCAGCTATGGGCACGGTGTGCAAGAAAGTGAAATTAAGCGCATGGTCACAGAGGCGTTGCTAGCAGATGCACGTACGGCTAGTGTGGATCAGTTCACGTTTCGCTGGGAAGGTGAGGCATGCTATTTTAGCTGCCAGATTACGAACGTGCGGGATGAGACAGAAATTGTGGAAAGTGTGGTGATCTAATGGCAGACTTGCCGGAATATTTGGTAGACCAGACGGAAGAGGAAATTTTAAATCGAATGCTGGAAAAAGTGCCTTCGGACATCGATAAGTCCGAGGGCTCTTTTATTTGGGATGCGCAGGCGCCAGTGGCATTTATGCTTTCTGAAGCGGCAATCTGGGCGCAGGAGCTGCTGCGTCGGGGGTTTGCCAGCACAGCAGCCAGTGATAACCCGGATTTTCGCTCGCCGGAACTGGATTTGCGTACAGCAGAGCATGGAGTGACACGACGGGAAGCCGTTGCTGCATCAGGGAAGGTCAAGTTCACAGGCACAGCTGAAACAATCGTCCCGGCGGGAACGTTGGTGGCGACTCCAGCAGATGATGTATCCGGGGAAGCCTCTATTGAATATGCGACCACGGCATCGGTCACGCTGGATGAACAGGGCACCGGGGAAGCGGCCATTCGGGCGGTTAATCCTGGACGCAGCGGCAACGTGCCAGCGGGTGTCATTCAGGTGATGGCTACTCCGATTAGCGGGGTTTCCTCCGTGATCAATACGGAGGAAACCAAAAGCGGCACAGACGTTGAGAGCGACCAACTGTTGCTGGAGCGTTTTTATGCCAAGGTGCGGAACCAGGGTACAAGCGGTAACAAGGCGCAGTATACCCAGTGGGCGAATGAAATTGCTGGAGTGGGTGGCGTGGAAGTTGTTCCGCTCTGGAAAGGGCCAGGAACAGTGGGGTTATATGTGCTGGATACGGACAAACGAGCTGCCAGTCCGGATATCGTGGCTGCGGTGCAGAAGTATATTGATCCGACTCAGGATGGGCAAGGGGAAGGGCTGGCACCAGCAGGTCCCGTGGTGACGATCATGCCAGCGACAGAAGTGGAGATTAACATTTCGGTCAAGGTACAGCGCACCAAAGAGAAGCCGTCCACACTGGATGAAATCAAAAAGCTGATCGAAAACGGTGTGCGGACGTATTTGAAGCAGCTTGCTTTTTACAAGGCAGATCCGTTGGTAAGGTACACCCGGATTTCTGCTGTGCTGTTAGACATTCCAATTATTATTGATTTCTCTGAGCTGAAAATCAACGGACAGAGCAATCAGAATATTGAGATTGGATCAGGTCAGGTGGCAGTGCTGGGGACGGTGAGCGTCAGTGAGTAACAACGGAATGGACAGTTTTGAAGAGTTTTTGAATAACCCTGACGAGGGAAAACGTGTAAACCGTGATGACACCTTTGCTAACCGGTTAGCAATAGCGGGAGATACAGTAAGCCAAATGAGCAGCGAGCGGGGACGCGAGTTGCTTTCCTATTTGCCTGCCTATTATGAAACCTCACGTGTGATGCGTTCCGATATGGATGCTAAAGGAAGCGAACTGGACGCCTTGTATCTTGCAATGGATGCAACGGTGGGACAGTTTTTCGTACGTACCGCCACCTGGGGGCTGGAACGCTGGGAAATGGAGTTGGGGATCGAAACCGATCTGGGGAAGCCGTTGGATCAGCGGCGCGCAGTGGTGGAATCGAAGCTACGGGGAGCAGGAACCTTTTCAGGCAAGCTTGTCAAAAATGTAGCTGAGGCGTATGACGGAGGCACAGTAGATGTTACTTTTCACCCTGCTGAATGGGGATTTACGGTCAAATTTATGGACACCATCGGAATTCCGCCCAACGTGGAGGATCTTAAAGCAGCCATTGAGGAGATCAAACCTGCTCATATGGCGGTAGAGTATAAATTACGCTACCTGACCATTGCGGAAGTGGAGTCCATGACCCTCTATGAAAATGAACATACAACACAGGATAGATATTTAGGAGGTGGCGCATAACATGGCAAGCGAAAAAACACCGAATCTTGGTTTAAATCAAATTGACCGCACATCGCCCAAAACAACATATTTTGATCTGGAGAAGTACTTGGATGAAAACTGGCGGTCTGTAGATAAATTTGCAGGTGACGTGAATGACGGTGTGAATGAGATTAAGAAGCGTTTGAATACAACAGAGCGTAAGGCGGTAACTTTGGAACCTGGGGTACAGATTGTTCATGCGGAAAAGGCTGCGCCATTTTCGTTGACGGGGCTGAGCGGGCGTACTTTAGTGAATTTGTTGGGGCGGGCAGGCTCTTGTGACCGAATCGGCAGCCTTTTAGGTTGGGAAGCTGATCTTGCAGTTGAAACATCTAATAAGGCGCAGGGTGCAGGATCTATCAAGGTTACTGCAAAGAATGCCTCCGGTGTGTATAACGTGTATAGTACCGGATTGAAGTTTACTGGTGGAAGATACTATATCGCCCTAGCTGATGTTAAAAACATCAATGCTTCAAACAATATCTATGTAAACTTTTCAACAGGTGGTAATAAGGCCCTCAAGCAGTCAAAAGATCAAAGTCGATTCGTAACGATCTATACAAAATGTGCACCGACAAACGATACTGCGACGAACTTGGAAGTTACATCAATTTCAACAGCAACTGGCCAAGCTTTTTATGCAGACGCTATTCGTCTTTATGAGATTAGCGCTTCAGATTATGCTGCCTTAGACAGCATGACCGCTGAACAGGTAGTTACCAAATATCCATATGTGGACAGCATAATGCCTGTTCGTAATCCGTATGCGATTCGGTACGGAGAAAACCTGGCCCCGCATTCTTTTTATTCTTGGGATACTAAGGTTGGAACGCCTATTATTAAAGATGGTCAAAATGTTGTCGTTTCTTCTTCGAATATAATGATAGCATCCATCTCCCCGCTAGTTCCCGGGCAAATTTACACTGTTTCCGGTCAGTCGAGTGGGGCAACGGGCAGAATACATGTAAATTCACAAAATGAGACTGCTGTTATCGGTAATGTGACAGGTAGTGGACGTATCTCGTACACATTCACAGTTCCTGCGGGCACTAATGGTATAGTAATCCGTTTGTTAGGGACATCCACGGAAGAAATAACGCTTTCGGATATTATGCTCAACATTGGCAACACAGCCAAATCATTCAAACCACGCGAGGATTCCATGCTGGCGTTGCAAACAGACTTGTACGCCGATCCAGTTACAGGAGCTAATGCGGATACAGTGTTTGAGCGTGACGGGCAATATTCCAAGTCCAAACGATGGCAGGGGATAACGCTTGATGGCAGTAGAATCTCCAAAGTGAATAACATTGTGTCGGGAACGGGTTTTAAAGCCCTCTATCCTGTAGTAGATGGCATTAATTATGCTTACGCTGGTAACGGGGTGGGCGTGAAATTTGACGGTAAAATACTACTGTGGGGTGGGCAAGATACAACAGTAGATAGATGGGCAATAGATGGCACAGCTGGCAATTTTGCTATTTCTATTTCTGCTGCCGACAGTGGATGGGGAGACAGCTACACGCCCACAGTAGATGAGATTAAGGCGTACTTCATGGGCTGGAAGATGTACGACAGTGTAGACCCTTCCGGAGTATCCGTGTACAACCGAACGGACGGCATTAATAAAGCTTGGACACCGTTGGATAGTTTTAACGGATCTGGCTACAGTGGCGCTACCACCTCAGTACCTACGGTGACAGCGGACAAAAGTGGGGTAGCGTACACGCGTAAGACCTCGTGGACACCTTACCAACTCGTTTATCAACTTGCGACGCCTACCGTGGAGCCTATTGTATCCGAGGGACAACTAAGTTTTGTAGAGGGAGATAATCAGATTGAAGTAGGTACGGGGATTGTATTGCGTGAAAACTCTGGTATTAACACAATCGCGGGTGCTTATGCCTATATTAACGCGGAATACCCATTAAAATACAAACCAAGAAATATCGTTGCTGTATACAGGAATGGTAAAAAAGATTCACGATGGGAAGTCATTATCAGACAAGGATCAGATGTATTCTCACCAATAGGCGTAGCATTCGCGCGGTTAGTTGTGGGGCTATATGATCCAACGGATAGCTTTTCGACAACCTACTTTATGACAGCTGACTCACCGTCCGCACCATTCACAGGTAGTTACGCTGCCAATGAAAAGACGCTGCTGACGGACTTGGTGGACAGTGTGCAGAAAAACACAGAGCGTGTGTCGGTACTGGAGAACAAGAAGGCTGACAAAGATAATCCTGCGTGGATTACGCCTACTTTGCTTAATGGATGGGTGCCGTACGATGTTCAGACAGGTACAGGATACCGGACAGCACAATATTATAAAGATAGCTCCAATCGCGTTCATATGCGAGGTTTGATAAACAGCGGTGCGAAAACAGTAGGAACAGTCTTGTTTAAGCTTCCGCAAGGATACAGACCAGAGTTTGCAGTAACCTTTATAGTAGCTATGGCCTATGCAAACACTACTGCAACTTATCATTCGAGAGTAACGGTTTTGCGTACAGGTGATGTGATCCTGGCTGCTGATCTTACGGGTGGTACTGATCCGTACTGGATACAACTATTTGGTATATCTTTTTTAGCTACACAATAAGGAGGTCACGCCATGAAAGCAGTACCTAAAGTAAATACAAACGGCCTCTATCTTGAGGACGAGCTGGTGGACGATACCTTTTCAGGTATCGTCCCTTTTTATACTCCATTTTCACCTACGCTATCTGATACAAACCAGCAACTAGCCACCCATCGGCTTGCTGACAGTAGTTCTAGTACCACAGATGGAACAAGTTCAGAAAGCATCCCTGCTGGTTATACAGTGGGGATTCCAGTGCCATCTGGTCTATACCATCCTCGTTTTGACATCCAAGGCTGGCTGACCTATGAAGCGGAATATAATCAAAAGCTGATGGAAGCACAAAAAGCCTTTGATCAGTTGAACAACGAATCCCAAGTTTTATTTCAGAAGCAGCATGATGAATGGCGAAGCAAGCCGGAAAACGAACGTGGAGACGAACCTGTATATTCTGCTCAGACATTCACGGCTCCAGAACGAAGAGAGCCGACGACATTCTGGAATGAAGGGTTGAGTGAGGAAGCAATTAAGGAACTGGCACAAATAGCAGGGCAACAGCCAAGCGAGACAGATCAACTGAAGCAGCGGATTGCAGATCTCGAAGTGACGTTGACCCAGCTCATGCTTGGTAACACATGAAAATAACGTGTACTGACGATGATATGTAACAACAATCTTTATAAAAAGAGGTGAAGTCATAACCATGGCAGCTTTAACAGAGGCTCAAATACGTATTTGTGCTCATGCTTGCATCACCCGCTATGATCGGGGAGAAGGCCATGTAGCAGCTATTATTGGAAACTATGCTTTAAATGAAGAACAACGTAAACAAGTGTTTGGAATGATTTTATCCAATCGCTCTGATCTGGTGTTGGATAACATAGAGGATTCGCCATCTATGGAGGTTTCGAGTGCACAGCGAGAAACGGTTAAATGGTATAGCTCAATTTTCCGTAAGAAGACAGTATAAGTACAGAGCAAAAAATGCCTGTACTCAAAGGAGGAGTGAGCATGTATGAAAGAGTGTTTTTAGTTTTGATGAGTTTCTCCAGGCTGAAAATGAAAAGACAAAGCAAACCTTTTATAAACATTCAGCCCGATCAGGTGGCAGAGCTGGGGATGGTGAGTATGGATGGGTATTGATGAAAAAAAGGAATCTGTTATCCAAGATATAACCGGAGAATTCAAAAATCGAATGTTCAGTTCGCGGGGACAAAAGCTATTCTCCTATCTGCCAGCCTATTATGAAACCTCTCGTGTAATGCATGTCGATATGGATGTAAAGGGTAGCGAACTAGATGTTCTATATCTTGCTTTGGATGATACATTAGCCCAATTTTTTGTTCGCACCGCCACTTGGGCGCTGGAAAGCTGGGAGATGGAGTTAGGTATCCCGATCAATTTGGAAAAGCCGTTGGAACAGCGACGTTCTGTCGTGGAGTCGAAACTCCGTGGGAGTGGTAAATTTTCAGGCAATTTAATACGGAAAATCATGAACTCTTTTGGTGTGGAAGGGGAAGTAGACTTTCATCCGACGGAATATAAGTTTGGTATAAGCTTTGAAAACCATATCCCCGAAAATATGATTGATTTCAAAAAGATTATCGAGGATATTAAGCCTGCTCATCTTGCTTTTTATATGAATAATAAAACTAGGCTTGCATTTCTTCATGAGAATCTAATGGTTTCTCGTATTCGATTACGTTCGCGAGTTCGCTTTTTTGGTGGGAAGCCATGGTATCTAGATGGTGTCGAGTTACTGAACGGAATAGCCTCTTTGTCTGGGTGGACAGAGGAACCTATGCGTTATGTGAACCGTATGAAATTAGTCACCAAATATCAAGTGATTCATCATCAGGAAGGCAACGTGAAAATTCGAAACCATTATTGGAAGTTAGATGGAAGTAGGAAGCTGGATGGAAGTCAGATGTTAAGCTCAACGGAGAAAGTCATTTCAATTTAAACAAACTAGCTTTTACTTTTAAAATAGAAAGGATGATAAGTGTGGCAGAACAAGTTCTGACAGTTACAACTGCTTACGCAAGGGAACAAATGGCACATGCCCGCGCTGAGGGAGGAACGCTGACAAAAGTGATAAAGATGGCGTTTGGTAGCGGAGGCGTAGATCAAGCGGGGAAACCACTGCCTTTGGACGGAGCAGAACAGGCCTTGAAAAAGGAATTGATCCAAAAGGAAATTACTAGTTTTGAATTCATTGCGCCTGCGACGATCCGTTATATTTGTTCACTAGCAGAAAATGAACTGGCGGGTGAGACGATTAATGAGCTTGCGCTGGTAGACTCGACGGGTAAGCTGACAGCTGTTCGTACAATGACTAATAAAGTGAAAGATAGTGATATGGAATTTGTATTCGAAATTGATGACATTTATTAAGGAGGATGAAGAAGTATGAGTATACAACAACCACGCAGATTTGTTACTACTGATCAGGGACATGCGGACGTTCTGAATGTCCCCATTGATACTCTTTACGCAAACGATCAGGGATTGGCCGCACAGGTTGAAAATATTAAAAAGGATCCGGCTGGAAACGGGGTTGCTTCTAAGGAAGCGTTAGACAGCCATGCCAGTAATACAGATCTCCACGTTACGGCAGCCAAACAAGCGGCATGGAGTGCAGCTGAGGGAAATGCCAAAAAGTATACAGAGCAATATGCAGCACCAAAGCAGCATAGTCATCCGGCATCAGATTTGCCTTCTGCATCAACACAGGCGAGAGGGATTGTGCAGCTTAATACCTCTACCAGCAGCACAGCTACAGATCAGGCAGCTACGCCGAGTGCGGTAAAGGCAATGGGCGATGAATTAAGACAACTTATAAACAATATAAAGGAGGCTGGTTCTGTGAAAAGTGTACAAAGGTTAGTTGTATCTCTAGAAGCAGGTGTTAAAGAACTTGTTGTCAATATTAACCCAGTTAACTCAAGTAAAACCATGTTGTCTCATTTAGGTGCACAAGGTTACTCAACTGATGATGGATTACTTGCCATGTTAAGTTTGATTAGCTCTAATCAAGTTAAGGTTACTCTTACGAATATTTATGATAATGCTAGTCATAATGTTAGTTTCGAAGTGATTGAATTTAATTAGGAGGCTTGGTCATGTTATATGCTTATGCGGATTTAAATAATCGCATTTATGCTGTTTTAGAAGCTGCAGCCAGCCCAGATCATGAACATACAATACTTGTTTCTTCACGGGATGTTTTAGGAAAAAATATAATCCAGAAACTCATGAATTTGAAGATATACCGGTACTAAGGAATCCAAGAAAATTATCAGAACTGGATTAATTGAAGGCACAGATTGAGGAAGTTCAGACCCAAAATGCTGTACTGAGGCAAGCGGATTTGGACAATAAAAAATCTATAGTAAAACTGATTCAGATGATTATGGGCAAAAGTGATAATTTACGAGCAATTGAAATCCTTTAGAGTCACTGGTACTTAATGCAAAGGAGGTAAGTCAAGTGGATGAAAATATAAAAAACCTTTTGTAACTGTATTCTTTCATCTTGTTCAATCTGGTCGTCGTTCAATTGATAATGTGTCAGTAGTGCTCCAAGACATGGTTAAGGCGAATTTGGATTTAGCTAAAAATAAAAAAGTATAAAAAATGCCCACGCACAGCGTGTTTTTTTATGCCCTTGGATCAACCAAGGGCATTCACTTTACACCTAGGTTCAAAAGGGGGAACAAACATGCATGAAAAGATCGATCAGATTTGGCTGGGGTTTTCCACGGGGACCTTGATCGGTTATTTTTTCGGGGGGTGGACCACAATGTTGACGTTGCTGTGGTGGATGGTCGTGATCGACTTTTTCACCGGATGGGCAGCGGCCTGGATCAATGGAGAGCTGAAAAGCCGCCAGGGGTATTATGGTATTTTTCGCAAGGTTACCGTATTTTTGCTCATTACGGTAGCCCATCTAATCGACGGTATTCTCGGGGATGCACACTATTTCCGGGATGCCGTCGTTTTCTTTTATTTAGCGAACGAGCTGTTGTCTATTATAGAAAATGTGGGCAGAATGGGAGTGCCGATGCCGGATATTTTGCGGAATGCGGTCGCCATTTTTGAGTCCAAGTCGAGTGGGGAAAAAATAAAGCCAACCGATCCTTCTGACAAGCAAAATAAAGCTTTATAAAGTGCTGACTGTTGCCATTACAAAAAAGGAAGACTACCTTATCGCCCTTTTTCGGCGTAAAAGTGGAAAAGCCTAAACCGTTTCCTTGGTCCAAGCATATATAACAGATACAGAGTGCTACAACATTATGAATGACAAGGAGGGAGCGCCTTATGCAAAATCGCATCCCTAATGCTGCCGAAGGCATTGACGTGTCCCGATATCAGGGAACGATTGATTGGAAACGCGTACGAGCCGATGGTAAATCGTTTGCATTTATTAAAGCAAGTCAAGGACAGCGTTACGTTGATCCAACATTTATCACGAATGCAAAAGGGATCAAGGCAGCCGGGCTTCTGCTGGGAGCTTACCATTTTGTAGATGCAACCAGTGTAAATACAGCCAAAGCGGAAGCCAGACATTTCGCCGAGGTACTGGATCAGGTAGGGGGTGCGAAAGCGCTAGACTTGCCAGCGGTCATGGATTATGAAAACAATCCGGGAGGGCTTAGCTCAGCTGCAATTCATGAGATTGCACTGGCATTTTTGACGGAATTTGAACGAGTTAGCGGCCGCAAGCCGATGGTATATACGGGCAATGCTTTTGCTGCCCATTTTAAAGTCCCGTTGGGTAGTTATAAGCTATGGATTGCGCGATACAGTAGTACACGAGTGCCCAGTGATACCACACCATGGAAGAGCTGGGACTTCTGGCAATACAGCGATAATGGACGGGTTGAAGGCATTCAAGGACCAGTTGATCTGAATGTATATGCTGGAACAGAGGCCGAGCTACGACAAGCATTTGCAGGAGAAGAGGGGGAAGAGCCAATGACAGCAGAGGAAAAAGCGGTATTTAAGGCCCTACAGCAGCAGGTGGCCGCCCTTGAAAACAGCAGAGATGTGCTCAAGCAAACATTAAATGAACAGAGTGCTTATATTAAAAAGGTGGATCAGCGAGTAGCTGAACTGGAGGCACATCAGGCTATGCCTGTACCGGCCTGGGCCAAGGAAGCGATGGCTGCTGCTGTTGCAGTTAATCCGGCAAGCCTGATTGTGGATACGAAACTGCCAAGCAGTTATGATTTTTATCGTTTGCTGGTCGTGTTGAACCGTCTAGGTGTGTTTAAAACCACCAAGTAATTTACTAGAGCGCTTTAAAAGTGTGAATCATTGGGTGAAAATGTAGCATATCTACCAGCTGGACCGAGCTGCGACGGCCCCTGTATGTTTCTTTATTTTAGAACATAGCTGGGAGTTGGGATTTAAAGGATGGAAGCGGTGTTGTAAGAGGCAGATGTTTACCTATAAAGTTTCTGTGCATTTTTTCATCGAAAAAGGAGTCAGGCCGTGTCTGTAGGTTCAGTGATGAATGCTTCTTTGAGAAAGATCTACTCCTGCTTGTAGGTTTACGACCACAAGCAGGAGTTTTATTTGATATGAACGTGTAAGTTGATTTGTGATGTTAATTAACATGATGCATAAAAACATTTCGTAATGTATGAAGAACCCCCTTGTCTGCTTCCAAATTTTATAGTAAAGTATCCAATAATCAACTTATTTTGAAACAAGTATTCACTATCTGTGAGTATATATCACACATTCTCCATAATCTAACATAATCCTCTCTTTTATGACATTACATCTATTCAATTTTCCTACTACATCTCTTACATACACCACTAGATTATGAGTGCTTCTGCCAGTATTTTACGATAAAAGCCTGTCCAGAACCCCCATACTTTCCCTACTACTACACCTATTGGATGAACTCTGAACTTGGGACTACAGCTTGAGGACAAGCTTGTCATGCCAATCCAAAGGAATTGGTATTCATCCGGTATCAACGAATTAACAATATATAAGGTGTGAAAGGGGTTCGCTGCATGAGCAAAAAGTACGTAAAACACAAGATCTGGACCGTACTGCTGGTACTTGCGCTAGGAACTGTTTTGGTGCTTTCCGGTTGTGGGGGATCAGGTGAAGGAGCAAAACCAGAAGCAGGACAACCGCCAGGTGGAGCGGGAGAAGGCGCGCAAGACACGTTGATCTATGGGCGTGGCGGAGATTCCGTGGCATTAGATCCTGCCATTGTGACTGAAAGCGAGTCGTTAAAAATCGGAATACAGGTGTTCGATACACTACTGGAATACAAGGAAAGTACCACGGAGATTCAGCCGGGGCTCGCAGAGAGCTGGGAAGTATCACCGGACGGACTTGTCTATACGTTCAAGCTGCGTCAGGGCGTAAAATTCCATGACGGAAGTGACTTTAACGCAGAAGCAGTTGTATTTAACTTTGACCGCTGGGTTGATCCAAAAAGTCCATACAAATTTGAGGGTGACTCGTTTGACTATTATGATTCTATGTTTGGGCCTGATGGAAGCAGAGTGATTAAGGAGGTTAAAGCGGTGGATGCGAATACCGTCCAGTTTACACTGAACAAGCCGCAGGCTCCTTTTTTACAAAATATCGCTATGCCATCCTTTAGTATTGCAAGTCCCAAGGCTATTAAGGAGAAAAAGGCTGATTTTAAAAATAATCCGGTCGGCACAGGGCCGTTTGTATTTAAGGAATGGAAACGTAACGATACGATCACCTTGGAAAAGAATCCTACTTATTGGAAAGAAGGACAGCCAAAGCTAGCTAAGGTCATCGTTCGTTCCATTCCAGACAACACTGCGCGATTTAATGCTCTGCAAAACGGGGAAATTGACCTGATGGAAGATTTGAATCCGGATGATGCGAAGCAGTTAGAAGGTAACAGCGAGTTGGTAAAAATCGAACGTCCCTCCTTTAATGTGGCATACATTGGATTTAATTTAAAGAAAAAGACATTTAGTAATCCCAAGGTACGGCAAGCACTGAATCACGCAGTGAACAAACAGGCCATTATTGATGCATTGTTTGCGGGCGAGGCCAAGCCTGCGGTCAATCCGATGCCGCCTACGTTATGGGGATATGACGAAAGCATTCAGGACTACACTTATGATCTAAATAAGGCTAAATCTTTGCTAGCGGAAGCGGGTTTTCCTAACGGACTTCCAGAGCCGTTAACCTTCTATGCAATGCCTGTATCTCGCCCATACATGCCTGACGGCAAAAAGGTAGCAGAGGCCATTCAAGCTGATTTTGAAAAAATAGGAGTCAAAGTCAACATTCAATCTCCAGAATGGGCTACGTATCTGGATGATCTTAAAGCTGGAGAGAAGGATGATCTGTACATGTTGGGATGGAATGGGGATAATGGCGACCCGGATAATTTCCTTTACACATTGCTCGACAAGGACACGATCCCAGGCAATAACCGCAGTTTTTATGTGAATGAGGAACTTCACAAAATACTGGTAAAGGCGCAGGTTGAGGTTGATCAAGATAAGCGTGCGGAATTGTATAAACAAGCACAAGTCATTATTAAACAAGATGCACCTTGGATTCCCTTGGTTCACAGCACGCCGTTGATGGCAGGCAAAGCCAATCTTAAGGGTTTTGTACCTTGTCCGGCAGGTATTGAAGCGTACGGTAATATTTATTTTGAATAGCCCAAACGCAAGTAGGCGGTGAATAGCATATGAACTCATATATTGTAAAAAGGCTGGCCATATTGATTCCCGTATTGCTGGGGATGACGCTTATCGTGTTTTCGATTATTCATGCTATTCCCGGTGATCCGGCGGAAACAATACTGGGGGACAAGGCCACGGAACAGTCCAAACAGGCGCTGCGTGAGCAATTAGGGCTGGACAAGCCGTGGTTACAGCAATATGGGACCTATCTAAGTGAGCTGGCACGAGGGGACTTGGGCGATTCCATTCGCACCCGGCAGCCGATTGCCCGGGAAATGGTCCCTTATCTGGCGGCTACGCTAGAGTTGACGGTAGCAAGCATGTTTTTTGCCGTTGTCGTGGGTATGAATGCAGGCATCGTAAGTGCCTGGAAGCGTAACTCTTGGTTTGACTATGTCAGCATGGTCATTGCCCTGGTCGGAGTATCGATGCCGATTTTTTGGCTGGGCTTGATGGAGCAGTGGATCTTTGCTAATAAGCTGCATTGGCTCCCTTCCATTGGACGTATGAATTCTCGTGATCCGGTGGAAGCTGTGACACATTTAGCCGTGATTGATGCGGTCATAGGTGGACGTATGGATCAGGTATGGACCGTCATCAAGCATTTGATCCTGCCCAGTATCGCACTGGGAACGATTCCAATGGCGGTCATAGCGCGTATTACCCGTTCCAGCATGCTGGAGGTGATGGATGCGGACTATATCCGCACGGCTCGGGCGAAGGGGCTGGCATCTTTTCAAGTCGTGTACAAACATGCGCTTAAAAATGCTGCGATCCCTGTGCTTACTGTCATTGGTCTTCAGACCGGATCGTTACTGGGAGGCGCCGTACTGACAGAGACCATATTTGCCTGGCCCGGCATCGGACGGTACATTTTTGAAGCGATCAGCTCGCGTGACTATCCGGTTATCCAAAGCGGAATTCTAATCATTGCGTTCCTGTTCGTCATCATTAATCTGATTGTCGATTTGCTGTACGCTGTTCTCGACCGGCGTATTCGTTATCAGTAATCAAGTCGTCAATTGGTCAAGGGGGAGCATGTCCGATGTCACAATTTTCAATCGAACCCAATAACATACCGACAACACGCAATACATTGGCGCATTTGCCTGTGGTGTCGGGCCCTTGGAGAGACGCGTGGAGAGCGTTCCGTCACAATAAAATGGCGTTCGTCGGTCTCAGCATTATTATCTTCTTTGTCATCATTGCTTTGATCGCGCCCTGGATTGCTCCT
Organism: Paenibacillus sp. EKM211P; assembly: GCF_011066175.1. Taxonomy (NCBI): domain Bacteria; kingdom Bacillati; phylum Bacillota; class Bacilli; order Caryophanales; family Paenibacillaceae; genus Paenibacillus; species Paenibacillus sp. EKM211P. The sequence goes on from NZ_JAAMNS010000003.1 coordinate 208,073, forward strand.
TTTGACTATAAAGAGCAAAATTTGGTGAGCCGCTTGCAGCCTCCTTCCGCAGAGCATTGGTTCGGTACCGATGATCTTGGTCGTGATTTGCTGACTCGTACGCTGTATGGCGCCAGAATCTCATTATGGGTCGGTTTCTTGTCCGTTATTGGTTCCATGATTGTAGGAACTGCCTTGGGATTAATTGCTGGATTCTATGGAAAATGGGCTGATATGATCATCTCACGCCTATTCGACATTTTACTGGCATTTCCGGGGATTTTGCTGGCAATTGCTATTGTGGCCATTCTGGGGCCTTCGTTGGAAAATGCGTTATACGCCATTGCCATTGTCAATGTGCCAACGTATGGACGATTGGTTCGCTCCAAGGTGCTGAGTGTCAAAACGGAGGAGTATATTACGTCTGCCAGAGCGCTTGGAGCTAATAATCGGCGAATCATACTCCGTTATATTTTGCCTAATAGCCTGACGCCGATCATCGTACAAGGAACATTGGGGATCGGAACGGCCATTATTGAAGCAGCAGCGCTCGGATTTCTGGGCTTGGGTGCACAACCTCCTGAGCCCGAGTGGGGCAAAATGTTGTCCGATTCGCGGCAATATATCCAAAATGCGCCGTGGACAGTTATTTTTCCGGGGATATCTATCATGCTGACCGTATTGGGCTTTAATCTGATGGGTGATGGCCTGCGGGATGTTTTGGACCCAAGAGCGAAGCGTTAGGGTAAAAATAGCGAGGTATATAAACAGCATCATTCCGTCTACACCGTTTTCCATGCACATTTTTTAGTTTTACTTATATACTTCTATTTAAATTGAAGAAAAAAGGTGTTCCCTGAATCTGGTAGCTGGGGAACACCTTTTTATATGACTTTGTTTACGTTTAGTGTACTTCGATTCATCCCGCTATGGTTTGCAATCTTCTCCGTAAGTCATGTGAACTTTCCTGAGGCGTGAAAAAAATGTATAATCACTCCAATTGAGTACGTAGGGAGTGGGCTTTATGACATGGCAAAATAAAAGAGAGCATCGACAATTTGCGGAGCAGACACGAAGCGACGCTTCACGGGCAGCATATGAACGGGATTATTCCCGATTGATCCATTCACCGACTTTCCGTCGGTTGCAGGGTAAATCACAAGTATTTGGCGCAGGCACAGGCGACTATTATCGCACACGGCTGACACATTCGTTGGAGGTAGCGCAAATTGCGCGTGAGGCAGCACGAAGCTTGCTGCGCCGTCATCCAGAGGTAGAGTTGGAACAGGCGGATAACGCAGGACTGATCATTGACCCTGAGGTGGTGGAGTGTGCTTCGATCGCGCATGACTTTGGGCATCCACCGTTCGGACACAAGGGAGAAGAGGTGCTGGACGGGATTTTGGATCAACTGATTGAGACGAAGGTAGAAAAGATATCAGCTGCTGGTGGCTTTACGCCAGAGTCCAAGCGTGGGCTTGAGGCCTATGCACGCGAGCGACGAATTTATGAGCATTTTGAAGGGAATGCGCACAATTTTCGGCTGATTATGTTTTTGGAGAAGCGGGAGAATGTAGATGGTTTGAATTTGTCGGACGCTGTATTGCTCGGAATCAACAAATACCCGTATCCAGGGATTCTGAACAAAAAAGGGTTGTACCTGCATGAGTGGGAATATATACGTTCGATCCGCGAGGATTGGGGCATCCCTGACGGTAAAAAAACGCTGGAGGCCCAGCTCATGGATCTGTGCGACGATATTGCTTATTCCGCGCATGATTTGGAGGATGGGATTAAGGCAGGGAAAATTGAGGTGCACGAGCATTTCTTATATGACCCATATTTAATTCGTCTGATCACGGAAAAAATCACTACGTTGGAGGATAGCTTCTGGCAAGGCTGGCAACTGGCTGAGATTGAGCAGAAGGTCGCAGCGGTACTAAGCGAATTTTTGAAGGTGTGGAATGGGAAGATGCCGATATGTGAACACGATTATTCTCGCACCCGCCGGGAGGTCAAAGCATACTGGGTCAGCCTGTTTGTCAGCAGCTTAGGTGTAATTGATGATGGAAACTGGAAAAAGGTAACCTTCGTACGGGATGGAAGCGAGGATTTGGATATGCTGCGCACGGTGAGTGTATTAAAAAGCTTTGCTTGGGTCACCATGATCCGCGATCTGCGCGTACAGCGTCTGCAAAAACGCAGTGAATGGATGCTTAGACGGTTATGGTTGGCTTTTCTGGACCCCGAAACATCCAAGTCCATTATTCCGACCGATTGGCTCCAGCGCTACGAGCGAGACCAGGCCAAGGCCAAACCAATCTGGACATGGGAGCATATGGTCATTGACTATATTGCAGGCATGACTGATGCTTTTGCTGAAAAAATTTATAATGAGTTATATGGCCTGAAGGTAGGTTCCATTTATGACCTGGACTAACGTTTTTATTTAACCCTATATAGTAGAAGAAACTTGTTTAGAACGGATAGAAGGGAGAGGAGAAGGCGTATATGCAACCTCAGTCTTTAGCTACTAACTCGTTGAATCTCGGTGTGCTTGATATGGTACCGCTGCTGCCCGGCAATCGTCCGGAGCAAGCAGTTCAATGGGCGGCAAAGCTGGCGAAACAGGCGGAAGCATGGGGATATACACGCTACTGGACCTCCGAGCATCATGATATGGAGGGGCTGGCTTCCTCCAGTCCGGAAGTGCTGTTGTCTCATATCGGGGCGGTGACGACGACCATCCAACTGGGGGCGGGGGCTATATTGCTCCCGCATTATAGTCCAGTCAAGGTCGCCGAATGGTTTCATCTGCTGGCTGCTCTATATCCAGGCAGAGTCGAATTGGGTCTGGGGAGGGCCCCTGGCGGGGGGCCTCATGCTTCGATGGCACTAAGCGGCAATTTTCTTCAACATGTGACTGAGCTGCCACAGAAGATGGAAGCTCTATTGGCTTTGTTGGAAGGCACATATGAATATGAACAGATCCCCGTGTTTGCCCGTCCAATGCCAGAACAGCCGCCAGCGCTGTGGATGCTGGGTACCAACCGAAAAAGTGCCGAATATGCTGCGCAGTATTCAACGGGCTATGTATTCGGCCAATTTATGAGTGAACAGCAAACGGAAGAAATGCTAAGCATTTACCGCTCCAGCTTTCAGCCGTCCGCACGTATGGACAAGCCCCGTACTATGGTTGCTGTAGGAGCAGTATGTGCGTCGACAGATGAGTTGGCGCAGCAATGGGCTGCACAGATTTCATTAGGCGATCCAGCGATCCGAGCCAGTTGGCTGGTGGGAACACCATCGGTTATTGCCGAACGGTTGCGTAGCTTGCAGGTCAAATATGACAATGATGAGTTTCTGTTGGTCACGCCCATTCCCGATTATGAGCAGCGACTTCATTCCTACCGACTAATAGCGGAGGCTGTGAATGGTAGTCTTGATTCCAAATGAAAAGATGAAAAGAGAACTGACATGAATAAATACAAAATCGATACAGATAAAATGAAACCTCGCTACATATATACCTATGCGTGTCATGAGACCGAGCGTGAATTGTGTCTTTTGGAACTAAAGTGCTTGTTCGGTCAACAGCCTGTGCATAGTTCCATGCTGTCGTCCCATCTTCGGCTGGAGCCGGGGATCAGCCCGTTTATCCATCTTCGTCTGGATATCATCATCGAGGCGGACACGCTGGAGGAGCTATGCGAGGCAGCTTCCATGTTACAGCTTGAGGAAGGAAAGACCTTTAAGGTGCTGTGCCTTAAAGAAGGGGACAATGAGGCTGATTATGACGAGCGGCGCGAGATAGAACGCCGGATTGGCGCACGTATTCAGGGGCAGGCGCAAATGAAGACACCGGATGTAATCCTAGGAGTCATACGATTAGGAGAACGATGGCTAATGGGCATATGCGAGTATAGCGACAGGTCGTGGCAGGAACGTCGTCAGAAGCCGCAAAACTATTCTACTGGACTACCCGTTCTGGTAGCCAGAGCACTTGTGAATTTGGCAGCAACGGATCTAACTGCATCTAAGGGAAAGTCAGACTCCTTGAAACTGCTGGACCCGTGTTGTGGGATGGGCAATGTAATGATTGAGGCATTGAGTATGGGCAAGGATATTCGCGGCTGTGATATCAACCCGTTGGCGGTGCGTGGGGCACGAGTGAATTTACGCCATTTTGGATATGAAGAGGATCTGGTGAAACTGGGGGATATGAACATGCTCACAGGTAATTATGATGCAGCTATATTGGATATGCCTTATAACCTGTGCTCCGTGCTCCCTGCTGACGAACAAAAAAAGATGCTGCGCAGTCTGAGACGCCTGGCCGCGCGGGCAGTGATTGTGAGCACGGAGCCGATGGCAACATTGCTATCCGAGTCAGGCTGGACCGTTATGGAGCAATGCCGTATCTATAAGACAGGTATGAGTCGGGAAATCTGGATCTGTAAGTAGCTTGTTAATACTGAGTTTTGTAGTTAACCAAATTCAGCGGCAGCTTCTGACCAGTAGCATAGGCCTTCAAATTAGTGAGAAAAATATCTACCGCTCGTTCAGCATATCGGTCTGTATCCCCTGCAATATGCGGCGTAATCAGGACATGCTCTAGGCCCCATAGTGGATGTGACGCAGGTAGAGGTTCTTCCTCGAATACATCCAGTCCGGCAAAGGCAATATGTTTTTGTTCCAGCGAGCGTACCAGCGCATCTGTATGAACAGTCTTGCCGCGACCGACATTAATGAAGAAGGCGCCTTTACGCATCGCTGCAAATGCTTTTTCGTCAAAGAAGTGATGGGTCTCTTCAGTGAATGGCAAAATATTAACCACAATATCCGCAACGCCCAATGCTTCATGTAGTTGTTCGTTTGTGTACATGTGTTCTACATGGGGAGCTTCCTTGCCGGAACGGCGAACCCCGATCACTCGCATGCCAAAGGCTTCTGCAATCCGAGCTGTTTCACGGCCAATTTCGCCAACGCCTGTAATCAACAGCGTTTTGCCACGTAATTCCGTCAGTTGACCTTCCGGTGGCTGCCATGTTTTCTGACGCTGCAAGAGAGCCGCTTGCTGTAAATAACGGGTATGCGATAGCAGCATTCCAAAGATCTGCTCTGTAATTGGAATCGCATGTACACCACTCGTATTCGTGAGTGCAATGTTGCGCTTTTCCAGTTCGGTAAGCGGGAGCTTATCAATCCCAGCCGACCAGGTTTGTACCCACTTTAGCTTGCTGTCTGGATGTAATGCTTCCTCGGCAATATGCTTGGACCAGCCTAGAATAACCTTAGCCTCACGGATCTGTTCAGTCTCCAATTCCTGGGCTTTGCCAATAATCAACTCGTAGCCTGGAGCCGCTGCACGAACCTGTTTTTTTTGATCATCCGTCAATTGATGTAAACTTAAAATGCTTCCCATGATTCATAGCCTCCTCGATGTTTGATTCCTTGGAGTTTCCAATATATTCTGGCGAACCATCCCTTCAAGGATAACAGATTGCCGGAAAATTTGCATAAGATGGGTAGAAACAAGCCCGCGGTGTCATCATATATAACAACAAGTGGCTTTACCCTGATTGGGGACCAACCAAACAGCTACTTTTTGGGATATCCACGGGATATTCATTAAGAAAGGAGAAGAGATTGATGAAAGGTGAATCGCAAAGACTCTTTACAGCGATAGCTCTCCCGGACCAGCACAAGAAGAAGTTACGTCATTGGGTAGAGCAGGATTTGAGTAATTTGTCTTTCCGCAAATGGAGTGACTTCAGAGATTACCACGTGACACTTCAGTTTCTGGGTGATGTGGCGAATTCGGTTATTCCAAAACTTGAGTCGGCTCTAGTTCATGCTGCAGCTGAGCATCGCCCGTTCACGCTTGGCATGGGTGAAGCAGGCTTTTTTGGACGCGAAGATTTTCCGCGTGTACTATGGAGGGGAGTGACCGGGCAGCGAGAGTCACTGGATCAGCTGTACCAGTCCATACTTCGAGCTACCGAACCGCTGGGTTTTAAACCCGAGGAACGACCTTATCGACCTCATATCACTGTAGCACGTTCATATACAGGAGGGGAGCCTGTTTCAGCGTCTGTGTGGCAGTCAGATGACCGAAGCGGCGAGCCTTGGGAAGTGGGGGAATTTGTATTATATGCAACCCGAATGGGACAAAAACCGATGTACCAAATAATTCAAACATTCCCATTAATGAGGTGAAACCCTTGATCTATCAGCGAATTTAGTGATATAGTGTTTCAGCGTTATTCAAAAAGCGCATTTTGGGTTACATATCTGAGGAATGTGCTTAAAGTTAACGGGAGGAACATTATGGAAATCGTTAAAGAACATCGTTGGTTTGCACCTCTTTTGAGTGTGCTGCTTGTTTGTATATTGGGGATAGGCCTCTACGCTGAGGTTCAGCAAACACAGAATAATCATAAAAATGCACCTATGCAATCTCTGAGCTGGTCAGGGAACACTTCGGTTCCTACATATGGCGACAGGATGGGGACCCATAACGGGTCAAACAGGACAAGCCCCATCTTTGTCGCTGCTCATGGGCAGCCAAGCTGGAAAGAAATCATGCCGACTCCGTTACCCGCTTCCCAGATGAAGCAGGTGGAACAAGCTCGGAATAACGCTGTTACAGGCAAGAAAAAGCCTGAGGTCCAGCATAGCAAGTCCGCAATCCTAACCCCTCCTACAACCATCTACTTTACGAAGACAAAAATGCTCACTCAGGATGACAAGGCGTTGTCTACCTGGAGCTATCCTGTCTCCGCTAAAGAACTGCTCCTGCTGCAAAAAATAGTGATGGCAGAAGCAGAAGGCGAACCGTACGAAGGCAAAGTGGCAGTTGCCAACGTTGTCTTAAACCGGCTGCGGTCAGCCTCATTTCCCGATACGATTCAGGCAGTGATTTATCAAAAAGCGCAATTTAGTCCGGTTGCGAACGGGCGTCTTCGTCGTGTTCAGCCTAACCAGGACTGCATACGTGCAGTTACGGCCGCTTTGAATGGCCATAAAGCCGTGCCTGATAACACCTGTTTTTTCCTTTCGCTTACGTTGGCCCAGGACCTTACGGTTCATCATTCGCGTACCAAGGTGAAAACTATCGGTCATCATACCTTTTATAAATGAGCATTTGGTATAAATCCCATGAGCGACAAATAACAGCCCTTTCTAAACAACAGGGTTCAGCTTTGTGAGCGTATTTTGTGTGCGCAGGTGAAGCAGGTATGCAAAAGAGGTATAATTAGGTAAAGGAAAGTAACCTAAATAATGAAAGTGACAAAGGAGGCGTAAATGTTATGAAAATCACATATTATGGACATTCAGTTGTGTTGGTGGAGGCAGAGGGGAAACGGATTATTATCGATCCTTTTTTGACGGGGAATCCTAAAGCAACCGTACAGGCCGAAGATATTCAGGTCGATGCAGTACTGTTGACACACGGTCACGCCGATCATTTTGGTGATGCAGTTGAAATTGCCAAGCGCAATGATTGCCCTGTAATTGCGGTGGCGGAACTGGCTGAATATTGTGCATCCTTGGGAACCAAAGCTCACGGTATGAATCTGGGTGGTGGTCACCAATTTGACGGTTTTCATGTGAAATTTACGCTGGCGTTCCACAGTTCCTCTTTGACAGTGAACGGACAAACCATCTACATGGGAGAGCCTGCGGGGATTTTATTGACTATGGGAGGCAAAACATTTTTCCATGCAGGGGATACCGGCTTGTTTGGCGATATGCGTCTCATTGGAGAAACCAACTCCATCGATGCCGCAGTATTGCCGATCGGAGATGGTTATACAATGGGACCGGAGGATGCTTTGCTGGCAGCGAAATGGCTACGGGCAAGCCGCGTGATACCGGTGCATTACAATACTTTTCCCGGCATAGAGCAGGATGGAGACGGCTTCTGTGACCGTCTTCATAAAGAAGGTATTGAAGGGAAAGCATTGAAGCCAGGCGAAAGTCTCGAATTTTAATACGGTTTGTCGATTTGCGGGAATGTACATGATGGTCCGTATGTATATTAAACTCCTTTGTCAGCCTTTTCTGTTCCTTGGGAATAGAAAAGGCTGACTTTTTTAATGAATATTTATACATAAAAATGATATATTTTTGCATTGGTACGTTGAAGCTGTAATGTAAAAGATTTATTATCACAACCATAAAAACTTTGAATTGCTAACACAATAGGTCAATGATAAAATGATAGAACTAATTAGATTCATCAGTGGAATCGACGTGTTTTTCAAGTCAAGCCATTGCATAATTATTGAAAAACATGCGCATTCGGCGGACCGTACCGCCTTGAATACGTCTTATGTTTTTGTCCCCCATTCCTCGTAGTTGTTCTTTGATTTACCTCTTGTTGCCACTGTCTTCTATTCGGCCGCCTGTATTTCAGGCCAGCATGACTTTATAACAGAAAGGTTGCGTTCCATGAGACAGACAGGTTTACCACCCAAACAGGGACTATATGATCCCCAATTCGAAAAAGACGCCTGCGGCATGGGCTTTGTTGCCCACATCAAGGGAAAACCATCGCACGATATTGTAAGTCAGGCTTTGACCATGCTCGTAAACATGGAGCATCGGGGCGGTCAGGGAAGTGAACCAAACTCCGGTGACGGAGCAGGGATCATGATTCAGGTTCCGCATCTGTTTTTTCAAGAGGAAGCGGAGCGATTGGGCTTCAAATTGCCTAAGGCCGGACAATATGGCGTGGGTATGCTTTTTGTATCCAATGATCCAAAAGTTCGTGAGCTGCATGAGCAGAAGCTTAGAGAAATCATTGTGGACGAGGGCCAGAACTGTCTGGGCTTTCGCGATGTACCAACGTATGACGAAATGCTGGGTAAATCGGCAAAAGCAGCTAAACCTGGCGTACGTCAGGTGTTCATCGGCCGCAGTAGCGATTTGAAGGAAGAACTGGATTTTGAACGGAAACTGTATGTCATTCGTAAACGTGCAGAGCTTGCTATTCGCTATAACCAAGAGGATATGAATGGTGAGTCGTTCTATATTCCAAGTTTGTCATGTCGCAAGGTTGTATACAAAGGAATGCTGACAACCGAGCAGGTAGGTAAATTTTATCTGGATTTGCAGGATGAGCGGGTGACATCGGCGATCGCGCTGGTCCATTCCCGTTTTAGTACGAATACGTTCCCGAGCTGGGACCGTGCGCATCCTTATCGTTTTATGATTCACAACGGTGAAATTAATACCATGCGCGGCAACGTAAACTGGATGCATGCGCGTCAGGCACAGTTTGAAAGCGAAGCGTTTGGCAACGATATCAAGAAGGTTAAACCTGTCATCAACCCAGATGGCTCGGATACAGCTATGTTTGATAATACCCTGGAATTTCTGTATCTGAGTGGACGTTCGCTTCCTCATGTAGCCATGATGATGGTACCTGAGCCTTGGAACAAGCATGAGACCATGGACCCGAAGAAGCGGGCATTTTATGAATATCATAGCACCATGATGGAGCCGTGGGACGGACCTGCTGCGATGGCGTTTACAGACGGTATCCAAATCGGGGCGATTCTTGATCGCAACGGCCTGCGTCCTGCACGTTACTATGTGACCAAGGACGACCTGATTGCACTGTCATCTGAGGCGGGCGTATTGGATATTGCTCCTGAAAATGTGCTTTATAAGGATCGTCTCCGTCCAGGGCGTATGCTCCTGGTGGATACTCAAGAAGGCCGCATCGTTTCTGATGAAGAGTTAAAGGAACGTATCGCATCCGAAGAACCTTATCAGCAGTGGCTGGATGAGCATTTGATTGATCTGGATGATCTGCCTGAAGCACTGGAGCAGCCAGAGCCGAAACATGAAAATGTAAATCAGTTGCAACTCGCTTTTGGATATACGTTTGAAGAACTACGCAAACTTCTGGAGCCGATGGCACTTACAGGTGCGGAACCGATTGGCTCAATGGGGTATGATGCTCCATTGGCGGTATTGTCTGACCGTCCGCAACGTTTGTACAATTACTTTAAACAAATGTTTGCTCAGGTTACCAACCCGCCGATTGACGCCATTCGTGAAGAAATAGTGACGTCAACTGCAACGACGATTGGACCAGAGCGCAATTTACTGCACCCAGAACCGGAAAGCTGTCGCCAGATTCGTTTGGATTCGCCGGTGCTGTCGAATGAAGAGTTTGCTAAAATTCGTCACGTACACCGTCCAGGCTTCAAATCCATGACCATTCCGATCTTCTTTGAAGCAAAAGAAGGTGCTGAGGGCTTATACAAGGCGCTGGAAGGACTGTTTGAGGCGGCTGACCGTGTCATTGACAAAGGTCATAACATTCTGATTCTGTCTGACCGTGGAGTGGACGCAGAAAATGCAGCCATTCCGGCGTTGCTAGCTGTTTCCAGCCTGCATCACCATCTGATTAAGCAGGGTACACGCACACGTGTGAGCATTTTGCTGGAATCCGGGGAGCCAAGAGATATTCACCATTATGCGGTACTTTTGGGCTACGGTGTGAGCGCGGTTAATCCGTATCTGGCGTTTGAAACGCTGGATGTCATGATTCAACAGGGCTTGCTGCGCGGCATCTCGCACGAAAAAGCAGTTAAAAATTATATTAAAGCGGCAACCAAGGGTGTCGTTAAAATATTGTCCAAAATGGGTATTTCCACGATTCAGTCGTACCGTGGAGCGCAAATTTTCGAGGCCGTAGGTCTGAAGCAGGATTTCGTTGACCGTTATTTCACATGGACGCCTTCCCGCATTGGCGGTATTGGTCTGGAGGAAGTGACGATGGAAGCGCTGGCCCACCATAACCGTGCTTTCACTGATAAGGACGGCAATGACAAGGTGCTCGATTCGGGCGGCGAATACCAATGGCGCAACGATGGAGAAGAGCACTTGTTTAACCCGCAAACAGTGCATTTACTCCAGCAGTCGGTTCGCTCGGGAGACTACGAGCTTTACAAGAAGTATACCAAGCTGGTACAGGGTGAATCTGAACAACATTTGACGATTCGCTCCATGCTTCAATTGAAGCCTGCTGGTGAGCCTGTGCCGCTGGATGAAGTGGAATCTGCTGCATCGATTATGCGTCGCTTTAAAACAGGGGCTATGTCTTTTGGCTCCATTAGCCAGGAAGCGCATGAAGATTTGGCGATTGCGATGAATCGGATCGGTGGCAAGAGCAACACGGGTGAGGGCGGGGAAAACCCTGCGCGTTTCATCCCGGATGCTAATGGTGATTCACGTCGCAGTTCGATCAAGCAGGTGGCATCTGGCCGATTTGGTGTCACGTCGAACTACTTGGTGAATGCCGACGAAATTCAGATTAAAATGGCGCAAGGCGCGAAGCCGGGCGAAGGTGGGCAACTACCAGGACGCAAGGTGTATCCTTGGGTCGCCGAGGTACGCGGTTCAACGCCAGGAGTAGGCCTGATTTCGCCACCACCGCATCACGATATTTATTCTATCGAGGATTTGGCAGAGCTCATCTATGATCTCAAAAACGCCAATCCACGTGCTGATATTAACGTAAAGCTGGTATCAGAGGTAGGTGTGGGCACGATTGCTACAGGAGTAGCCAAAGGCCGTGCTGACATTATTCTGGTCAGCGGTTATGACGGTGGTACAGGCGCTTCCCCGCAAGGCTCCATCCGCCATGCGGGTATGCCTTGGGAGCTGGGGCTGGCTGAGACGCATCAGACGCTCATGCTGAACAACCTGCGCGACCGCGTGGTACTGGAGACAGACGGTAAGATGCTGTCTGGACGTGATTTGGTCGTAGCTGCCCTGTTGGGTGCGGAAGAATATGGCTTCTCCACAGCGCCGCTCGTAGCGTTGGGCTGTATTATGATGCGGGTATGCCAAATGGATACCTGTCCGGTTGGTGTGGCTACGCAGAATCCAGAGTTGCGCAAAAATTATATGGGTGATCCAGCCCATGTGGTGAATTTTATGCGTTTCATCGCAGAAGATGTCCGTGAAATTATGGCGGAGCTGGGATTCCGCACGATTCAGGAAATGATTGGCCGTACGGATTGTCTGGATACCGTGAACGCCGATTCACATTGGAAGAAGAAGGGCGTAGATCTGAGCTTGCTACTGCATGTTCCTGAGTTGGAAGATGGAAGTGTACGTTACCGCGTACAGCGCCAAAACCACGGTCTGGAAGAAACACTTGATATGCAGAAGCTCTTACCGATGGCTGCGGAAGCACTGGAGAGCGGAACGCCTGTGGAGGGTACCTTGCCTATTACTAACGTGAATCGGGCGGTAGGTACGATTCTGGGCAGCGAGGTTACACGTAAGTATGGAGCGGCAGGTCTGCCTGAGGATACGATTCGCTTTAACTTCATTGGATCGGCAGGTCAGAGCTTCGGAGCCTTTATTCCGAAAGGTATCACGTTGAGCGTCGAAGGCGATAGCAATGACTATGTCGGTAAAGGGCTATCTGGCGGTAAAGTTATTGTAAAGAAATCTCACAAAGCGACCTTTAAGGCTGAAGAGAACATTATTATCGGAAATACAGCCTTGTATGGAGCGACCAGTGGTGAAGCTTATATTAACGGAATCGCAGGCGAGCGCTTTGCCGTTCGGAATTCCGGCGCACGTATTGTTGTTGAGGGCGTTGGTGATCATGGCTGCGAATACATGACGGGCGGACGTGTAGCTGTATTGGGTGGAACCGGACGGAACTTTGGAGCCGGGATGTCCGGAGGTATTGCATACGTCTATGATCCTGAAGGAACGTTCCTGAGCCGTTGTAATCTGGAGATGGTGTTGCTGGAAGATGTGGAGGACCCTGCAGAAGCAGCGGATTTGCGCGGCTTAATTCAGCGCCATGTCACTTACACGGGTAGTGAAGCAGGACAACGTATTTTAGATGAATGGCAGACTGCGATTCAGCAATTTGTACGGGTGATTCCAAAGGATTACAAGCGTATGGTTGAACAGATCCAAAAAGAAGAGGCGACCGGTTTGAGCGGGGATGAAGCTCTACTGGCAGCATTTGAAGCCAATATGCGTGAGTTGGCGCGTACCGGGGGCTAAAAAGCAGACCGCCAAATTCACTAAAAAGGACTTGCTGAATACCGCTGTTATAGTCACGGCGGTGCCAGCAAGTCCTTTTTTTAGGCTGATAAAAATGTGATTTATTACCTTGACAAACGTCATAAATTCTGACATTACCCCCAAAATGTTTTCCTGAAACGGTAAATATGTTATAAAAAGTACCAAATTTTTTGGAATGTAACCGTTTACGTAAGAGTTTATGTCTTGTTATTTATTTTTGGATTGGTTATGATTTTTTTAGAGTACGCAAACAAACCTAATATGCCCATCGTCCCTTCAAAACACAGAATAGGGTGACAGGATGAAGTTGAAGAAGTCAGCAGAAGACAAAATGATTTTTTTATACCGTTATGTATCATTATCTTTAACATCACTTGTTTTTCTGTTCGAAACATCTAGATTAATGGTATGGCAAAAGCTATTACTGATTGTTTTTCTATTTTTATCCGTTACAGCATTTACTTGGATTTACCGTAAATACAGACTTCATGATATGGTATTGAAATGCAGTATTGCACTAGAAACCGCAGGGATCATTTTGCTGTTATTCCCGACCGGAGGGATCAATAGCCCGTTCAAATGGTATGTGATTACTCCCATGCTGGTAGCTTGTGCTCATCTATCTATGAGGTACAGCTGGACGCTCCTACTTTCTTATATCGGTTTGGTGCTCACATTTTGTTATATCTTTTTTACACCAGGTCAATATTTTTTGTGGGATCTTATATTGCAGAACATTAATCTGTTTCTGGTATTGATCGTAACCACTATGGCAATGCAGGTTATTCGCGTCATGAAGGACGAACTGAAGGTGGCTAAAGAACAAGCCAATGAGACGATGGATCATATCAAGTCGATTTACCACATCATGGAGACGACCAGCCATAATGAGGCATTAAATCTAGGTCAGGTCATCTCGGATTACACTGTCAAGTTAACCAAGCAGAGCCGTGCATTTTTCTGGCTGGATAGTCAGGAGGAAGATGCGCCGGCAAGCAGCCAGACAGGCTGGACGGTAGAGGAAGAGGAACAGCTATTCGAGGAACTGGAGAATTACCGGGAGGAGTTCAGGGAAGAGCGCGAACCATTTTTCAGACATCTGCCGGAATGGGGCGACTTTCTCATGATCACCGTACCGATGACGACCCGCTTTGTAGCGACGATTGGCCTCAAGCTGGGACCGGATCAAAGTTTGACAGGAAGACGCTGGCTTGTGCAACAACTGATATTCTTAGCTGAGCTGAGTGCTGTGTTTTTGGAACGCTATGAGCTGGAGCGTATTGAGAATCAGTTGATTGTGACGAATGAGCAGAACCGGATTGCAAATGAAATGCATGACAATGTTTCACAAAGTCTTTTTGGTATTGTGTATGCAACGCATTCTCTCCGGCAGACTTGGTGCCATCAGCCTAAGGAGCAGGTGGAGGAACAAATTGATCTAATTCAGCAATCGGCCAATCAAGCGGTTAGAGAGCTGAAGGGGGCAATTCATAGTCTAAGCTCGAAAAAAAGCGGAGGATCAACTTGGTTGGGGACGGTGAAAAGTCATCTGCATACACTCTCCAAGCTGAACCATGTACAAATTGATTTTGACATCCATGGTGATCATTATTCACTTCCGTATTTGTACCAAAAGGCTTTGTTTCGCATCATTTCCGAAGCGGCGGGGAACGCAATCCGTCATGGATTGGCCAAGCGAATTGATGTGAAGTTAAAATTGACGCCCCAAGTGATTAGACTGTCTATTCATGACGACGGAGTAGGGTTTGAGACGGCGAGAATGGTAGCAGGAGGTGAGGCGGTCAGTGCAGGCGGGGGCCTGGGCATGATGAATATGGAATATTTAGCTCAATCGATGGGAGGCGAATTTGATATTTCAAGTCGAATCGGAGAGGGAACACAGATCCGATTGTCCATTCCGGTAAATGCTTATGAATGAGGATTTTACAAAATCCTTGAATACATTGCGTGAACATTCTGCAATACAAAATCTGCGGTAACAATCGGATACATAGGGATTATGCAAATCCTGAACTGTAGACAGGAGGCCGAATCATGAAAATTGTCATTGTCGATGATCATCCTTTAGTACGGAAAGGACTCGCTGCGGTTATATCCATGCAGCCCAATGTTCAGTTCGCGGGAGAGGCCCAGAATCAACAGGAAGCACTTGCGGTGATCGAGGAAACGGATCCGGATTTGGTGCTGCTGGATTTGAAATTAGCTGATGAATCAGGTCTGGATATTATCAAGATAGCGCGCGGACGCGGGTTCAGAAGCAAATTTATTTTGCTGACCTCTTCTGCAACACGTGAAGATTTTCTGAAAGCGGAGGAAGCCTCTGTGGACGGTTACGTGCTTAAGGAGGCTTTGCCTGAGGAACTAATTTACGCGATTCATCTTGTCAACAAAGGACGCAAATATTATGATCCGGCTATTCTCGAAAATAAGCTGCGTGAAGATGCTGGCAATCTCACGGACGACCTGACACCCAAGGAAAAGGAAGTGCTGGTCGAGCTGGGACAAGGGGCTTGCAATCGTGAAATAGCATCCCGGTTATTTATCAGTGAGTTCACCGTCAAAAAGCATGTCAGTCAGATCTTGGCCAAGCTGCGACTGGCAGATCGTACGCAGGCAGCATTATATGCCAATGCGATTGGTCTAGCGAAGTACGAGCCAACCAATATGATGATGCGCTAACCCCATAAGCTACGCAGTAGTTTCAATATGCGAGTGGTATAGAGAAATCCTCAAAATCACCAACTTTGGTGGTTTTGAGGATTTTTTCTTGTGTATTTACCATAATCGACAAAGTATGGTACAAAAGTATACCATGCCGTGTCCAAAAGTATACATCCCCCTTCCTCTGTAGTGAGGGAGAAAGTGCCGTTCGGTTCCATGTCGTTAATACAACGGATTGTTACAATTAGATCATACTTAAAATAAGAAGAGAAATTGTATGGGAGGGAGGATTTTTGTGGAGAAAACCATTTTGGATTATCTAGTCCTGATCAAAAAAAGATTGTGGCTGATTGCGATTTTTGTCATTCTCTCATGTGTAACGACTTACTTTGTGAGCGACAATGTCGTAAAGCCAGTCTACTCCGCTTCAAGCCAACTGCTGGTTAATCATATTTCCGCCAAGCAGGGGAGTAACAATCTGAATGACGTCAACACAAGTCTTAATTTGGTGGAAAGCTACAAGCAAATTCTCACTTCACCTAAAATTATGGACGCTGTGGTAGCGACTCATCCTGAGTTCAATTTGACGTCGCAAAAGTTGGCAGAGAAGCTGCAAATTAAATCCTCGGATAAAAGTCAGGTGATTGGCTTGACGTTTGAGGCAGGGAATTATCCCCAGGCCGCAGCGGTTGTAAACGCAGTAACCCAGAAATTCGTGCAGACGGTTCCGGGATTGATGGAATTAAATAATGTGAAAATTTTAAATGAAGCGGACCCGCAAGCCAATCCTGACCCGATTAATGGGAATCCGCTCATGAATATTGCGATTAGTTTTCTCGTATCGCTGATGATTGCGCTGGGCACGATTGTGTTCCTGGAAAGCATTAACGGCACGCTGCGCACGGAAAAAGAAGCGGATGCAGACATCGGCATTCCGGTAATTGCATCGATTCCCGTCATTCGCAAGAAGGACATCGATGGAGTGGCCGGAAATTCCAAAGAACGGGTAGGGGAGCGTAAATATGCTGCGATTGAATGACATGTTGATTACAGAAAGTAATCCATCATCGTATATCTCGGAATCATTTCGATCCCTCCGTACATACATCCGGCAGCAGGTGGTCGGGCAAAAGGACCGTGGGACGGTTCTTTTGTTAACCTCGCCGGAAAGCGGAGCGGGGAAAACAACAATGATCGCCAACATCGGAGTTTCCTTTGCTCAAGAAGGCAAGAAGGTGGCTCTGGTGGATTGCAATCTGCATAAACCAGCGCTGCACGAGATATTCGGAATGGAGAATACCGGAGGTCTATCGGCTTATTTGCGCGGTGGGGCTTCTTCCAAATCTATCGTTAGGCATGGTGGACTGGAACTATCGGTTGTTCCTGGTGGGGACAGTCTGTATAACGCAGCAGATCTGCTCGGTAGCGAACGTATGGCAGAGCTGTTGGAAGAACTCAAACGTGAATATGACATCATATTACTCGATTCGGCGCCAGCGCTGAATTATACGGATGCTCGCCTGATTGCAGGCTTGACGGATGGTGTGATTCTCGTTGCCAAACATGGCCGGACCAAACGGGAAGATCTACGCAAAACAAAGCAACTCATGGAGCAGGCTAGCGCGACGCTGGTTGGAATTGTGATGAATCAGGTGAAGTAAGCAACACCAAAATTCGATGAAGCAAGGAGAATGAGTGCGATGATGAAAAAAGTGAAAAAGGCCATTATTCCAGCAGCAGGATTGGGAACGCGCTTCCTCCCTGCCACCAAAGCAATGCCTAAGGAAATGCTCCCGATTATCAATAAGCCTACGATTCAATATATCGTGGAAGAAGCGATTGCTTCTGGTATCGAGGACATCATTATCGTTACGGGTAAAGGTAAACGTGCCATTGAGGACCACTTTGACAACGCATTTGAGCTGGAATCCAAACTGCTCGAGGACGGTAAGCTGAAGCTTCTGGAGGAAGTACAGCGTTCTTCAGGCGTGGAAATTCATTACATTCGCCAGAAAGAACCCAAAGGTCTTGGACATGCGGTATGGTGCGCAAGACGCTTTATCGGGGACGAGCCATTTGGTGTGCTGCTGGGCGACGATATCGTAACAGGTCAAAAACCTTGCCTGCGCCAGCTGATGGATCAATATGAGGAAACACAAAACTCTGTGATCGGTGTGCAGCGGGTACCACAGGAATTCACGAACCGGTATGGCATCATTGAACCGGACCAACAGGACGGACGATTGTACCGAGTGAATAATTTTATTGAAAAACCGGCTCCAGGCACAGCCCCATCCGATTTGGCTATTATGGGTCGCTATGTGTTCTCGCCGAAAATTTTCAAATATCTTGATCTTCAGGAAAAAGGAGCTGGCGGCGAAATTCAGTTGACGGATGCGATCCAAAAGCTGAATCAGAGTGAACGTGTGTACGCCTATGACTTTGAAGGCACGCGTTATGACGTAGGTGAACGTCTTGGATATATTTTAACCACTCTTGAATTTGCACTTGCCAGCGATGATTTGAAGTATCCGGTTATGGAGGCCATGAATGAATGGCTGAAAAAAACCGAGAAAGCAACCACAGCGGGTTGAGAGGAGGTACGTCAGCATGAGCATGGAAAATTTACCGGAGGATGGCGAGGCTGTCATGTCAGGTAAAGCGTTTTACATGCCATACGGAAATACACAAATTCAGGATAAAACGTCCTACCTGGTCACAAAACGCCTCCTTGATATGCTGCTGTCTTTTGTGGGCTTAATCGTATTGCTTCCATTGTTTGCAGTGGTGGCCATTCTGATTAAGCTCGAAGACCCAAAGGGAAGTGTGTTTTTCAAGCAAACTCGGGTGGGCAAGAATGAGAAGTTATTCGATATGTATAAATTCCGTTCAATGGTGTCCAATGCCGAGGAACTGAAAAAGGACCTGATGGAGCTGAATGAAGTGAGCGGCGCCATGTTCAAAATTAAAAACGATCCTCGGATCACGAAAATTGGCAGTTTTCTGCGCAAGACGAGTATTGATGAGATTCCGCAGCTGTGGAATGTGTTGGTTGGAGACATGACTTTAGTCGGTCCGCGTCCGCCGTTGCCCAGCGAGGTTGAGCAATACTCCGATTATGACAAGCAGCGCCTGATTGTAACACCGGGATGTACGGGTTACTGGCAGGTGAGCGCACGTAACAGTGTAGGCTTCGAAGAAATGGTGCAAATGGATTTGAAGTATATTCATGTTCGCAATACGTGGCTCGATCTGAAAATCATCATGAAAACAGGCGTTAAAATGCTGTTCTCCAAGGATGCTTACTGATGGATGCATTTAAGCGATGTCCCGCAGTGTCCGTCGTTATTTGCACCTATAACCGGGCGGACCTGCTGGAGAAAACGTTAATGTCTCTACTGAAGCTGGAAGACCTTGCACTGGCTGAGATCATTGTGGTCGATAACCGATCCACCGATCATACAGCAGCGACGATCAAAAGATTCACCGTTGCGCATGGTCAGCATATTCATCTTCGGTATCATTATGAGCGCGAACAAGGACTGTCTGCCGCTCGTAATGCTGGCATTACGTTATCAAAAGCAGACGTCATTGCTTTTCTGGATGATGATGCAATTCCGTGTGTTACATGGCTGCAAACGATTATGTCGGCCTTTGGGAACAATCCCGAGCTAACGGCTATGGGTGGGAAGATTGATCCTAAGTTTGAGACGGAACGGCCGAACTGGTTGACAGGGCCGCTTGAACTGCCTTACACGATTATTGATCTGGGGAAATCCGTTCGGGAATATCCAGCGGGCCTGAATCCATTTGGAGCGAATATGGCTATGCGCAAAACGGCTTTCGCCGCCGTCATGTTCCCGCTCCACTTGGGCAGAAAGGGAGATATCCTCCTATCTGGTGAAGAATCGTGGGTATTTGAGCAAATCCGTAAAAATGGTGGAACGATTATGTATCATCCGCACATGGCGGTAGAACATTTTGTTCCGGCTTCACGCTTAACGAGAGAATGGATTTTGAATCGCTACTATTGTCAGGGCATGTCTAATGCTGCTCAGGCTGCAGGTCTGCGCGGCAACGCGGTGCTGATGGCAAAAGTGGCAGCCAAAGTGTTATACATCACGGTGGATTCCCTGCTGGCACGTACTGAGGGCAGGAAGCTGTTGAACCGGTGCAGGCTTGAAAATATCCGCGGAACGCTGGATACACTGCGCAACCGGAAAAGCGAGTCAGCTGCGGGGTGAAAGATTGAACATGAGTAACTATCCTTGGACTTCCAGAATAAACACGATACAGCATGTTTTTATTTTTCTACTAGGCGCTCTTGCTGTAGGAATTGCAGCTACCTATCAACCTGTGGTCAGTATTGCGGCGGTATGCTTACTGCTTTTGTTGGCTGTCTCTATCCATCATCCTGAGCGCATTAGCTATGCGGTTTTACTAAGCACAGCGGTCTCGGTCGATTCTCTGTATCAGGGTGGCGTGTTCGGCATTGAGATATTGTCATTGTACAAATTGGGCATTTTGGCTCTGCTAGTGCCCTGCATGCTCGTGTATGGCATTCGTCTCAAGTTCAGCTATCCAGTTTGGGCATTGGTGATCATGCTGGGGATTACATTTGGATTTTCAGCATGGCTGCCTTTGTTAACGACCTCGATTGCCGTCAAGGCGTTCGTGGGACTATCACTGCCCTTCTTTTTTTTACTGATCCAGTGGAAAAAGGATGTGGCGGAAAAGCATATTCGACTGATTAGCCTGTTGCCGATTATTAGTGTGGTCATTGGATTAGGCTTACAGGTTTTAGGATTGCACTCATTTACGGATGTGGAATTTACGGGCGCAGTCAGAGTACAAGGAGCGAACATACCGCCGCATTTGGCAATGCTCTCCTTTCTCGGAATTGCTGTCTCTCTGATTGAGGTAAAGCGCAAACCTAGGCAAGCTGCCTTTTATTACACGGTGTTGGCCCTGAACTTTCTAATCCTGATCGCCACCGGTACACGTGGGCCGATTCTGGCATTGCTATTAATGTTTGCTGTGTATCTGTTTGATATTGCCCGTCAGTACCTCAAGGGAAAAGTCAATTATTTGCTACCGCTGGCCGGATCGTTTTTGGTTGCTCTGGGGGCGGTGGCCCTACAATGGAACAATTTAAAAAAACGCTCCTTCGAACGGGAGACCGACACAGGCATTGACCTATCGGGACGCTCGGAGGCATGGGAATATTTTTTGAACAGAGTACATGATTACCCTTGGTCAGGCAGAGGCCTTGGCGCGGTAACGGTTGCGAACGACGGGACGTTATTCAATGGTTTTGTTGTACCGCATAACGAGTATATACGATTTTATTTTGATACCGGATATATCGGTTGCGGGCTATTAATGCTTTCATTACTGATCGTGTTCGCTCTTATTTACCGGTCACTTGCCAAGTCTATCAAACCTTATTTTGCAACTTTAATTGCAGGTTTTTTGATCTACTCGTTTTCAGATAATACGTTGTCGACGGTTCAGATGATTATTCCGTTTTGCTGGTATTTGAACGCATTATACCAGACATCTACTCAAACCGATTTTCGCAAAGAGAAGTGATACGATGAGCAGAGTGAACATGTTCGATGTCAACTTTGATAATTACGATTTTAATGATCTACTCGAATTTATAGATACTTCTATTGAGCATCAGCGTCATTCCTACATTTTGACCTGTAATGTCGATCATGTGATCAAGCTTCGTAAGGATGATGAATTCCGCAAGGTGTATTCGGATGCCGGAGCTGTAGTGGCCGATGGAATGCCTATCATTTGGGCGTCTAAGTTGCTGAAAAAGCCCCTCAAACAAAAAGTGTCAGGGTCCGATTTGTTCACCCGGCTGGGAGAGGCTTTTGAGGATCGGGGCTATCGCTTGTTTTTTCTGGGTGCAGCTGACGGTATTCCTGAGAAGGCTATGCTTAATCTCCAGGAATCCTATCCAAACATGAATGTAGTAGGCTGCTATTCTCCTTCTTATGGTTTTGAGAAAAACGAAGAGGAGAACAGATACATTATCCAGTTGCTTCAAGAGGCTCGCCCAGACATCGTTTTTGTAGGTGTAGGAGCACCGAAGCAGGAAAAATGGATTTACAGATATTATGAGACTTACCGTGCTCCAGTTTCGATTGGGGTGGGAGCGACCTTTGATTTCCTGTCGGGAAATGTAAAGAGAGCACCGGAGCTGATGCAGAAGACAGGATTTGAATGGTTTTGGAGGTTGTCTCAAGAGCCTAAACGATTGTGGAAAAGATATTTGATTGAGGATTCCCAGTTCCTCGTTCTGCTGTTTAAAGAGATGTTTAAGCGGAAGCGGATGAAGGGAGGCCAGGGGTGAGAAACATGAGTCGGTTGGCAGATCAGCAGATTTCCTTCTGGCTAGGAAGTCGGCGTGGAATCGGCATGATCGGCATGGGGGTGCTGGCTTGTATGCTACCACTCGCCATCGGATTTGTCAGCGCCAAGATGAATCCCACCACGAGCCAGCAGGGAGCCATATTGCTGGCGATCGTTTTTCCAGCCTTCCTGCTGGCGATCTTGCAATCACGGCTATTGATTTCTTACACATTGGTGGTGTGGGCAGTAGGCCCGGAAATCCGCCGCATTGCAGATTGGTTGGAGGGAACGTATCACTCGGTTTCCTTATTGAGCGTGGCGCCGCTGCTGGTAAGCAGCATGCTGATCATTCCTGTGCTGCGGGGTATTCATCTGGCGGAAAAGCCATTAACCCGGATTGCTGTATTTTTCGGCATAGAGTTGGCCTACGGAAGTGTGGTCGGGTTATTCAAAAATGGTATTGTTTTTGCTTATGATTTGGCCAATTATGTGGTTCCATTGCTTCTATTGCCTTATCTTGCAATTAAGCCTATGAAAGCCAAGGAGTTGGACCGACTGCTGTATTCATACGCCAACATTGCTGTTCTAGTAGCGATATACGGCATTATTCAGTACTTGACGGTGCCTCCTTGGGATGCATTTTGGATGAATCATGTGGAAATGAATTCCATTGGCGTGCCAGAACCGCTTCAAATCAGAGTGTTTTCTTCCATGAACTCGCCCGGCCCATGCGCTATTTTCCTGGCAATGGCACTTGTACCGATGCTGATGGAGAAACGGTGGCGAGGCACTTTGGGATGGATTGGAGTCCTGCTAACAGTTGTTTGTCTTTTGGTCACGCTCGTACGTTCAGCCTGGCTAATTGCATTCGTCATGTTGCTGGCTTACATTCTCAGCTCATCCTCCAAAGGAAAGTGGAAGACTCTGTTTCAACTTGCTATCGTCGGCCTTCTTCTCTACATCATCGTTCCAAAACTTCCAGGGGCAGAAGGTTTGGTGGCTCGCATGCAGACGTTGACAGATATTCAACAGGATCATTCGTACAATGAACGTTTGGATCTACTGCATACAATGCTTCCGGCGATTACTAGCAATCCGGTCGGGCAGGGGATCGGGAGTGTAGGTATCGGAACCAAGCTTGATAACGGCGGCGATCTCGGTGAACTTGGGATTATGGATAATGGATATATTGCCATTTTCCTCACCTTCGGTATTTGCGGAGCATTCTTTTTCTTCGGTGGTCTGTTCGTTATCATCAAGCGCCTTCTCGTCCGTATTGCCGAACGGAATTCCAGTCAGCCTTATATCAGACTGGCGTTGGCTACATGGGCCGGAGCTGTAGCCAGTCTCATATCGGATAATGGTTTCCCCGGTATGCGCGGCTATTTGATCTGGATGATGATCGGAATAGGACTATGGGCAAAAGATGTCATCGCGGAAAGAAGGTAAAGGCTGTGCAAAACTTACAAGCATTATCCGCACCTGTCCGGACACTATGGTCCACGGTGATTCGGTTTGCCAAAAGCAAGGATAACAGCTCTGCAGCAGTAAAAACGATGATATTCAGTATGCTGATTCTCGTCGTGAATATGCTGACTGGTGTGCTGACGGCACGATTCTTGGGTCCTACTGGACGAGGAGAACAGACAGCGATGGTGAACTGGTCCCAATTTCTTGCCTTCTGCATGAGCTTCGGTGTTCCATCTGCATTGATTTACAATGCCAAAAGGAAACCTGAGGAAACGGGTAAGCTGTATGGTCTGGCCTTGCTGCTGGCTACGGTATTTGGGGGAATGGCGACACTCGTCGGAGTATTTCTAATTCCTTATTGGCTGCGCTCTTTTTCTTCATCGGTCATACTTTTTGCGCAGTGTTCTATGATGATGTGTCCGCTCATAGCGATTTCACAGATCAATAATGCATTGCTTCAAGTTCGCTCGGAATATAAACAATACAATTTATTCCGGTACCTGGTACCACTAAGTACACTGCTGGGTCTGGCGATTCTGATCCTGACGGGGACAATGAATCCGTACACCTCAGCATTGGCTTACTTACTGCCAGGCTTGCCGATCTATATCGGTGTCACGATACGAATGATTCGGCTGTACAAACCAAAGGTGAAGAACAGCTGGACGCAATTTAAAAATCTCTTTACCTACGGTATGGGTTCATACGGGAATGATCTCATGGGGCAGGTTTCCACTTACATTGACCAGATTTTGATTGCAGGTCTGCTCAGACCTGCTGATCTCGGTTTATATGCGGTAGCGGTCAGCCTGGCCCGGATGGTGAATGTATTTTCAACCTCGATCATTGTCGTGTTGTTTCCCAAAGCCTCTGGTCTGGATAAGGAAGAGGCAGTGGCCATAACATTCCGGGCATTTAGAGTGACTTCAACGGCAACCTTTTTGGCTGCGGTGATGTTAATGCTGGTTGCTCCGTTCGTATTTACATTGTTATATGGTCAAGAGTTTAAACAAGCGCTTACGGTATTCCGGTTTCTGGTGCTTGAGGTTGCTATCAGTGGAGGTACCATGGTGCTGGCACAACAATTTATGGCGCTGGGTAAGCCCAAACTGGTTACCATTCTACAGGGTGTCGGATTGGCGCTCGTCATTCCATTGCTGTCCATACTCGTGCCGAGATATGGATTGACGGGTGCAGGGATAGCAATGCTGTCTTCGGGGATTTTACGGTTCGTTTTCATTTTATGTAATGTTAAGTTCGTTCTAAAAATGAAAATTCCAAGACTGCTTATTTCCAAACAAGATTTTCAATGGCTCCGATCAACGATGTCACACTACATCCGGAAAAAGCCAGTTAACGGTTAGATAAAGAAGGAGGCACCTGCTAATGAACCACATGTCTAGCGTTCCCGCGGACAACCGGATATCCGTAGTTATTATCGCTCAGGATGATGGCACTCGAATTACAGCCGCCATTAAATCCTGTCAGCCCTTTGCGGACGATATCGTCGTCATTGACGGAGGGAGCAAGGACAATACGATTCAGGTAGCTGAATCATTGGGCTGTCGGGTGTTTTCCAACCCATGGCCCGGTTATGCCAAACAGCGCATGTTTGGTGTTGATAAAGCGGAATTTGATTGGATTTTCCTGATTGATACAGACGAAGTAGTGGATGCAGAGTTGCTTGGTGACTTATTGAAAGTAAAGGAAACGCTCCACGATCCGGCCAAAGCCTATTCCGTATTTCGCATTGGCGATTTTCTCGGCAAATGGATGAACAAAGGCGAGTATTTGGTTCGTTTGTACAATCGGCGAATTTATGGCATTACGAATAGTCTTGTTCATGAAATGCCGGATGTAGCCTCTTCCCAGATCATCAATCTGGAGGGCGTGTTATGGCACTATGGCTTCCGCAGCATCAGCGATCATATGACCCGTTTTAACAAATATACGGATCTGGAAGCAGAGACGGCATTTAACAAAGGAAGATCCTTTCGGATTACTAGACTGTTGTGGAGACCGCCTGCCCGCTTTGTACAGAAGTATTTTGTTCAAGGCTTATACCGCAAGGGGTTGGCGGGTTTTGCCGTAGCCGTTTTCTGGGTGATGTATGAGTTTCTCGTCTGCTTCAAGCATTATGAGTTAACCAAGCGGCGAAAAAAGATTGAAGTTGTGGATGGCGGACAAACCGAGCAGAAAGGAGAAACCAGCTATGTCGTACAATAACGGATTTCGTATTGCGGCAACCGGGCTGAGCTGGCCGTCCTTGCAGCCAGGAGGTCTCAACACATATTTCAAATCCATCTGTGAGCAGCTTACGCTAGAGCGCAATACGCTGGATGCTTTAATCTGTAGTGATGAGCAGCCTCAGGCGCCTGAACGTATTCGTATTCATTCAATTGCTAGCAAGCAGCAATCCATCTGGAAGCGTCGAGAGCTGATGCAAAAATATGCAGCAGAACTGTTCGACAAGCAACCGATAGATGTGCTGTATTCCCACTTTGCTCCCTATAGTGTCGGACCGGCACTGGAGGCGAAAAAAAGAGGAATCCCGGTCGTTACCACCTTCCACGGACCGTGGACGGAGGAAATGAAGATTGAAGGACAGGGAATTAAGCATTTTCTTAAAACGACGTTGGCCAAATCCATTGAAATGAAAGCTTATGGTTTGGCGGATAAATTTATAGTGCTAAGCGAGACTTTTCGGGATATTTTACACGAGCACTATAAAGTTCCACTTAGTAAAATTCATATTATTCCTGGTGCGGCGAATGTAGAAAGGTTCCATCCGGCAGAGGATCAGGAGGCCGTACGGAAGCGGCTGAATTTGCCGCAAAATGCGACGATTGTGCTAACCGTTCGTCGTCTTGTTAATCGCATGGGACTGCTACAGCTGCTTGAAGCATGGCGGCGAGTAACCGAGCGACACCCTGATCATCTGTTGCTGATTGGTGGGAAGGGCCCCTTGATGGAGGAATTGGCTTCCAAGGTGGCGGAATACAATCTTCATAATCACGTAAGATTGCTTGGTTATGTGTCGGATGAGGAGCTGCCCCTGTACCATCAAGCCTCGAACCTGTTCGTTGTGCCAACACAGGCACTAGAGGGTTTCGGTCTGATTACAGTCGAGGCGATGGCCTCGGGACTACCGGTGCTGGCCACTCCTGTAGGCGGCAACAAGGAAATCTTAAGAGGATTCCGTCCTGAGCTTTTGTTCCAGGGGACGGACAGTGAAGCCATTGCTGCTGGGCTGCTGCGTGTGCTGGATCATCGTGAACTTCTACCGAATGCACGGGAATGCCGGGACCATGTCCTGAGCAGATACACATGGGGACATGTAGCGGAGCAGGTAGAAGAGGTGTTCCGACAGGTCCTTGACAGAAAGGCGGCGGCGAAATGATGAGAGTAGCTTATATTGACCATACGGCAAGATGGAGCGGCGGCGAAGTCGCTTTGTATAACATCCTGACGAATATTGGGGAACATATCGACCCGCTCGTTATTTTGGCGGAGGAGGGCGATTTGGCGGATCGGCTTCGGCAGCGTGATATTGATGTGCGCATCGTTCCACTAGATGATTCGATTCGCAATCGAGGACGAAATGCTGTTAATCTGGGTGCGCCTGCAGCAGCCTTTCGGTTGCTGGCTTACGGCAGAAAACTCGCGCCATTGCTGCGTGAGGAAAAAGTCGTGTGTGTGCACACAAACTCACTCAAGTCTGCACTGTATGGTGCAGTAGCCGCCAAATCGGCGAAGCTGCCCTTGATCTGGCATATCCGTGACCACATCGGTCCGCCGTATCTGAAGCCGATTGTAGCCAAAGGGATTCGGCTCATGTCCCGCTTTTTGCCTAACGGTGTGATTGCCAATTCCAAATCCACGCTGAGTGCATTGGAATTACCCCCGGACAAAAAGACGCTCGTCGTCTACTCCGCTTTTGCCAAAGCAATTACGGCTCGTGATTCGGCTGCGCATTTGCGTGGCGATGACTCGTTTAACGTCGTATTGGTCGGCAGATTGGCGGAATGGAAGGGACAACATATTTTATTGGAAGCGGCACGTTCTTTTTTACCAGATCAGCGTGTGAAATTCTGGCTGGCTGGAGATGCGTTGTTCGGAGAAGAGGAATACAAACAACGATTGGAATCCACGATGCGCGAATATGGGTTGACCAACGTCAATCTGATGGGACACGTCGATGACATTCAGGGACTGATGCAGCGCTGTGACCTGCTAATTCATACTTCCATTACACCGGAGCCATTCGGTCAAGTCATTATTGAGGGCATGGCTGCAGGTTTGCCAGTGATCGCTTCAAACGAAGGTGGTCCCAAGGAAACGGTGGTACCTAATGAAACCGGGCTGCTCATTGAACCGGGAGACCCGGCCAAGCTGGAAGAAGCCATCCGCTGGATGCTGGAGCATCCACAGGAACGTCAGCAGATGGGTGAGAGAGGGATGGAACGGGTCAAGAAGCATTTTGTCATCGAGAACACTGTTAAGGATATAGTTCATTACTATAAGGGTTTGTTGGCAGGAGTCTGACCGACATTCGCGTTAAAGGATGATTCAGATGAAAATAGCGATAGCACATGATTACTTAATCCAAATGGGCGGAGCGGAAAGGGTAGTAGAGGTATTCCATGATATGTATCCGGAGGCTCCCATCTTCACAACGGTGTTCAGCGACGAGCGCCTGTCGCGCAACTTGAAGGATGCGGACATTAGAGCCACTTGGCTACAAAACGTCCCAGGAGTGAAGACCAATTTCAAAGGAGTGCTGCCGCTGTATCCCATCGCTATCCGTGATTTTGATTTTAGGGATTTCGACATTGTTTTAAGCTCCAGCAGCGCATTTATGAAAAGCATCCAGGTACCCAAACATACGTTTCACATTTGTTACTGTCACACACCGATGCGGTTTGCCTGGGATTACGATACATATATGGCCCGGCAGTCCAAATCCAACCTGCTCAAAAATATGCTAAAGCTGTACATGAACAGGCTGAAAACATGGGATGCCAAAACTTCTCGCAACGTAGACCAGTTTATCGCCAATTCTTCCGTCGTCAAACGGAGAATTCTGCACTATTACCAACGGGAGGCAGATGTTATTTTCCCTCCTATCAATACATCCCGTTTTAAACGTGCTACAAGCATCGGTGACTATTATCTGATCGTATCCCGATTGGTGTCTTACAAGCGTATTGATCTCGCGATCGAGGCATTCAAACGTAACGGTCTCAAGCTGCGCATCGTTGGCGAAGGACCAGATCGTAAACGACTCGAAGCCATGGCTGGCCCGAACATTGAGTTCCTCGGCAGGCTTGAGGACGAAGAGGTTAACAAGCTGATGGCCGAATGCCGGGCGCTTGTCTTTCCGGGGGAAGAGGACTTCGGTATTACGCCTTTGGAGGCGAATGCGGCTGGACGGCCAGTTATCGCTTTTCAGGGCGGGGGAGCGCTGGATACGATTGTTCCTCATGTGAACGGCGTATTTTTCCGCAAGCATCAAGTAGACGATGTGCTGGAGGCCGTCGCAAAGGTCGAGCAACATGCATGGAATGTGGACGATATCATTACCCATGCCCGCAAATTTGATGAAGATAACTTCAAGGATCAATTGAAAAAGTATGTAGAACAAGCCTATGTGAACTTTCTAAAAGGAGGATGAACGGAATGAAGCTGGCTGTAATCGGTACTGGATACGTTGGACTCGTCTCGGGTGTGTGTTTTGCGCAAAAAGGTAATGAGGTGATTTGTGTCGATCTGGAGCAGTACAAAATCGACATGTTGAACCGGGCAGAATCTCCGATCTATGAACCGGGTATTGAGGAATTGATCGCGTTGAATCTGGAAGCTGGCCGTTTGGAGTTTACCTCCGATTTGGCCGATGCGGTACGTCGCTCGGATATCGTTATTTTAGCGGTAGGTACGCCTTCACTGGCTAACGGCGAGGCGAATTTGTCTTACATTGAACAGGCGGCTGCCGATGTCGGCAAAGCCATGAACGGGTACAAGATTATTATGACCAAGAGTACCGTACCTGTCGGAACGAACGAAAAGATTAAGGATGTAGTGGCTCGACATACGAGTTTGTCTTTTGATATTGTATCCGCGCCGGAGTTCCTGAGAGAAGGCTCAGCCATCAATGATACGCTTCATCCAGATCGCATCATTATTGGTTTGGACAATACAGGTTTGCGTGAAACAATGGTCACTCTGCATCAGGTATTCACGGATAAAATCTATGTGACCGATATCCGCAGTGCTGAAATGATCAAATATGCCTCCAATGCGTTCTTGGCAACTAAAATTTCGTTTATTAACGAGATTGCTAATATTTGCGAAAAGGTTGGCGCGGACGTTACCTGTGTGGCTGAGGGTATGGGCATGGACAAACGGATCGGTTCCTCTTTCCTGCAAGCAGGGATCGGATACGGGGGCTCTTGCTTCCCGAAAGATACGAATGCGCTCATCCAAATTGCGGGTAATGTAGACTATGAATTTAAGTTGTTAAAATCGGTGGTCGAGGTGAACACTGACCAGCGTTTTATGATTGTATCCAAGCTGCGTGAATCGCTGGGTCAGCTAAACGGCGTATCGATTGGCATTTGGGGCCTCGCCTTCAAGCCTAATACAGATGACATCCGCGAAGCTCCAGCACTGGAAATCGTAGAAACGCTCATTCAGGCAGGTGCTATTGTCAAGCTGTATGATCCCATTGCGATGGATAAATTCAAGGAGCGCGTGGATCACCCGAATATTTTATGGTGCTCTTCCCCGCAGCAAGCCGCCGAAAGAAGCGATGCTGTGTGCCTGCTGACGGATTGGGAAGAGTTCAAAGAAGTTGATCTCGTGCAACTGGGCTCTATTCTACACAAGCCAGTTCTGATTGACGGTCGTAACGTATTCACCGAGGAACAGATTCAAGGCTCTGGACTGGAATACTACTCCGTGGGTCGTCCGCGGATGAGTGGATGGAACAGAGATAAAGTGGAAGTTTAAAAGTGACAGATTAAAAAGTGACTGTGGGCGGTGGGGGAGACGCTATGCGTTCCATTTGATTTTCTGATCGCTGTTGCAGTGGGATTCTCTGGATTATATAAAACATTCCAAGGTAAGAATCCCACTGCAAAGGCGAACGCTAGCGCTTCTCCAGATTCAAATGGACCGCTTCGCTGCTTTTGCCGCATAGAGTCACGGTTTTTAATCTCCCATCTTAGGGGATGGGAGTAGTAAGGGCGTATCGGAAGGAGCGGCACAGTTGAAGCCGCTCCTTCCGATTAAGGCGCCATGCGCTGTACCGCGGTGCCCCCTGTGGAGCAAGCCTATTATGTGGATACACTATGCTGCTCCTGCGGAGCAAAGAGGCCATTGCGGTTGTCGAAGGCAATCTTGGTAAGGCGTTACGAAGCGTCGATTGCTAGAAGCTTGCAAGCAAGGCAGGCAAACGCCGAGCTCCCGAACGTTTTTTACAGGCTGACCGGACTTAATAATGTCCGGTCGTGCCTTTTGCACCACAAGGTATGATCGATATGATGCATTTTTGAGTAGCGTAGGAATGGATTTGAATCCCAGTCCAACAGCGATCGTAAGGTCAAATCCAGCCCGTAGCGGGCTACTCAACCTTGCCTCATCCGATCGCCCACACATTATAGAGAGGAAGTGGAGAATTATGAAGCTCGTACTTTTGTCTGGTGGTTCCGGTAAAAGATTATGGCCGTTATCCAACGATTCCCGTTCCAAACAATTTTTGAAGGTACTGGAGAGCCCGGAAGGGATTTCGGAATCCATGGTGCAGCGGGTATGGAGACAATTGGGAGACAACGGATTATCCGAATCCTCGTTTATTGCGACAGGGAGAGCGCAGGTTGAAATGATCCAGAGTCAGGTCGGACCGAATACGCGCATCATAGTTGAGCCGGAACGCAGAGATACCTTTCCTGCGATTGCGCTGACAGCGACTTATCTATATTCCATTGCGGGTGTTTCGCCTGATGAAATTATAGCTATATTGCCTGTAGATCCTTATGTAGAGGATGCTTTCTTTGCTTCCGTTGCCCAACTGGAACATACACTTCAGGAGAGTGAAGGCAAGCTTGCATTAATCGGGGTTGTCCCTTCCTATCCTTCAGAGAAATACGGTTATATTATTCCAAAAAATGATGCCACTCAAGGTAGCACAGGCTACCGCGAAGTGAGCCATTTTCAAGAGAAACCCGACCGGGAGCAGGCGGAGCGTCTGATTGAACGCAATGCTCTATGGAACTGCGGGGTTTTTGCATTCAAATTAAGCTATTTGCTGGATATCCTGGCATCCAAGGGCCTGCCGCTGAATTATGAAGAAATGCAAAAGCAATATGCGTCTCTGGAAAAAATCAGCTTTGACTACGAAGTCGTTGAGAAGGAAAAAGACATTGTGGTGCTTCCGTACGATGGTTTTTGGAAGGATTTGGGCACCTGGAATACGCTCACAGAAGAAATGTCTAATCAGCAAGTGGGCAGAGGTGTAGTAACGGAGGATTGTGTCAATACAAGCCTTATTAATGAGCTGGACATTCCGGTAGCGATCATTGGAACGAATGATCTGATTGTAGCCGCTAGCCCAGATGGTATTCTTGTGACCAATAAGGCAGAGAGCCCACGCATCAAGGAAGTGCTCAAGGCTCATGATCAGCGTCCAATGTATGAAGAACGTCGTTGGGGGCAGTATCGAGTTGTAGACTATGTAAAGTATGACGAGGGTAATGAGGTACTTACCAAACGAATCCGCGTACACAAAGGTAAAAATATCAGCTACCAGCTTCACTTCAAACGAAGCGAAATCTGGACCATTATTAGCGGCGAAGCGGAAATTATTTTGAATGAGAAGCTGCACAAAGTGAAGGCCGGTGACGTAGTCCGTATCCCTGAAGGAACCAAGCATAGTATTTTGGCTGTAACCGATGTGGATTTTATAGAGGTGCAGACTGGCACTGAGTTGGTTGAAGAGGATATTGTACGCTTTTGCATGGATTGGAATGAAATTGCCCGTCATCAATTTATCTCATAATCGTTTTCGTAAAAACGAAATAAAGAAGATTTGATGAAAATTTATAGCCCAAACTGTCGAAATTGGGCGAAAACCTGTAAATTCATGAACATGACCTATTAAATTTTGGTAAAAAAAAGTCGATACTTAGGTTAAGAAGGAATCCAAACTCCTTCCAACGATAAACGCAGCCCTGTCGAAAGGCAGGTACGCAAAGCTAAAGGGCCTTCCCGTAAGGATGGCAGCCTGGCTACCGAAAGGAAGAGCAAAAGTGAGATTCAATTTTATTCCTCTGTATCGACTGATACGTCATGTACTCCCCGTAGTTATAATTTTTTCTTTGTTTCCCGTCGGATTTGGTGATTCTCTGTCTGTGGTGAATGCCGCTTCATTACAACCTGTTAATTCGGACGCTTGTACTCAGGCCCGTGAACTATACAATTATTTACTCAGCATCTCTGGAAAGAAAACAGTCACTGGTCAGCATGATTATTTGGAAAGTCCAGATGAATTAAGCGACAAGGTCCAAAAAATCAGCCAGGCGTATGTGGGTCTGCACGGCTATGAGATGGGAGCCATCTCTGGTCAATCTGACGCTACAGAAGCAGCACAACGTAAAAATGTCGTCGATAGCGCTATTCGTTGGAGCAGAGCAGGTGGCATTGTGACGATGACTTTTCATGAAGCGCTGCCGGGTAGACCGCTGACTTGGGCCAATGTGCAGGCCAAAGTAAGTCAGGCGGAGTTTAATAAATACGTCACGCCAGGCACTGCGCAGTATAACCTCCTCATTGCCGATCTGGATAAGGTCGCTGTATCGTTAAAGCAGCTTCGTGATGCAGGGGTTCCGGTATTGTGGAGACCTTACCACGAAATGAATGGTGACTGGTTCTGGTGGGGAAACAAAAACAATTTCAATCAGCTATGGAATATCATGTACGACCGTTTTGTTAACACGCATCAATTGAACAATCTGCTGTGGGTGTGGAGTCCAAATGCTCCCAATTCCTACACTGTCCCGTATACCCCAAAATATCCGGGGGATGACAAAGTGGATATTTTGGCAGTAGACATCTACAACAATGATTTTAAGCAAAGTCATTATGAAGGACTGCTCGAGTTGGCACGGAATAAGCCGATTGCCATTGGCGAGCACGGTGAGATACCTAGTTCTGAGGTGTTGCAGGCTCAGCCAAAATGGGTGTATTCCATGACTTGGGGCAAGATGCTGACCGAGAATAACACAACCACTCAAATACAGGATTATATGAACGATGCGAAGAGTTTGACACGGGATGATGTGAAAAATGGGCTGGAGGCCATCCAACAACCCGGAACAGATGTACCGACCTTACCGGATGAGGGACAAAGTGAGCCTCTCCCAGCTCCACCAGTAGTGATTGCTCCTCCAGCTCCGACTCTTCCTTCCGTTCCTGATGTAGTATATGTGAACGGGCTGCGGGGCGAATATTTCAACAATATGAATGTGAGCGGCAGTCCTGTTTTGATCCGTACAGACAGCAAGCTGGACTACAACTGGCGCGCCATTGCTGCTGATCCAAAGGTAAATGCCGACCAGTTCTCGGTTCGCTGGACGGGTAAAATCAAGCCACAATACTGCGAGACCTATACGTTCACAACCATATCCGATGATGGTATTCGTGTATGGGTAGACGGTAAGTTAGTGATCGATAGTTGGTTCAAACAAAGCTGGACAGAGCGAAAAGGCAGTATCGCTTTGGAAGCAGGTAAAATGGTAGATCTAAAAGTAGAATACTATGATGAAAAAGGCGATGCGATGGCACGTCTGATGTGGGAAAGTCAGCATGAAGCGAAAGCGGTGGTTCCCGGAAACGCTTTGTTTCTTCCTTGATAGATACTCTTTCCCGGTCAAAAATTTTGAGGAGAGAGGGTGTATCATATGATGAAAAAATGGTTGACCCATAGGTATACGGTCGTATTATCCGGATTACTAGGGGTCGCAGTTCTAGCCATGATCGCTTGGTTTATATACACGCCTTCAAAAAGTGTAGAATTGCAGACAGATAAGGTAGCGGCGGCCAGTCCAGTATGGAAGCTGGGTCAGAGGGATGACTCCTCAGCGGAATTTAAAGGAGTGGTCGGTAGGGATAATATCGATATTTCTGCAGCATCAGCTTCTTCCGAATCATCTGCTAAAGCAGCATTTTCGGCGTTGTCGGAAGCAGAGAGTACAACAGTTCCGGTATTGCTCAGCAGTGGAGATATTCCTCCCGGTTTGAATGCATCCACGAATCCAGAACTAACACTTCAATATAAGCTGAATCAGGTTCCTCCCAATGGTATGATATTCCGTGTTCGGATTTTGGATGCGGGCAAAGCTGTGCCGCAGATGGCTGTCTTCTCAAATCATCAGCTGTCCGGAATCATTCAGATTGCCGGGGTATCCGGTACTGGGAGTACCTATAATTTCAAAAACAACTACGAGCTGTATATCCCCAAAGAACAATTGCAAAGCGGTGTTAACGTACTCAAGCTAAAGACAGCGCGCTGCCTATACTGCTCCTCTGCGGAAGATAAAAATGTGTGGTGGACTTGGGATGACTTGAGCTTGGAGACGTTAGCTTCCCCTGCGGCCGAACCGGTACATGGGAAATATATACTGACTGGTACGAATGTGAATAATAAAGAATTTTATTATGATCAGGGTGCAGTTAAGCATCTACCATACGTTCTCAAATGGCTGGGAATTGCCTATAGCGGCAACGTCATGAGGGTAACCTGTGCCAGTAATGTAGGTAAGGCATGCACAGACGTGGATGATTACTATCAAACGTTAAAGCAGTATAATATGCAATCGTCTGCATTGTATCTATACACAGGTGATATTAAGCTGCAAAAAGATGGTACTCTGCCAGAGACGGCCAAGCAAAAGTTGCGTGATTATGTAAAAAAATACGGTTCATACCTTCAATATTATGAAGTAGATAACGAACCTGGATTGTTTAATCGCTCCAAGGCGGTAGACCTGGCTGTGGCTAAATGGTTGAATACGGAAGGCAAGCAATTGGCACCGCATCTCAAAACCGTAGCGCCGGGCTGGGCCTACTGGCCGACATACTCTACCAAGGCGTGCAAAAATCAAACCGGAGGCACGCAAAAATGCGGTGATCCGGATGGATGGGAACGAGACCCAGCGCAGCGTAAACAGCTGGAGGAAGTCACCGACCTAACCAACGGACACGCCTACGGTGAATCGTATAATGAAGAGGGCGGGGGCAGCTTCGTTCAGAATTTAAAAACCTTCGGTGGTTCGAGCAACGGACTGGCGAAAAAGATGCTAAACACGGAGTTCGGTACTAACGATACGCATCGAGACAATCCTGATTACGGGGCTAGTCAGCCACAAGCAGCTGCATTCGATCGGATTATGCGATCGCAAATCGGGTTTGCCGATATGTTTATCCAGCACGCTGCTTTTTATAAGGATTACACACTATTTAAAACGGGTTTTGATCTGCAAAGTCACAATCCGGCTAACACGGAAATTTATCCGTTTGGGCAAGGACAGGACACTCGCGTTAAGATTATGAGACGCTTGAGTCTAGCCTATGCCACGCATGGTAAACCGCTGACTTATACAATGTTGAATCCAGAGGAGACCAAGGACAAGATGGTCTATGTTCGCGCGGTGGATACGTCCAAGCTTAAACCGCTGGCAGGTAGCGGCGCTACCTCGAACAAATTGCTGGTGAACCTAGTGAACTTCGAATCCACTACGCAGACCGTTCGTGTACGGGTGACGATGCCGAAAGCTGGCTTGTACACGGGGGAACGTTTTGGGGCGGGTTCCACCTACAGTCAGGCGCAGCGTTCCATATCAGGGCTGAAGGCTTCTCCTGCCCTTGATTTTGAAGAAAAGCTGGGCCCTGGCGAATCGGTACAATATATTTTGGAATTAAAAAGTACAGATCAAACCACGGCCTCTGCCCCAACTGAGGTGAAAGCAGCCTCTATTCAGGATGGGGTGGTAAAGATTAATTGGCTTCAAGCAGAAGGCATATCTTCCTATGATGTGCTGCGTGCTGACCGGACAGACGGTGCCTATCAGGTGATTGCCTCGCAAGTAGAAGGAAGCACGTATACGGACCGCACTGTAAAAGCTGGAAGTCATTACGTCTACAAAGTCCGAGCGACCGGAGGTACTCAGGTTTCTCAGGCAGCCGAGGTCGCTTAGTTACACCGGAATGCATGTAGGACCTTACCTAATGAATATCTAACACCATTCCGAAAGAAAGCAAAAAAGAACCTATCAGGAGAAAATAGGACCTGACAGGTTCTTTTTTATTTGTAAATCGTTCTGAATTGCCAATACTTTACGTATAATGGAGAAAAAAATAAGAAAATCCTTTAATATTCTCGTCATAAGACGACAACATTGCAGGTATGTATTCATATATAATAGTTTTGTTCATGACTATACATACATGGTTTGTAGGGAATCTCTTTCTTTCCGGCGACCAAGACTAATAAAGTGAGGTTAGTGCTGAATGAACAAGGAAACAGAATTAGGGGGGAATGGCCCTCTTCTTCGAGACAACGCACGGAAAGCAGGCAAAGCAGCCATCCACTTGGACATCCGGAACATTTTGCTCCAATGTGGTATCACGACACCAGAATGGCTGGAGGGCGACGCTGATAGAACTAAGTGCCAGAAGGACAAGCGCGTGTAATTTTCGGTTGCTGGTCCTACTTAAGCCAAACATCAAGCAGCGGCGCTTTCTTTATTCCATCATTCGTTCCATTCGAACAAACGCGATAAAACGTTTGGCTTCTTCCTCAGACAAGGTGCGTCCGTCAATCGTCAGGTTAAAACGTTGCAGGATATCCTCGTCTGACAGTTCAAGCTGATCCACAAATTCCCTCACATCTGAATCCAATATGGCTGTCGGGTGGCTCGTACGTCCCACCAAATAATCGATGGTTACCTCGAAAATATCAGCGAGCTTGGTCAGGGTCTCAAAGTCTGGCTTGCGTCTATTTTTTTCATAGTGAGAAAGAGCCGCCCGCGTAATTCCGAGGGATTGCGCTAATTCCTCTTGTTTTAATCCCTTATGTTCTCGTAATTCAGCGATGCGGGTTCCATAATTCATCTGTTTTTCCTCCTGAAGGCAAGGTTAAGAAAGGTAAGAAAAGCAATTTTGCGCTTGACAAGATACAATTTGTATCATAAATTAATTATGTAAGTTACATAACGTATCCTTATTTCATAGTTTTCACTTATATCTTCATTTATATACCCTTAAGAGGCCAACGATGATTGAGCATTGTGTGCTTATTCGCTGGCTAGACCTTCTATGCGCTATTATACAACATTTTACTATAGATTAGAGGGTCATGCATCGTTCTTTTCCCCGTCATGCAGAGGATCAGTACAAGCGTTATTCACCGAAAACAAGTCAAGCAGGGAGGACTGGTCTTGTGCAGTTGAAAGAGTACATCCGTTTGATCCGCAAAAGAATGTGGTTGATTGGTAGCATTGTACTGCTGGTGTGTACTGTAGTAGGCATAAAAAATGTATATTTTACCCCGCAGGTTTATGAAGCTACCGCCAAGCTCATTATTAATCAGACACCACGACCGGACCGTGCAGGTGTCGTCGATTACAGTGTGGTGCAAACCAATATAGCTCTAACGAACTCCTATAAGCAAATTATGATCTCCTCGGCGATTATGGATCAGGTGGTCGCCAGCTTCCCCGATCTTAAGGTTACTCCGTCAGCTTTGGCGCAAAAATTAAGAGTAAACACCGCAGGTGATTCACAGGTCATGGATGTTACAGTCCGCGACTTATCGTATACGAAGGCTGTGAAAACCGTCAATGCGGTAGCCAAAGTATTCAAACGGCAAATCCCCTCTATCATGAAAATGGACAATGTCACCATCCTAAGCGAAGCCAGTCTGAATGACCCAGCAGTTCCCGTGAACAATAATCCCGCCATACAAATTTTTATTGCTTTTACCATTTCTTTATTACTGGGCATAGGCTTGGCGTTTTTGCTGGAGGTATTGGATGATACATTTAAAAATGAGGAGGATATTGAAAAAGAACTCGGCCTGCCTACCCTATCCCTGATTACAAAAATGAAAAAAGAAGATAGACGCTCTGACAGCTCTACTACAACTCCTAAACAGGTAGGTGAGGGACAATATGCCGCGATTAATCAATAATCAGCTCGTTACATCCTTGCATGCTCAGTCTTCCGTGTCGGAGGAGTACCGCATGCTTCGCACTAACATCCAGTTTTCCTCTATAGACGAGCCGATTGAGGTGATGATGGTGGCGTCCGCTCAGGCGGGTGAAGGCAGAACAGTCACGATTAGCAATTTGGCTGTAACCTATGCGCAAGAGGGAAAAAAGGTGCTCGTTATGGATATGGATCTGCGTCGGTCCTCCTTGCATCATATGTTTGGTTTGCGCAATCATACAGGGCTGACACGGGTACTTGCCAATCAACAGACATGGCAGGATGTGGTTCAGGAAACCGGGATTGATCATCTGCATGCAATCACAGCTGGACCGAATCCACCCAATCCGTCCGAGATGCTCAGTTCCCGTAGAATGAAGGCTCTACTAGTTGAGCTAAAAGAACATTATGACGTGATTCTGATGGATACGCCACCCCTGCTGCCTTTTCCGGATGGCCTCATTGTAAGTGCCATGTGTGATGGTGTCATTTTGGTAGTACAGGCAGGGAAGGTCAAAAAGGATGTCGTTAAGAAGGCGAAGGCTAATTTAGAAAGAGTTAAGGCGCGCATTCTGGGTGTAGTGCTCAATAACGTGAAGCGCCGCGCCGAGCGTGGTATGGAGGAACGCAATCTGACATGAAAAATCGGGGAAAATAAAAGTATATAAAATTCTTTTAACAATGAATAAATAATATTTATCAATAAGGAGTGAGGTGATGAGACGTGTCTTCTTCCCGCTCGAACGAGGCCAAAGTGCTGGGTGCGTCAGTAGATGTATATTCGGTCGCTCATGGGCTTGAACGACGACAAGGATGGAGCGTATATCCGTTCGTGAAGCGAAGTATGGACATTATACTGTCCTTTATTGGAATCATCGTACTGTGCCCGGTATTTCTGCTCGTCATTTTGTTGATCAAGCTGGAGGACCCCAAAGGAAGTGCATTATTTTATCAAATACGTATCGGTAAACATGAGCGACCGTTTCGCATGATCAAATTTCGTTCCATGGTGTCTGATGCCGAAGCCAGATTGTCTGCATTGCTGGTGGAAAATGAAATTGAGGGTGCGATGTTCAAAATGCGGGACGATCCCCGAATTACCCGTGTGGGTAGCTTTCTTCGCAGAACGAGCATCGACGAACTACCGCAACTCTTCAATGTACTGCGTGGGCATATGAGCCTTGTAGGACCCAGACCCCCATTGCCAAGAGAAGTCCATGATTACACCATGAGGGATAAGCTGCGTCTGACGGTTACACCGGGCTGCACCGGACTATGGCAGATCAGCGGTCGCAATCATCTAAGCTTTGACCAGATGGTAGAACTGGATTTGGAGTACATATCTAGACGCAGTTTCCGCACGGATATGATCATCATGCTGAAAACATTTCGTGTGCTGCTGGGCTCCAAGGATGCTTATTAAAGTCAATTTTAATAAAGAGGGGTAGGAGAGAAGGATGGAGCTTCATTCCAACATCTATGTGGCAGGACACAATGGGCTGGTGGGTTCCGCTATTGTTCGAGCGCTTCAGAAAGCGGGATATCGTCATATTACTACTCGCACAAGCCGTGAGCTGGATCTGCGCAATAAAGAGGCCGTAGATCATTTTTTTGATACAGAGCCCGTGGATTATGTATTTCTGGCAGCAGCCAAGGTAGGCGGGATTTTGGCGAATAACGAATATCCGGCCGATTTTATCCGTGACAATCTACTTATACAAACAAATGTGATTGATGCGGCATACCGGAAGAATGTAAGCAAGCTGTTATTTCTAGGCTCTACCTGTATCTATCCCAAATTTGCTCCACAGCCGTTGCGAGAAGAATATCTGCTTACAGGTGAGCTTGAGCCTACCAATGAGGCCTATGCGGTTGCTAAAATTGCCGGGATTACAATGTGTCAGTCCTACAACCGTCAGTATGGAACCCGTTTTATTTCGGTGATGCCTACGAATTTATATGGTCCGGGCGACAATTTTGATCTCCAAACCTCTCATGTGCTGCCTGCGCTGATCCGCAAGTTTCATGAGGCAAAGCTGAATCAATCTCCGACTGTAGAAGTATGGGGCTCCGGTACGCCTCGGCGAGAATTTCTTCATTCGGATGATTTGGCTGATGCCTGTCTATTTCTGATGAATAACTATGAGGGGAATGAGATTGTAAATATCGGTGTGGGTGAGGATATTTCCATCCGTGAGCTGGCTGAACGAGTCAAGAATGTAGTCGGCTATGAGGGCGAAATTACTTTTAATACATCCGTTCCTGACGGAACGCCGCGTAAGTTGGTAGATGTATCCCGGATTTCCGGGCTGGGCTGGTCGGCGCGTATTTCACTAGAAGAAGGATTAAGGTCTGTATACCAGGCGTTTCAAGGTCTGGATCTGGTTGAACAATAAATAACGGTGGGGGAATTGGAATGAAAAAAGCGCTGATCACTGGGATTACCGGACAAGACGGGTCTTATCTAGCTGAGTTGCTGCTGTCCAAGGATTATGAGGTGTACGGGGTGCGCAGACGAACCAGCACACCGAACTTTGAAAATGTAGCGCATATCCAGAATGACATTCACTGGCTTTCCGGTGATATGACCGATCTGGCTTCGCTGATCGAAGCCGTCCGTCAGTCCGACCCGGATGAGGTCTATAACTTGGCTGCTCAATCCTTTGTAGCGGCCTCATGGCCGCAGCCCTTGGCTACTGGGCAAATCACAGCATTATCTGTTACCAATATGCTGGAGGCGGTTCGAATTGCCAAGCCGGATGCACGCTTTTATCAGGCTTCAAGCAGCGAGATGTTCGGTAAGGTACTGGAGACGCCGCAGACAGAAACGACCCCATTTTACCCACGTAGTCCTTATGGTGTAGCCAAGGTGTACGGCCATTGGATTACAGTCAACTACCGCGAAAGCTTTGATATGTTTGCTTGCTCCGGTATTTTGTTCAATCACGAATCGCCTCGCCGAGGGCTGGAGTTTGTAACACGCAAAGTGTCGGATGCAGTAGCTCGTATCAAGCTGGGATTGCAGCAGGAGCTGCGCATGGGGAATTTGGATTCACTGCGAGACTGGGGTTTTGCAGGGGATTATGTAAAGGCGATGTGGCTGATGCTTCAGCAGGATCGACCAGATGATTACGTGATTTCTACAGGAGAAATGCATTCTGTGCGTGAACTGCTGCAAATTGCTTTTTCTCATGTAGGTTTAAATTACGAAGATTATGTCGTGATTGATCCGCAATTTGTTCGACCGGCAGAGGTAGATCTATTGCTTGGCGATTGTGCCAAGGCGAAAGAAAAGCTGGGCTGGCGATTGGAAGTCGGCTTCGACCAGCTCGTTCGTATGATGGTGGATGCAGACTTGGAGCGTGTAAAAAGGCAGGCTGCAGTTGAAGCTTCTGTCGTCGTGTAAGAGGTGGAGAGGCCGCCCGCCTGGCCGGGGGGTCTCTTCGTTGTACATGATTTCAGCTGTATGACAGATCAACAGATCATAAAGCAATGTTTAAGGTCATTTTTCAAGATGGAGTAGAACCTATGACATTAGTCAAGAAACGTGCCAAACCGCGCAGAAGCTTGCTGGTGAATACATCCTGGCTGTTCGGTGACAAAATGATTCGCATGGTGTTCGGGCTGGCAGTCAGCATCATCATGGCGAGAGTGTTGGGACCAGAGGAACTGGGAAAATGGAATTATGCGGAATCCTTTTTCGGGATGTTCCTGATTTTCACGACCCTTGGCTTTGATTCTATATTAGTACGCGATCTTGTCAAACACCCCAAGGATGAGCACGAGCTATTGGGTACGGCGGTTCTGCTGAAGTTGTTAGGTACTTTGGTAGCCATTGTACTGTCCTATTCCTTTATTTCACTGCTCAGACCGGAAGACAGTTCAGTGCGGTTAATCAATCTGATCCTGGCTACGGCCTCGGTAATTCAGTTGTTTGATATTATCGACTACTGGTTCCGTGCGCAGATGTTGTCCAAATATACGGTTGTTGCCAAGAATACCGCCTTTGTCCTCGGTTCCACCGTCAAAATCATTCTATTATTGTCCGGTATTCCAGTTTGGGCAGTGGCGTTGTGTGCTCATGGAGAGTTTCTGCTGGGAAGCCTGCTGCTGCTGTATTTCTTCCATAAGGAAGGGCGGCGTGTGAACAAGTGGACGTTCCGCTTCGCAACTGCTCGGCGAATCATGAATCACAGCTGGCCGCTTATTTTGTCCTCCTCCGCTGTATATGTACAGGCACGGATTGATCAGGTCATTATCGGAGAATTGTTGGGAAACGAGGCTGTCGGGCAATACTCCGTTGCACTCCGACTCATCGAGGTGCTGGGCTTTATCCCGGTCGTGCTAACGACAGCTTATGCCCCGGTGGTGACGCGTTCCAAGCAGAAAGGAAGCGACGAATACAGACGGACGTTGTCTAACGTGTATCGGCTGATGTTTATATGCTTTCTTGTGACCTCAGTCCCCTTATTTTTTCTATCCCAATGGGTAGTCGTTGTGCTGTATGGGAGAGAGTTTGGTGAAGCAGGCTCGCTGTTGTCACTGTTTGCGATTCGTCTATTTTTCACCAACTTTAGTGTCGCCAAAAGCTTGTTTATCACCAATGAAAATTTGTTCAAATACACGCTGCTGACCTCGATAATAGGTGCGGTTACGAATATAGCTTTCAATTACGCGCTGATCCCATGGCTTGGTGTTCGAGGGTCCTTAGTGGCGACGATTTTGTCCTTTACGATATCTGTATTTCTATTGGATTTGTTGTTTAAGGAAGTCAAAGCCAATTTGGGTTGGATGATGAAGTCAATCCTGACCTTCTGGCATGTTCATATTACAGTACCGAAAGTTGGAGAGAACAATCATGATACCGATTAAACCATTTGTTCGGCATGAGGAACAGTGCCTGCATTGTGGAGACACGTTACGTGCTGGAGAGGTGCTGTGGCAGGGAATCCACGTATGTGTCAGTACTAAGTGTGAGGGTTGCGGACGTGAATATCTCGAGGACATGAGGGTTGGTCATGCGACGTATTCACCTTATCGTGTAGAAATGCCTGACTATATCCTGACCGGTAATGCGAAGTCAAGAAAATGGCTCGGAGAGCCTCTGCGGCAATCGTTGATGAATCCTTCCTATGATTTGGCAGTCGGTATGACCGTGTATAAAAAGAAAGCTTCTTCGCGTGTGATCATCATCAACACTATAGATTATTTATATGGTCATGCGTTGCTCAAGCTGCTGAATGTTCAGCGTGAATATGAGCAATCGCCGGAACTGGGGATCATCGTTATTGTACAAAAATCGCTGGAGTGGATGGTGCCGGCATATGTGTCAGAAATTTGGACTGTCGATGTCCCGTTCAACAAGGCGCGAAACTTTTATCCTCTGCTACATCATCGGATGATTGAGGAATTGATACGTTTTGATGAGGTGTATGTCAGTCCGTCATATTCACATCCCAGCCAATTTGAGATTGAACAATTTACAGGGATCTCCCGTTATGACGAGGAACGTGAGCGGAAGCCACGCATTACCTTTGTATGGAGGGAAGACCGCATGTGGAGCGGCAGCCATCATATTGCCAGAGCAGTGCAAAAATTTCCGAAGCTCAAACGTGGCCTGAAACCGCTAATTTATCATCAACGCAGCAAAATCATTGGACTGTTCCGCAGACTGAGAGAAAGCTTCCCTGATCATTGCTTTACAGTTGCGGGACTTGGGCGCACG
Source organism: Paenibacillus sp. EKM211P (assembly GCF_011066175.1). Lineage (NCBI taxonomy): Bacteria > Bacillati > Bacillota > Bacilli > Caryophanales > Paenibacillaceae > Paenibacillus > Paenibacillus sp. EKM211P. Next base: position 252,633 of record NZ_JAAMNS010000003.1, read on the forward strand.
GGAAGCTTCCCAGCATGGATTGCTGACGAGCGCGTCTCACGCTTCGATCGGGATAGTGAAAAGCGGGTATGCGAGGTATACGCAGCCAGCCGATTAGTCATTGGTATTCATGGCTCCAATATGCTGCTGCCTTCTGCACATGCAGGTATGACGATTGATTTGATGCCTAAGGACCGATGGGGCAATTATGCCCAGGACATTTTATTTCACGAAACGGATCATCGGCTTACAGCCTACAAATATCGCTTTGTACCGATGGAATCGAGCGTGAGCTTGGTAGCGGATATGGCAGCCGCCCAGCTTAAAGGGGCAGACCATTTTAATATGCAGATGATGGAGGAAAGGCAGCGGCAGGGGGAACATTCAAGTTGGAGGGGAAAGGCCGCTACGGGAAGGATTTGATCTTGAAGCGGCTATTGTGGATGGAAGCCCTACAGAGGGCGGAATCCCACGGGGAATATGCTTTCGAAGCGAGCTTTCCTTCGGAAAGCTTTGAGGCGAACGCTGACGATTCTCCAGATTCAAATCCTTACTCTCCGCTACCCGCTACCCACCGTCGCCAAAAAAGATTTTCCCCCAGCCTATAAGGTGGGGGAGGGTAAGAGCCGCCTGGCAATAGCTTCGCCCTATCGCCGCGAACTTCACGCCGGGCATGTGTGCCGGTGTATTAATGCTCTGTATAGTCCTCTCTCAAGGTGAGAGAGCTTGATGAATAGTACTCACAGCAAGCAACAATCAAGCCTAGTTAGGGCATCTTGGTCAGCCTAGCAGTAGTATAGCCATGCTTGCTTGACTTGTGAGCGTGCCATAACGTGCCAAGCTTACAAGTCGTTTGACGAAGTCAACGCCCTGCATGCATTCGCTCACGTATTATCCGTGCAGCGATGGCACTTCATGCCCAGCATTCCCTTTTTTAAGATGGGGTGACTTTATGGAAACGGCGGTCAGCAGCGGAGTGGATGGAATCGTTCTGAAGAAGCGATAGCGTTCGCCTTTATCCCCGGATTTTACCCTTTAAAGGGTTTATATAAATCAGATGAAATCCGGGGATAACAGCGATCGGAAGAATGATCCATCCGCGTAGCGGACTCTAACCCCCGCGTGCCATAACTCACCCAATATGAAATGGCAGGAGTACTGATGATGATTCCAAAAATATTGTATCTTCGCAACTTTGCCAGCAAGGTGAATGGAGCCTCATACAATTTGCAGGAAGTCGGCTTGGGCAAAGCGCTCGTCCGTAAAGGTTACGATTGCGATATTGTTTACTACAACGATCGTAAGGAGACCCATCTGGAACAAGTCTATCGTCACGCAGGCTGCACCTTGCGCATTATCTGGCTGCACGGTTTCAAGTTTTTAAGCAACAGCATCTACAGAGATGTTCTCAAAGATTCTTTTCTGGCAGCTTATGATCTGGTTATTACTACAGAATACAACCAGATCATGACCTACCTGCTTTCCCGCAAATGTCCCGATAAGCTGGCGCTGTATCACGGTCCATACCGGGATAATACGCATGCGCTGATCCGCAAACTGTACGATGTTATGCTGCTGCCTAAGGTGACAAAGTCTCTACGCCGAACCTATGTCAAATCCGATCTTGCCAAGCGCTATCTGGAGAATAAAGGCTTTGACAACGTGATAACGATTGGGGTCGGACTGGATCGCAGCAATGTAGAGAGAGGATTCAACAGTGACGACCAAAGCGGAGAGCGTGAGGAAAACCGTGAGGTTGCGAATGAACTGCGTCGGATCGGTAATCGTCCGGTGTTGCTGTATGTCGGTGTGCTGGAGGAACGGAGAAATATACGTTTTATGCTGAATACGTTCAAAAGAGTACTCCAAAAGCATCCCGGCTGCCTTTTGTTAATGGTTGGGGATGGACGAAAGATAGATACCGATCGTTATTGGGCTTATGCTGAGCAACTGGGGTTGACGGATAGTATTATACATTTTCCAAGAGTGGAGCAACGTCATCTGTGGCAGATTTACGGAGCAGCGGATGTGATGCTGTTTCCGACCCAATACGATATTTTTGGCATGGTGCTGCTGGAAAGCATGCTGTTCCGTGTCCCGATTATTTCTTCGGTGAACGGTGGCTCGGTTACCTTGATTGAGGACGGAGTGAGCGGAGTGATGCTGAGAAGCTTTTCGGAGGAGGAATGGGCTGGTCGTATAGGCACATTGCTGGATGATGCTGGGCTTAGACGAAGTCTGGCCGAGCAAGCGTTTCTTACGCTCGAGCGTATGTCGTGGGATCGGATTGCGGATGAAATCATAAGCCAGCAGCGGATCAAACCCATAAGCTCCAATCACGCTATGCAATCAACACAGGAAAGTGGGGCGGCCACGTGAGTCAACAGGTTAGCAGACGAATGGCCCCGCCTGTAAGCAAAGTACTGATCATCCATAACTTTTATCAGCAAAGTGGGGGAGAAGACAAGGTTGTCGAGCAGGAATCGGCTATGCTGCGTTCCAGAGGAATAGAGACGGAGCATTACTATGTGCATAACGACAGCATTCAAAGCAAAGGATTGGCCAACATGGCAAAGCTGGCGGTAGAGGCAGCCTGGTCCTTCCCAGAATTCAAAAGGATCAAAGAGCTGCTTTTGCGGGTGAAACCGGATGTGGTACATGTGCATAATTTTTTTCCGGTCATATCCCCATCGGTCTATCATGCCTGTGAACGGCTGGGGGTTCCGGTTGTCCAGACACTGCATAATTACAGGCTGATTTGTCCGGCGGCAACCTTTATGCGAGGGAATGAAGTTTGTGAAAAATGCCTGCACGGCACGCTGCTGCACTCCATCCGTCATGGATGTTACCGAGGCTCACAGCTGCAGACGATTCCGGTGGCGGCGATGATTAAGTTCAACGAGCTGATCGGCACATGGCAGCACAAGGTAAGTCGCTATATTGCGCTGACGGAGTTTGCACGGGACAAATTTGCTGAAAGCGGCATTCCGCTGGATCGCATCGCAGTAAAACCGAATTTTATCCATCATCAAACAGTCAAAGCCAAGTATGACCCCAATGATCGTTATTTGTTGTTCGTGGGCCGGATTTCAGCTGAAAAAGGGGTTCGCAATCTGTTGCAGGCCTGGTCACAGCTGGAAGATCGAGGTGGATTGAGACTGGTCATCATTGGCGATGGTCCGCAAAAGGCTGAACTGGCTGCTGCTTATTCGCAGGAAGACATTCGGTTTCTCGGCAAGCAGGATGGAGACACGGTGCTGGATTGTATGAGCCGAGCCATGTATGTGATGGTGCCTTCCATTTGGTATGAAGGTTTTCCGATGACGATTGTAGAGTCCTATTCCGTGGGAACGCCGGTATTGTGCAGCCGAATTGGCGCATTGGAGGAAGTCGTGGAGGACGGAGTGACGGGTTTCCATTTTCAACATGATGATCTGGAAAATATAAAGACCGTGATTCGCCGTGCAGTAGCCTATGAGAACTATGCAGCTATGAGACAGAAAGTGGCGGAAAACTATGCAGCACACTATACGGAAGAAGTGAATGTGAAGCAACTGCTGGCGATATATAGCGAGGCCATGGAGGAATGTGATTATGAAGCAGCTGCCCCAGTATAGAGTCGGAAGGATTGCGAGCACAGATGTTGCAGCGCTGACGTTTCAGGAGACGGTACATACGCTGGAACGATGGGCAGTCGGACGAAAGGACAGCTATGTATGTATTTGCAACACCCATTCCATTGTCACGGCCGGGAATCATCCCGAGTTCCACGAAGCGCTCACTCAGGCTGATTTGTGTACTCCAGACGGTATGCCACTGGTATGGGCACTCAAGCTGTACGGGTTCGAGCGTCAGGATCGAGTAGATGGTCCCAGTTTGATGCTCAAGTTGTGCGAACGTGCGCCACAAACGGAGGTGAGCGTATATTTTTACGGCAGTACGCCGGATACGCTGGATAGCTTAAAAGACAGGGTAGGACAGGATTACCCTGGAATTCGTATCGCGGGCAGCTTTTCACCGCCATTTCGTGAACTTCAGCCAGAGGAGGAGAAGCGGATCATTGAGGAAATCAATGCTTCAGGTGCGCATCTCATATTCGTCAGTCTGGGCTGTCCGAAGCAGGAAATCTGGATGCATCGCAACAAGGATCGTATCCGTGGCGTGATGGTTGGAGTAGGGGCTGCCTTTGACTATATTACAGGCAAGGTTCGCAGACCGCCGCTAATGATACAAAGGTTGGGACTGGAGTGGCTGTACCGTCTGCTCTGTGAGCCAAAGCGTTTATGGAAGAGGTATGCCTATAACAATCCAATGTATATCTATCGTTTTCTCAAATCCTATCGGCATAATAAAAGGCTCACGCTCTATCATAATCGGCATACAGGGAGAGGCGTAGAGAAGTGAAGCAGGGCAAAAGTACAGTGAAATGAGACAGCATGTAAAAGGGGGAATTGGTTTGAAACTATGTGTTATAGGTGCCGGGTATGTCGGACTGGTGTCAGGGGTCTGTTTTGCCGCGCTTGGCAATAACGTCGTCTGTATCGATCAGAATGAAGACAAAATTCGTCAGCTGCGTGCAGGCGGAGTACCGATTTATGAACCAGGCTTAAAGGCTCTAATTAAAGATAATGTCGAGCAGGGCCGGCTAAGCTTCACAACAGATACCGCAGCTTCAGTGCAGGCAGCTGAAATTGTTATTTTGGCGGTGGGTACGCCTTCATTGCCGAGCGGTGAAGCCAACTTGTCTTATATTGAAGAAGCAGCGTGCGAGGTGGCAACTGCCATGAATGGCTACAAGATCATAGTTACCAAAAGCACGGTGCCTGTCGGAACGAACGAGCGTATTCAACATTGGATCGCTAGCCGCACGAACTATCCTTTTGGTGTCGCTTCGGTTCCTGAATTTTTACGAGAAGGCTCGGCGGTCATGGACACCCTACAGCCTGATCGAATCGTCATTGGAGCTTCCGATCCGCATGTATCCGCAGTGCTAACTACTCTGCATGAGCCGCTGACAACGAATATTTTAACCACGGATATCCATTCGGCCGAGATGATTAAGTATGCGTCGAATGCTTTTTTGGCGACCAAAATTTCGTTCATTAATGAGATTGCGAATATTTGTGAAAAGGTGGGTGCAGACGTTACACGCGTGGCACACGGTATGGGACTGGATCAGCGGATCGGTTCCTCCTTTTTGTCTGCTGGTATCGGCTATGGGGGTTCGTGTTTTCCCAAGGATACGCAGGCTTTAATTCAAATTGCAGGCAACGTGGATTATGAATTTAAGCTGCTGAAATCCGTGGTAGAGGTGAATCAGGGACAACGTTTTAACGTGATTCGCAAGCTGAAAGAGGCACTGGGTGAGCTGGAAGGGGCTACGATTGGCATATGGGGGCTGGCCTTTAAACCAAATACAGATGACGTAAGAGATGCCCCGGCGCTGGATATCATACAGTCGCTGCTGGAGGCAGGGGCACACATTCGTGCATATGACCCGATCGCTACCGCTAACTTCCGCCGATTACTGGACAGCTCGGAAATAAAGTGGGCCGATAGCGCACGAGAAGCAGCAGAAGGATGCGATGCATTATGTCTCTTGACGGAATGGGAGGAGTTTGGTGAGGTCGGACTGGGTGAGCTGAACGAGCTGATGAAGTATCCCATTATGATTGACGGGCGCAATGTGTACAGCGAAGAACAAATCAGACAATCTGCCTTTGCATACTATTCTGTCGGCAGGCCACAGATGAACAATCTGGATATAGATCGTCATCAGTCTGTAGTGAATCCGTAAAGGGAGGCTGCGTATGAAACGATGGCTGAAGGTGACATTGGGGGCTGTGGCGTTATTGGTTGTAGGAGGTGCCACCTATACCGTCTATGTGTATCATTCCTTTAAAACAGCGGCAAATGCGATGTATCATCCGCGCAGCATCGTGCAGCCCGGAGCGGTCTCTACCCTTGCAACGGGCGGAGCAGGGCGCTCCGTAGGTACAGACACTGGATCAAGTACACCCAATCCGGCAGCCATCTCTCAGTTCAAGCCGTTCACCGTGCTGGTGTTGGGTGTTGATCGGAGACCGCACGATCCAGGACGATCGGATACGATGATCGTTCTATCTGTGAATCCCGCCAATGGTTCGATGTTGATGTTCAACATTCCGCGTGATACGCGAACAGAGTTGGTCGGTAGAGGGCGTGAGGACAAAATCAATCACGCGTTTGCTTTTGGGGGCGTGGATATGTCGATCCGTACGGTAGAGCATTTTTTGAATCACCCGATAGATTACTATGTACAAATGAATATGGAAGGGTTTGCGAAAATGGTGGACCTTGTGGGAGGAGTGGAGGTCTACAATCCACTTGATTTTCAGTATGAGGGGCATCATTTTGCGCAGGGGAATTTGAACTTGAACGGAACTGAAGCATTGGCCTATGCCCGTATGCGATTTGATGATCCGCGTGGGGATCTCGGAAGGAACGCCCGCCAGCGAGAGCTGCTCAAGCAAATTCTTGCCCAGTCCATCAGTAAAGAAGGGCTGTTGCGAGTAAAACCGATACTGGAGGCAGCAGGGGAGCAGATTCGCACAGACATTAGCTTTGACGATATGAAGACCTTCCTGACCCGGATCGGCCCGTCTCTTGAGCAGACGGATACCGTTGAGATAAAGGGACATGGGAGCAAAATTAACGGTGTGTATTATTACATCGTAGATGAGCAGGAACGCCAACGTATCCATGGAGTGCTGGAGAAGCATTTGCTCACCACTCCCGCATCACCTTAAGCATCCCTTATATAGGCGAATGTCCTTTAGGGAGACCTGTTATTCTCTTCTAAACTCCTCTTGTCCCACATACATCTGTAGAGTATTCGGTACAGTCCGACAGAGGGAGGGACAGGTGTGCTGCTTAGAAGGAGAGCGGCTTCGGCGTTCGTCCGTAAGCTACTGTATTTTGCAATCATATGTGGATTGCTATGGCTGCTGTGGATGGGTCTACGTGGGGTGATGTCTACAGGGGAAGGGGATCAAGCCGTAGAAGCGCTGAACGAGTTCTACAAGATGGAGCAATCGGGGAATTTTGGCGGCTCATGGGAGCTTTTTCATTCCCAAATGAAGAAGAAATTCGAGAAGTCCACGTATGTGCAGCAGCGTGCGCACGTTTTTATGCAGGATATGGGGACGGATACGTTTACGTTTGAACTGGGGGAGCCGCAGGCTGAATATGACATTCGTACCGATTCGAATGGGGAAGATTTAGGGAAGGTCTACCGTATTACGGTCACTCAGCACTACAAGACCCGATTCGGTACTTTTGATATCGTACAGCCTTGTTATGTGACACAGGAAGATGAGGAGTGGAGAGTGCTTTGGATATACAAGGAGAAGGAACAGACGTGATAAGGTGCTCCCAAAGGTGTTTCTGACAGGATAAATATGGTACAATACTTCCAAAACCGGAAATGTACAGTAAAATGGATGACAGCTTCACTCCGGGTGGAAGGAGTTTCATAGCATGCAGCAAGCGACAGGGCAGGTTCCCGTCATACGGATGGAGGGTGTGAGTAAAATCATTTCCTCAAAAGCGATCGTGGACAATCTGACACTGGAGGTTCCGGCAGGACAGGTATTTGGTTTCCTCGGACCGAACGGTGCAGGAAAAACGACCACCATTCGTATGATGGTTGGCCTGATTTCGATCAGCAAGGGTGATATTCATATATGCGGAGACAGCATCAATACCGATTTCGAAAAGGCTGTTTCCCATGTCGGTGCGATTGTTGAGAACCCGGAGATGTACAAGTTCTTGACAGGCTATCAAAATTTGCAGCATTTTGCGCGCATGTCGCCTGGGGTAACCCAAGAACGTATAGATGAAGCGATTCGTCTGGTGGGACTCGGAAACCGAATTCATGATAAAGTCAAAACCTACTCGCTCGGGATGCGTCAGCGACTCGGGGTAGCTCAGGCGATTTTGCATCGACCGAAGCTGCTCGTGCTGGATGAGCCGACCAATGGCTTGGACCCGCAGGGTATTCGTGAACTGCGGGATTATTTGCGTCAGTTGACCCGTACCGAAGGAATTACCGTGTTTGTATCAAGCCATTTGTTGTCCGAAATGGAGCTGATGTGCGATCGCGTGGCCATTATTCAGAGCGGGCGATTGGTTGATATTAAGCAGTTGAAGAATACAGAGGGAGAAGTGCAGACGGCGGAAATTGCTTTTGAAGTCAATGATGCTGAGCAAGCTTATACGCTTGCTGGAGCAGGGCGCGTCGAAGGCAATCAACTACTGCTTCACCTGGAGCGGGAACAGATTGCAGAGATGAACAGTCTGCTGGCTGCAAATGGAGTCAAAGTGTATGCGATTCACCCGGTTGCCCGTACGTTGGAAGAGCAATTTTTGGAAGTGACGGGAGGCGGGTCCATTGGCTGATTTCTTCAAGCTGGTACATAATGAAAATCTTAAAATCTACTTGCGTGTGCGCACATGGATCATGCTGGGGCTGCTGGCGGTCATCACCGCTGTGATTCCGATGCTGATTTCTCTAGTTTCTGATCAGGTTAGTGTGTGGGATGGCATCGCATTGACAACGTTGTTTACATTTTTCCTCAATACGACGTTTACAGTCATTGTAGCTGCTGATTCGGTGGCTGGCGAATTTACATGGGGAACGATTAAGTTGCTGCTCATTCGCCCTTGGACTCGCAGCAAAATTCTGTTGTCCAAGTATATATCGGTGATTTTGTTCAGCTTGCTTGGAACAATCGTTTTGGTCTTGATGGTTACGCTGTCCTCTTGGCTGATGTTATCTAGGGACGCACCAGCGGGCTCTGTTCCGCTGTTCAGTGACCCGATATCTTACGTAACGCTGAACTTTTTGTATAGCTATATCGCCTTATTCGTGACCATGGCTTTTGCATTTATGTTATCCGCGGTGTTTCGTTCGAGCGCCTTGGCGATTGGTTTGTCCTTGTTTATGATGTTCACCAAAACGGTGTATAACTCTATTGGCTTGTTCAGCACAGATCGTTTTGAATGGACCAAATACGTACTCTTTACGCATATGGATCTGAAAAAATATCTAGATATGCCGCCGGGTACAGTAAGTTCCAATCTAACCTTTTCGCTCGCCGTGCTGGCCGCTTATTATGTGGTTTTTATCGCGATTGCCTGGGTGGTTTTTGTAAAACGCGATGTCTCCACCTAAACACGTATCTCTTAGCATGTGTGATTGAATAACACGAGGATTTTGGCAAAATGCTGAGATCACAAAAAGGAAGTCCAATGCCTAGCCATTTGGACTTCCTTTTTTGCTATGTTGGCACTGTTTTATTCAGTATCTATGTCATTTTTGCTACATATTCTGTAAGTGTGGGTATATTGTAATCTATTTTCAGCAAGAATCAATCAATAGGGTCGGTTTGCGTTTAAAGAAGTAGAGAGAAACAGAACAGGGGGGCGCATGATATGCTGCAAAATAATCGTTTTTTTCGTCTGACTTCAGGAATCGTCATGCTATTGCTCATCATTTACTTGGGCACCAAAGTAAGCTTTATATTCAGTCCTCTTGTATCCTTGGTCAGCTTGCTGGTTGTACCGTTGATGCTATCTTTTTTCCTCTATTATTTATTGAGACCGATTGTAGATGTCATGGAACGGAGAAAAATCAAACGATCGATTTCCATATTGCTGATTTATTTGGTTATTGGCGTGTTACTGTTCCTCTTCTCATGGGGAGTGTGGCCTACGCTCCGTGATCAGGTAACCAATTTATTTGAGAATGCGCCGAAGCTTATTAAAAGTCTGGTTGATCAATTGAGCCAATGGCGGCATAATCAATCCTTGAGACAAGTACTGCCTCCGGGTGAAGACCCGCTGTCACAACTGTCAGATACGTTAAACGAAGCTTTTTCAACGCTGTCAGATTACTCGGTAAAGCTGGTATCGTTCGTATCCTACTTTTTTATCGTATTGGCTACCTTTCCCATATTGCTCTATTACATGTTGAAGGAAGGGAGCAAGTTTGGTCCCAAAATGCTTAACTTCTTTCCTAAAAAGTATCATAAGGACGCGCTGGAAGTTATGGAGGATATTGATAGTGCGCTCAGCAGCTTTATCGTCAGTCGAGTGCTGATCAATGTCGCGTTGGGCTTGATGATGTTCCTTGGATTTTTGATTATTGGTTTGCCTTATGCCTTGCTGCTTGCCGTTATTTCGATTTTCCTTAATTTTATTCCCTATGTGGGGGCAGTAGCTGCTTCTATACCTGTGGTTATCATTGGATTTCTCGAATCGCCTTCCATGGCGCTCTGGTCGCTGGTGGTGGTGATCGTTGCACAGCAAATTCAGGATAATTGGCTGTCGCCGATTGTCTTTGGCAAGCAGTTGGACATTCATCCGTTGACTGTCGTCATTTTATTGCTAGTTGGTGGCGACCTGCTCGGGATCTTGGGTATCATTTTGGTTATTCCATTATATATGTGCGGCAAAATCGTCATACGCAAGGTGTACCATTTATTTTTGGAACGCAGAGTGGAGGATATTATGGAGTGATTGGAGGATGTACTGGATATATAGGAGTATAAGCCGGCCCTATCCCGCTTCAGGTTGTAGGGAGGCTTGGCTGTCCTCTATGTTTTGGCTGAAACTGGATTGATTTTCATCCTCTGATTTATCTATAGCAGCTGGCGACTCTGCATCCATAGTTTGGTTCATTTGACTTGTGCCGTTCAGTACGCCGCCTTCAGAAATGACCAATGTAGGGGTCGCCGTATTTCCGTACAGTTCGCCTGTCGATGTAATGGTCAGCCGTCCTTCTGTGGTGATGCTGCCGAATACCTTGCCGGCAAGAATGACGTCCCGTGCAATAATGTCCGAACGTACAACTGCTGATTCTCCAATGACGACAGTGCGAGTGCTGTAGATATCGCCCTGAAAATGACCGTCAATGCGAATGTTGGCCTCTGCCTCAATCGTACCTTCAAAGCTGGTGCTGTTCGCGAGCAGTGTATCCGTCGTCGCCGGGGTGGAGAGCTTTTTTTTGGATTCCTTGAACATGATCGTTTTCCTCCAATCCTTTATTGTCGGTATTTTGCAAAACCCTTATTGTACATACAGCAATGGATCAACAGGTTGGTTATGCTTGACGATCTGAAAATGAAGATGAGGTCCTGTGCTTCTCCCGGTACTTCCCAGCAGGCCAATGGTCTGTCCTTTGTGAACACGGTCCCCCGGAGCCACCTGCATACCGCTTAGGTGCATATACCAGCTTTGGAGTCCGTCAGGATGCTGAATGATGATGCACTTGCCGCGAGCTCCGCTGGAAGCGGCCTCCAGCACAGTGCCTGCCCCTGCTGCATAGACAGGATCACCGGATTGACCGGCAATGTCCACGCCTGAGTGAAAAGCGGATTTCCCTGTAAATGGGTCGCTGCGATAGCCGAAACTGGAGGTCATGCGCCGCGAACCAACAGGCCAAATGGAGGGCCTGCCTTGTTCAGCAAGTGCCAGTCTTCGGGTCTGGAGCAGCTGCGCGGCTTGTTGGCGCTCCAGGTTCTGCTGTACGGCGTTTGCCTGTTGAATAGAGCGCGTAACCGTGCGCTCCACTGTGTCCAGCAGAGCTTCGATTTCCTGAAAATCATCCATGGCCTGGCGGGCTAGAAGAGCTGTATTTTCATGCACTGCGATCAATTCACCGCCGGTATGGCCGGAAGCATCCCAGGAGAGGGGGGTGATGGTTGATTTATTGCTGCTTGCGCTGGAGGAATTTCCATGTTTACGAATGAATTGCTGCATTTGCTGTTCCAGCTCTGTTACACGCTGGAGACGTTCGCGAATACTGGTGGCTTGATTCGTCAGCTCCATGACTTCCTGCCGCAGTCGCCCAATGGCTGCGTCTTTGTCTGCTACCGTGACCTCCATCTGCAAACTCTGGACAGCAAGATTGGTTTCCATTTGGGAAATAATATGGGAAGAACGGATTTGCAGCCCGATCACGAGCGTAGAGATTGATGCGATCACAAGGGTCGGGACGAGAATGACAGCGGCTGCGGAGCATTGTAGCTGCTTGGGCGGTTGCTGTGCATCCCGAATGACAAGCAGGGTCATCCGGCGATTTAGGCTTCCTTTTTTCATAATCGCTCCTTTCCGGACATCGCTCCTATAGTGCTTGGTTACTATCTATTCAGCTTAAGAGGCAAACATGTCAAAAAAATTGGAGCTTTGTATAAAACGTAGATATATAAGGAGGCATAGACATGCTGTGGTTGCTGTTGGTTTTAATTATTTTTATTTTTCAGACCGGGACGATTCTGCTCTTTGAATTTCGCAAGCCGTCCAAAGCGGTAGCCTGGCTCTTTATTTTGTTTTGCTTCCCGCTTATTGGTTTTGTGGTGTACTATTTTGTTGCTCAGGATTACCAGAAGCGTAAAGTGGTTCGTAAAGCAGGATCGCAGCTATTTCGTGAATTCCGTGAACATCTGTGGGCGCAAACCAAGGTGATTGAAAATGTAGAGCAAATGCACAATCCCCATTTCAAGCATCAGGAGCGTCTGTTTAACCAGTTGATTCGTATGTCGGAAAACCCGTTGACTGGCTGCAACCGTACACGTGTGCTGACGAACGGGGAAGAGACTTTCGACGCCATGTTGAAAGCGATGGAACAGGCACAACATCATATCCATGTGGAGTTTTACATATTTCGGGCAGACGAAATCGGGAAAAAATTTCAGGAGGTCATGATCCGTAAGGCACGCGAGGGAGTTAAGGTACGATTCATTGTGGACGGCGTAGGGAGCTACCATTTACCCTATTCATTTATTCGCACCTGTAATGAGGCTGGGGTCGAATTTCATTATTTTCTACCGCCGTTTTTCGCCACGCTGGACCGCCGGATTAACTATCGCAATCACCGGAAAATCGTGGTGGTGGATGGCACGATCGGATTTGTGGGGGGAATCAATGTAGGCGACGATTATCTCGGAAAGTACCCCAAAGTGGGATTTTGGAGGGATACGCATTTGCAGATTGAAGGAGATGGCGTTTATTTTCTGCAAAATGTGTTTCTTAGCGATTGGAAGCTGGCTTCGGGAGAGAGGCTAATGGACGTGAATTTATTTCCTCCACATACCTGCACAGGGGATGAGGAAGTACAGATTTTGAGCAGTGGGCCCGATCAGGTATGGGATACGATTCAGGAATTGTGTTTTGGAGCGCTTACGGTTGCCAAAAAGCGGATTTGGATAACGACGCCGTATTTTATTCCCGATCCGGGAATTTATGAGGCACTGAAGCTGGCGGCCGTCAGCGGCATAGATGTGAAAATTATTATTCCCTACCAATCAGATTCGAAACTGGTCCACCTGGCGTCACTGTCCTATGTGCAAGAACTGCTGGAGGCAGGAGTGGAGTTCTACCAATATCGAAAAGGATTTATTCACGCTAAAGTGGTGATTGTGGACGATTTGCTCGGCTCGGTTGGGACCGCCAATATGGACATGCGTAGTTTTTTCTATAATTTTGAGTTGACCGCTGTACTTTTTGCAACTTCGGCGTTGGAACGGCTTTCGGCAGATTTTGTAGAGGACATTTCCAACTCTTCCAAAATAGATTTGAACGTGTTCCGCAGACGCCCTCGATCTCAAAAAATAGCTGAAATTCTAACTCGCATGCTCTCTCCCCTCCTTTAGAGGCGGTTTTCGCCGTTTTTATCAATATAATCCCGCTTTATTGTGATTTATGTGCTCTTTGCTAACTTTTTTGCGCAAAATCACAGTTTTATGATATACTAATCACATAACTAAGCGCCGTAAAGGAGAGGGGACTGCGGAGAGCAGCCCCTTTTTCGGTCCAATATACCATACTGTAACGGGGGGATTTATATATGAGTGTAGTGAGCAAGGAAGTCCAAAATCTGTCTGAGATCACAGATGTAACCGGAGAGTTGACCAAGATCAGCAAAATTCCAGCTAATCCAAAGAACAAAGTAAAACGCTTATTGCAGCGTGCAGCCATGATCGTGGTTGGTGCAGCGCTGATGGCCGTGGGATTGGAAATATTCCTGGTTCCTAACGGCGTTATTGACGGCGGCGTTACAGGTATTTCCATTATGGCCTCCAAGATTACTGGTTATCCGCTCGGTATTTTCCTGACCCTGTTGAACCTTCCATTTTTACTTATCGGCTACAAACAAATCGGTAAAACCTTCGCTTTATCCACATTATTCGGCATCGTCGTTATGTCCATCGGAACTGCGTTACTTCACAATGTAAGTGCATTGACGCCTGGGGAACCGCTGCTTGGCGCTATCTTCGGGGGTGTCATTCTCGGCGTGGGAGTGGGTCTTGTGATTCGGTCCGGCGGCTCGCTGGATGGGACAGAGATCGTGGCTATTCTCGTCAGCGAAAAAACTCCTTTTTCGGTCGGTGAGATCGTATTGTTCGTTAATATTTTCATTCTGGGAAGTGCGGGTTTTGTATTCGGTTGGCCGAATGCCCTGTATTCCATGATTGCTTATTATATTGCTATGAAAATGATTGATATTACAATTGAGGGTCTGGATCAGTCCAAATCGGTCTGGATTATTAGTGATAAATACCGTGATATCGGAGATGCTCTGACGGATCGTCTTGGACGGGGTGTAACTTACTTGGAAGGTGAAGGTGGCTTTACAGGCGAGAGCAAAAAAGTGATTTTCGTCGTCATTACCCGACTGGAGGAAGCGAAACTCAAGAGCATCGTTGAGGATTGGGACCCGCACGCCTTCATTGCAATTGGTAATATTCACGATGTGAAGGGCGGACGTTTTAAGAAAAAAGGAATACACTAGCGCAAGGGGACAATTTCTCAGCCTATGGCTGCGGGGTTCGTCCCCTTTTTTGTGCTTCAAAGCATGGATCAGGTTGGGTGTGTTTTGAAGCGCATATGTTTGAGGAGGTCCTCTACGGGCTGGGGAGGCACCTTGTCGATCAAGTCGCCTACCTGGTTTAACCGTTCCTCAATATTTAGCAAATGGTAATCAAGTGGTGACACATCTTGCCGTACCTCTTCCCAGGTTAGCGGAGTCGAGACCGTAGCACCGGGACGTGCCCGAGGAGTATAAGGAGCGGCTAGGGTTTTTCCCTGATAATGCTGCAAGTAATCAAAATAGATGGCTGTTCCACGATCCTTCTTTAACCGTTCCAGTGTGAACAGATGCGGGTGCTTTTCCGTCACAAATTGTCCAACCAACAGTCCGATGCTGCGTAGCTCGTCAAAGGTGATGCCTGTACGGATCGGGACGATAATTTGTACACCTGTGGCCCCGGAGGTTTTAGGGACAGAGTCCAACCCCAGCGAAGCCAATACTTCGCCTACAATGGAGGCGGCCTCCATAATACGTGGCTCGACTTCTCTGGATGGATCCAGATCAATCATCCATTCACAGGGCAGTTGGCTTCCTGTTCTGTGCAGAGAGGGATGAAATTCCAACGCAGCTTGATTACCGAGCCAGAGTAGTTGGGGCAGCTTGCCAAGCACGATATACTCAATGCCATCATGCAGAGCGGTTTCAATATAGTCTGGCCGAGGATGTGGGGCATTTTTCTGATAAAAAAAATCTCCATGGATACCATGTGGCCAACGGATGACAGTCAATAGACGCTGATGACAATATTTGAGCAGGTAGGGGGCTAATACCGCAAGCTTGCGAAGATATAGCGCCTTAGTTACACCTGCTTCGGGCCACAGCGGTTTATCCGGGTTTGTGATTGCAATTTCATGACCTTCAATCGTAATCGTACCTTTAACAGCTCGTCCCATAGTGCTATGCTCCTTTGGTTAACATGCAGCAAGATCATTGTTTACAGACAACTGGCAGCATTTCTACATCTACATAAGGTTTAACATGAGCGTGCAGCACAGAATTTATCCATCAAAGGGATTGACAAGATACATTATGTATCATAAATTATAATAAAAATACGATATGTATCTATTAAAACGTCTTGAGCAGAGGTAGAGGAGGAGTGTGCTTGATTGAAAAGCAGGGCGGAAAGCTAGTATTTCTGTTGAGTGTCCCTCGAAGTGGAAGCTCGCTACTAACTGCCATTTTGCAAAACCATTCCCGTCTGTTTGCCACGCAGGAAATGTGGTTTCTGCTCAGTTTATATGATCTTCCTCAGTCACATGCACGGCCATATGGAGGAACAGGAATACTCCGGCAATTTTTTAAAGGTATGGTCCCTTCAGATGTATTGGAGCAGGCCGCTCGTTCGTATGCACTTGAAATATATAATGGCCTGCTTCAAGGGACGACCGCTGATATGCTTATCGACAAATCACCGCGTTACTATACAGTGCTTGAATTTGTAGACCGTTTGTTCCCGGCTGCCCGTCGAGTGTGGCTTATCCGCAATCCTTTGTCCATCGTGGCCTCGTTTAAAAAGGTCAATCAGCTCCGAAATGGGAACTTTCACCTGCTGAAGGAACTGGGAAGTCCGCATTTTAATATGAAAATGACAGATATTACGGTTGGTTTGTTCCGGTACGCTCATTATTTTGCCACACCTCATCCACTTGCATACCCGCTGATGTATGAACAGCTCGTAGCCAATCCAAGGATGGAGATTGAGAAGCTGTGTCATTTTCTAGAGATCCATTATGAGCCGGGGATGGAAAGGTACGGGAACTTCGCGGATACGCCCCAATCCAATCTTTTTTATAGCATGGGAGCGGGTGATCCGTTTGTTATGGAGCATGAACAGGCGCATCAGAATTCGGTACATAGTTGGCAACATCTGTTGAGTACAATGGAAATTGAACTGTATTGCAGAAGTATTGGAGCTCGCTTGTTTAGGCAGCTTGGTTACGGAGAAGCGCTGGAACAGGCTGAGCAGATGACTGGAGTCCACTTTGAGGATGACCCGGATGTAGAGCTGTTGAGTCGGCGTACACACCAGTTCCTCCAACAAAGTGGCTTTGAATGGAAGACAGCTTATCGGATGCTGGAAGAACAGGATGCAGATAACAAAGAATTCATGACAAATGCAACCTGTCATGCTGCACCTCACAACCCGGCAAGGATGGATATGGCACAGATCGTGAGTGATCGACGAATTCAATCACTGGAAAACAGACTAGCACATAGCTTTGAGGAACGGAACCGGCTGATCGCGCAGCTCCAAAGCTATCAGCGCCCAAGCCAAGGATTCCGGTCCCATTTATTGGCCCGTAAGTTCGGGCGCTGGGCGTCTGAAGTATTATCAAGTATCGGAAAAGAAAAGGGGGGAGAACGTGAGTGCAATTGCCGGAATCTATAGATTTGGGCATGAGTCTGTATATGCTGAAGAAGGCGAAAAAATGATGCAAACTCTGCAAAAATATCCCGCTGACCGCGTGTGCGCTTGGTGTGAAGGTTCCATTTTTTTGGGATGTCATGCCCAGCATGTGACCCCAGAATCTGTTCATGAGCGTCTTCCCTTTTATGATGAGCTAAGAGATTTGGCCATCACGGCCGATGCGATCATTGACAACCGTTCTGAGCTGTTTGAACGACTAGCAGTTGAGCAGGGGCGGCGGATAGATATCACGGACAGCGAGCTGATTTTACTGGCATACGACAAATGGGGTGTTGATGCAGCAGGTTATCTGATAGGTGATTTTGCCTTTGTCATTTGGGATGCTAAGAAACATCGGTTATATGGTGCTAGAGATATGACAGGCAATCGTACGCTGTATACCTACCAACATGACGGAGGATTTGCGTTTAGCACGGTAGTTGCTCCGCTATTGGTTCTGTCCTCTCTGCGAAAAGAACTGCATGAACCATGGCTGGCCGAATTCTTATCTATCCGTGCAATGCAGGAATCCGTCGATATCGGGACAACCGCCTACAAGCATATCAACCAGCTACCTCCTGCACATTGGTTCACTATGGAAGAGGGAAAGCAATCGCTCTGTAAATATGCATGTCTGGATAAGGTAGAGCCGTTGCGGCTCAAAACAGGCGGCGAATACATAGAAGCTTTCCGCGAGGTATTCTCCCAGGCGGTAACTGCCCGATTACGGACGCATCGCGCTGTAGGGGCTGCCCTGAGTGGGGGATTGGATTCCGGAGCGGTTGCCAGCTTTGCCGCGCCAACGCTGCACTTACAACACAAGCCGCTACATGCCTACAGCTATGTACCTGTTCAAGATTTTACAGATTGGACACCACCTACATTGCTGGCAAATGAACGCAGCTATATTCAGTCCACGGCTCGCTATGTGGGTAATATTCATGAAAATTATATGGATTTTGAGGGGAAAAGCCCGTTTTCTGAAATTGATATTTGGCTGGAGTTGATGGAGGCTCCCTACAAATATTTTGAAAACTCCTTCTGGATTAGAGGTTTTTATGAGAAAGCACAGGAACATAATGTCGGAGTTCTGTTGACTGGGGCACGCGGCAACTTTACCGTTTCGTGGGGGCCTGCACTGGACTATTATGCCCGTCAGTTTCGCCGTTTGCATTGGCTGCAATCTTGGCAGGGAGTGAGGCGGTATAGCAAGCTTACAGGCAGTCGTATGTCTCATTTACTGCCCGTGATGTTGAAAAAAGCCACCTCACTTGACGCTCGCACATGGTGGGGACGTGGCAAGCAAAGTCCGATTCCTTCACTGATTCACCCGGAGTTTGCCAAGCGGATGAATGTAGAAGATATTCCCGTATTGAGTGGAACTGGCTGGAGAAAAAATGCCGATCAGACAAGAAAAGAGAAGTTTTCAAATTTGGCGATTGCCAACAAAAATGGTGTCATGGCGACCAAACTTTCACTTCGTTATGGCCTGTGGGAACGTGATCCAACCGGAGACAGCCGTGTCATTCGCTTTTGCTTATCGGTACCTTTTGAACAATATGTACAAAATGGCCGGGACCGTGCCCTCATTCGTAAAGCTATGCATGATCATCTCCCTGACGATGTTCGGTTGAACCAGCGAGTACGCGGCGTACAGCCTGCGGATTGGCTACATCGTATGCTTCCTTGCTGGGACACGTTTATGGGAGAGCTGCAAGTGATGTGTCATGATTTACGAGCTGCCGAATATCTCAATATGGACTACATTAAGACGGCTATGGCGAAATACCGACATCCCCGTCCGGACCAGGCATCCGATCCGAATATACGACTATTCATGCACAGCCTGATCGTGTACCGTTTTCTCTGTGGTTTGAACTGATTTGGATCTAACCGATCAGACGGCGTGCCATTCGTGGGAGGGGAGGTGATGAGATGAGTAAAAAAGAATGGCAGGAACCGACGATTGAGGTGCTGGATATTAACCAGACTATGGCGGGTAAAGGCTGGAAACAGATTGATTGGGTGTCAGACCATGATGCCGATCTGTATAATCCGAGCTAACGGAAGATAATTATACATGAGCCGATGTTGGGCTGAGATCCAGATAGCTTACTGATCACGAGCCGTCTTTATTTCATTCGGGTTAGGTTGGACCGGAAGAAATAAAGACGGAATTTTAAGAACAGGGAGTGAGTCCTATCGCGCATGACAGGAGTGCCCATAACAGTTGGGTGAAATATACAGCCTTTGGACTCAGGATTGCCAGTGAGCTGACTCTGCCTGAGCTGATCCCAGCAGAACCGGGATTGGTAGAGGATGTGGTCATCCGGCAGGTTGATCTGTCAGCATGGAGGGACCAACTGGAGCAGGCCAATTTTGTAATGCAGGGTGAACGCTTTATGTTCCTAATACCGGACACGGCCATTTATGCCATCAGGGGAGGCAAGGAAATCGAGGTAAGTATGTTGCCTGGGGCTGATCCTGACACCGTGCGGTTGTTTGTACTGGGCACATGCATGGGTGTTCTACTGTTACAAAAACGGGTTTTACCTATTCACGGAAGTGCGGTCGTCATCGGAGGTCGGGTCTATGCATTTGTAGGTGAATCCGGCACGGGAAAATCGACGCTGGCTGCTGCCTTTAGACAGGCTGGCTATCAGATGATCAGTGATGATGTGATTGCTATAAACGTGACAGCTTCCGCAGCCATCGTATATCCGGCATATCCGCAGCAGAAGCTGGGACTGGAAAGCTTGCTTCAATTGGAGGCATTACGGGAGAACAAGCATGTACGGCAAAGAAAGCATGTTCTTTCCCTAACTGACGGTAATCCTGTAAGGGCACAATACCAAGATTTGCGTAGGATTGCAGGTGAGCTCAATAAATATGCCGTGCCTGCTGTGGACGAATTTTATAACGATCCGCTTCCCCTGAGCGGTGTATTCGAGCTTGTGAGCGATTCTCCCAACCGTGAGTCGATGCGTGAAGGGGAGCCAGTGGTGGTTACGGAACAGCCCTTGAACAAACTGGAGTGCTTGCATACATTACTACAGCATACATATCGTAGGGCGATCATTTCGCGAATGGGTTTGGGTGAATGGTATTTTGATACAGCGGCCCGGATGGCTCGGAAAGTGGAAGGCTGGCGGCTGCTGAGGGATAGCTCCTTTTTTACGGCGTCCGAGGTTGTACAACGCGTACTTGAACTCATTCATAAGGAGGAAAAGAGTTATGGCAGCCATTAATCCAGCTAAGGATCATTATCGCATCACGTATGGTGAAGAGGTCTATGTAAGTGATATGGACGGAGAAAAAGTGATGATGAGTATTCATACGGGAAAGTATTATAATTTGGGCTTCACAGGAGGACGGATTTGGGAATTGGCAGAATTCAGCCCTTCAATTGAAGATATTGTAACTGTCCTGACGAATGAATATGAAGTGGACGAGGAACAGTGCAGACAGCAGGTGCATACCTTTGTAGCTGAATTGGAGCGGGAAGGATTGCTGAGGCTCCTACGGGAGTTGGACTAACATGCGGATACAACGGCTTCTTCTCTTGTCTCCAGAGGTCAGGAGATTGTTGCCGGAAGCCTGGCTGGAGCTGGGATGCGCGAGATTTCGCCAGCGTCGTTCTTTTGGAGATTACTCAGGGGCTTGGGGGACATGTATGGAAGAAACTTCTTGGCAGTGCGAGGTCGGGCAGGAGAAGTCTATCCGTCACATTTCACAAGCTGTGGATGTAGCCAGCCGTTATACTCCTTGGCGCAGTAGCTGTCTTGTACAAGCCGCTGCCGCTATGACGTTGCTGGTACGCAGAAAACTGGACTGTACACTGTATCTGGGCACAGCCAAAAATGCTGCGGGACAATTGGCAGCACATGCATGGGTACGGAGTGGGCCGATCTATGTTACGGGAGAACGGGAGATGGGAGCGTTTACCGTGGTGGGAATATTCGGGAGACGTGCTGGGACAGCTACAAATACGAGGACAGCGGATAAAGGCAGTTCTCTGTTTTAGTTTTAGTGCGATATAAAAGGAACAAAGAACGTTCAAAGAATCGAAGGAGAAGAATCCATGACCACCAAGTCTATTTTGGAACTTGCGAATTGGAATGAGGATCAAGAATTAACGTTGTTACTCTCTCTACTTCGTAAAGACGTCAATCTATGGCAGAATACGATGACTGCTTCCCAGTTGCAGGAGATCGATTGGTCCCGCTTGCTGCGTCTGACAGAACACCATCGTGTGATACCTACGGTGTATCTCCAGCTGAAAACGTTGAATCACCCGTTCATTCCCGCAGAATTGCTGCGAAACCTTCAGGCGCAATATCATCGAAACACGCTGCGCATGCTCCATCTTCAAGCAGAAGCCGAGCGTCTGACCAGGCTGCTCACAGCTCATGGAATTCGTGTGCTGATGTTGAAGGGTCCTGCTCTGGCGCAGCAATTGTACGGGGATGTTTCCCTGCGTACCTCTAAAGACATTGATTTACTTATTGCCCCGGATGACATGGATGAAGCGGAGCACTGGATGAAGGAAGCTGGGTATGCGTCCAAAAGCGGAGAAGTGCGCGTCCTTGGCAGCTGGAAGTGGAAGGATCATCATGCCTCCTTCTTACATCCGCAAAAGAGGGTCGAAGTCGAGTTGCACTGGCGGCTTCACCCGGATGGGGGGCGGGAGCCCTCCTTTGATGAGCTTTGGGGCTGCCGGCAAATGGGTAAAGCCCCAGCAGTTCGAGCCAGTCAGATGGCACCAGCGACTTCTGCCGACAGCAGGAATGTGACGACATCCTGCATGTATACGCTTGGCAGCCAGCATCAATTTCTGTACCTCAGCGCACACGGAGCGCGTCACGGCTGGTTCAGGCTGCGCTGGTTGGTTGACATCGACAGGCTTGCGGTACGCGCTGTCGATTGGGGGGCGCTACTGCCGCTAATGCGCCGTTACGGGGGCCTGCCTGCGGGCGGGCAGGCTTGGGCACTGGCCGCTGCGTTGTTCGGTACGCCGATCCCGGAGCCGGTGCGTCCGATATCGGCTACCCGGCAGGCGCACAGGCTTGCGCTGAGCGCGCTGGCCTTTATGCAGGCCAGCGTCCCTGCGCCGTACCCGGTTGCCAATGGGGCGGGTACAGGCAGACTCGTTCGGCCAGAGCTATTGCCTAACGTAGCTTTGACCGAGTCAATGAATACCGCCCCTTCAGATGGCGGTATTTCAGCTAACGGAACCTCGGGCGAAGCTGTTCTGTACGCCGTCAGTAGTGCTGCTGGCATATCGAAAGATGCCAGCAGCATCCTTGGTGACCCGGTGAATACAGTGAACACTGCTGTAAGTAGCCTTGCCAAGCCTGTAGGTGCTGCTACAGTCGCCTCCAGTCCAGCCATTGCTGGAGCTACAACAACAGCGTTTACTCCTCTGCCGGTTAGCCGCGCTTACCTGCTTTCCTTAAAGGAGCCAAGACACAGACTATGGTATCTCATCAGCCGTTTGTTTCCTTCTACGAGGGATTCAGTCATTTGCCCACTGCCTCGCCAGCTGCATTTTTTGTATATTCCTTTACGTCCATTTCTTTGGCTAAAACGTCGATTTTCAAAGCACTGACCTGATAAGGAGTGTACATGATGACACACCTGCGATTATATATAACCAAGCTGTATAGCGTGAACGGCGCGGCGTTATTTCTTAATATTGGATGTATGATGATCGTCAGCCTATTGGAGGGTGTCG
Source organism: Paenibacillus sp. EKM211P (assembly GCF_011066175.1). Taxonomy (NCBI): domain Bacteria; kingdom Bacillati; phylum Bacillota; class Bacilli; order Caryophanales; family Paenibacillaceae; genus Paenibacillus; species Paenibacillus sp. EKM211P. The sequence continues at coordinate 275,667 of NZ_JAAMNS010000003.1, forward strand.
GCATTTATATGCTTGTTCCTATGCTGGCGGCCATCGGCGTATTTGGCGGTCATTCAGAGATGCCATTTCTGTCGGATGGATTTGATTATTTTTTGCCGTACATTCCTAAAAGCTGGCTGTTGCCGGGGATGCTAATGTTTTTCGTCATGCTGCTTACCGGGCAGGCTTGGCTTCAGCGTTACCAGTCCATTCTTAACTCACGGATTCAGCAGCGTTTTATGCGTTCCCTTCGAATAGACGTATACACTTCCTTTATGAAGGCGCAGTGGGCTTTTTATTTGCGTCAGCGTAAATCTGATTTTAGCCACGTGATGACGACCGAGCTGGCGCGTGTCAGTCAGGGAACGAATTTGCTTCTTCAACTGACCACGGCCGTCATGTTTACGCTAATCCAGATTGCGCTGGCTTTTTGGCTATCCCCTTCTTTAACCGGGCTGGTGTTTCTGAGTGGCTTGGTGTTGTTTGTCGTGTTCCGTCGCTCCATCCGAAATGCCAAACAATTAGGTGACCGTACCACTGAGCTGTCACAGATTTATTTTGCCGGAATTACGGATCATATGAACGGGATGAAAGATATTAAAAGCAATCTGCTGGAAGCAGCGAATATCCATTGGTTTCGCTCCCTGACGCAGCGCATGGAGGATAATACGACTCAGTTTGTTCGGCAAAATGCGACCACACAGTTTTTTCATCGCATAGCGGCAGCTGTTTTTGTTGTTAGTGTCCTATTTGTGTCGCTCCAGTGGCTGCATGTTACACCTGAAAAACTGATCGTGCTCATCCTTATATTTTCCCGCTTATGGCCCAGGTTTGCCCTTATTCAAGCGAGCCTGGAATATATTGTGTCTATGATCTCTGCTTTTGAAAGTGTAACCAAAGTGCAACGGGAATGCGAGGCTTTCTCAGATCCTGCTTTAATTGGGCTTACATCCTCTGAGAATCATGTCCCATTCGATTCATCGGTAAATCATTTGTCATCTACATCTGCACGGCAACCCCTATCCCTTCGTAATGGAATAGAATGCAGCCATTTGGATTATTGCTACGAGGGTGCAGCAGTGCCTGCACTACGTCATATTAATTTGTTGATACCTGCCCGGGGAATGACCGCCATTGTAGGGAAATCAGGAGCAGGCAAAAGCACAATGGTCGATGTTCTGATGGGTTTTTTACGCCCAACTGGAGGACAGATTAAAATCGATGGTTATGTGCTGGACGACAAATTGCTGCCGCTGTGGCGGCAGTCGTTTGGCTATGTGTCACAGGACCCGTTTTTGTTCCATGCGACCGTCCGTGAAAATTTGAAGCTGGCCGATAAGGATGCTAGTGAACAACAGCTATGGGAGGCGTTACATTTTGCAGCTGCAGACAACTTTGTATCCAGACTGCCAGAAGGGCTGGACACAGTCATTGGTGATCGCGGGGTTCGTCTGTCCGGGGGAGAGCGTCAACGGCTGGTCCTTGCGCGGGCTATCCTGCATCATCCTCCTGTACTCATCCTGGATGAAGCGACAAGTGCGCTGGATGGTGAGCATGAAGCTGCAATTCAGGCAGCATTGGAGCGGATGAAAGGTCAAATGACGTTGATCGTGATCGCTCACCGTCTGTCAACGATCAGACATGCGGATCAAATTGTTGTCCTGGATCAAGGCGAGATCATTCAGCAGGGGAACTACCGCCAACTGGTAGAAGAGGAGCGGGGGGCGTTCAGTCAGTTGCTTTCGTACCAAAGCACTGTCAGCGCCGCCCCTTAGTCATAAGAGAGTCACCTCCATAAATATACTAAAAATTTTGCAACAAAAAGGCGCTAATATTTTTTATTCTGATCCTTATGTTCCAGAATATAAAGTAATACAAAGCTTCAGTTTGAAGAGTACTGAAATTAACGAGGTGAATTTGAAAAAGATGGATTGTGTACTTATAAGTACGAATCATGACATATTTGATTATGATTATATTTTTGAACATTAAGCTTAAAATTAACCCCGAGAAATATCGAGTGAAGGAAAAAGAGCGCTACCCTAACGTATAGAACAATGAAAGTTTTATCACAAAACTTATTATCAGGAAAACCAGCTGACAATTAAGCTTAACGCGAAGCGACGCAAAACGAAGGTTCGGGAGCTTACATATAAAAAAAACAATCCAAGTTATGGGCTGAGTTAAGGGAATGATATAAGTTATGCAGTCGAAGTCCCTGTTCAAAGTAGAAAAAAGAAAATGTCTAATCCGTAAGCCTCACGGGGATCTTTTCGCACAAGAAATGAAGACGATTTATAAAGACTTGATAAATGATTTTGAACTACGGAAAATGACAAAAAGCTAAATAACACCCCCCCTTTTTAACAAATGGCGTGCATTGATATTAATATCGATGCACGCCTTTATTGATGGTACTGCTCCATACTAACCGCACAGCTGTCATCTTTGTCATCAACATGTCATCATTTTCTTTGTGACATGTTGGCGCAGATCATTACGTTAGCGAGCATTGCATGTCACATGAAATAGTGAAGATTTGTAACTAGCTTAAATGATAGCGAGTGAGTGACAATTGGATTACTGAAGACGACCCAATATGCTTGTATGCAGAAAGAGTCGTACTTCAAAAAAATCCATGAGGTGAATGCCGAATTTTAAATTGATGGTTAAAGGGGACTTTTAGGGAATTTAGAAAAATAATAAGTAAGTATTTCAGGAGGTTTTTATGAAAAAGAAAATGATTATCGCACTTGGTGCTTCTGCTATAATGCTGGCTAATTTTGTAGGAAGTACTTATGCAGATTCGAAAACAGTAGTTCCTGTTACAGCTCCCTACAATATAAATCAAATAGCAGAATGGTTAGAAGCGCATGCAAAGCCTTTAAAAACAACGAATCCAACTGCACCTCTTAATGATTTAAAACCACTTAAGAATATGGTAGGTTCAGCTTCAATTGTAGGTTTAGGTGAAGCTACACATGGGGCTCATGAAGTTTATACAATGAAACACCGCATTGTTAATTATTTAGTATCTGAAAAGGGCTTTACCAACTTAGTTTTAGAAGAGGGATGGGACAGAGCTTTGGAACTTGATCGATATGTTCTTACTGGTAAGGGAAACCCAAGCCAACATCTATCACCTGCATTTAAGACGAAAGAAATGTTACATCTACTTAGTTGGATTCGGCAATATAATGCTAATCCAAAACATAAATCTAAAGTGCGTGTCATTGGGATGGATATTCAATCAGTAAACGAGAATGTTTATAATAATATAGTAGAATATATAAAAAGAAACAATTCAGATCTTGTGCCTAGAGTCGAAAAGAAGATAAGAGGGCTTATTCCTGTAACAAAGGATATGGATACCTTTGGCAGCCTTACGCAAAAGGAAAAAGAAAAGTATATTTCAGATGCTAAACAAATCAGTGCTTTATTAGAACAAAATAAAAGCTATCTAAATGGAAAATCCAGAGAGTTCGCATGGATAAAACAAAATGCCCGTATTATTGAACAATTTACTACAATGTTAGCGTCACCACCTGATAAACCATCCGACCTTTTTTTGAAACATGATATTGCAATGTATGAAAATGCGAAGTGGACTGAAGAACATTTAGGAAAAACCATTGTTTGGGGACATAACGGACACATTTCGAAAACAAATATGATTCCTTTTATATACCCTAAAGTAGCTGGGCAGCATTTAGCGGAATATTATGGGAAACGGTATGTATCTATTGGAACATCAGTTTACGAAGGGCAATATAATGTCTACAATAATGACGGTGAATTTGGCCCATATGGAACATTAAAATCAGATGATCCCAACAGCTATAACTACATCTTTGGACATGTCAAAAAAGATCAATTTATTATAGATTTACGTAAGACGAACGGAGTGACAAAAACTTGGTTAAACCAACAACATCCAATTTTCGCTGGAATAACTACGGAAGGCCCTAATATACCAAAAACTGTTGATATATCATTAGGTAAATCGTTTGATATACTTGTTCAAATTCAAAAAGTGAGTCCATCTCAACAACATCAATAAATTTGTAATAATGTGGCTCAACGAAGTGTAGTATTGATGGTAGTGTTAAGTGTCAATAGAGTTGATTAAAAATGTCAGTCATGTTATTCCATTAAAGGGTCATTAGATGGAATAGGATGTGGGGTAGAAACACATCCCATCCCCCTAAATGAAAATTTTCTGTCTCTACATTTAGTTATTTCCTTTCCTGTAAAGCTCACGTTTCTTTACGTTTAGCAGGGCTCCTTTTCTTTTTGACTGGAGTCGGAGTGAGGGCGTCGCCTGCCACAGCCTGCTGTGCTGTCACGGCTGCTGGTTTACGCGTAGGACGTTTTTTCGTAGCAGGACCAGGATCGGTAACGACAGGCTTCACTGCCTCAATACTGGCTTGAAGGGCAGCCATTAAGTCAACCACATTGGTCTGAGGCTGTGTTGGGGCAATTCGTACCTCTTCACCAGCCACTTTATGCTGGATAAGATCCAGCAGACGCTCGCGGTACTGATCCGTATACTTTGCTGCATCAAAAGGGGTAGATAGCTGCTCAATCAACATTTTTGCCATGGTCAGCTCTTTCTCTTTAACCTCCTCCTGTCCAGGTAAGTTGGGAACTTGAGCAATGGGACGGATTTCGTCCGGGTAAAACATGGTCTCCACCGCCAAGCATTCATCCAGCACGCGAATGGCTGCCAGACTGCTTTTCGAGCGGATGGAGATTTGGGCAATCCCGATTTTTCCGGTATCCTTCATTGCATTCATGAGCAGCTTATACGCATTGGAGCCGGCCTGATCCGGGGACAAATAATACGTTTTCTGAAAGTAGATCGGATCAATTTCCTGTAAATCCACAAAGTCCAAAATCACGATATTTTTATCGGCTTGCCCGCTAACTTGCTCCAGTTCCTCCTTGTCGAACATGACAAATTTTCCTTTTTCATATTCGTATCCTTTTCCAATTTCCTCCCATTCAACCTCCTTATCACAAACAGGGCACTTCCGTACATAGCTCAGTGGACTCCCACATTCCTTGTGAATATAACGCATGGAAATATCCTTGTCCTCAGTAGCTGAAAACATTTTAACTGGCACATGAACCAGCCCAAAGCTGATCGCGCCTTTCCAGACTGTATGCATACCGCCAGTCCTCCTTTTTTACCCGCATATTTCATATTTCGATTCCGGACACCCGGGCTGTGAGCATTTCCTTTTTCACTTAGTATGCTTCGCACAAAGGAATGTATGAGGTGCAAATGTAGGCTACGAATTGCTTTCACTTGCGCATGGTTTCGGTTTTATTGGTGAATGTTAAGTCATATCCGATTCAAAAGGAGGTACACCATTGATGCCTAGAAAACCTTATCCTCAGCAGATCAGTCATCGTGTGGGGCAAAGTCAGATTGCCTTTCGAGGGCCTGCTGCAGGCGAACAGGATGCATTGCCACCCGAGTTTGCTCTTTCACATGGAACGCCGCCGCCTTTTCCCGTAGCTGTCGCTCATGTGGATTTGGAGGCTGTAGTTTCAACTTCGCCTTCTCATAGCTTTCCTTCATTGGATGTGGAACGGATTATAGACGAAGACTAGGTGACCTATATTCCTAAATATTGCACAAAAACAAGGAGCAGGAGGAGAACAGTATGAATGTGGAACGAGCAAAAGCCATTTATGATTCAACCGAAACGATTGCCGTTCAATTGGATGGCAAACCGATTTGGATTGAGCATGTAGATGAAGCGAATGGTATGGCAACGATACAGATCGGCAGCAGACCCGGCAATACACAAACCGTTCGTGTGGATCGATTGGAAGAACAATAGGAGAGGGAATCCAACCTAAAAAGGCTCGCAATTGCTCAATGAGCAATTAGCGAACCTTATTTTATATAATAAGTGCGATTGTGGAGACAAGTTAAACGCCAAACAAGTTAATTTGAAGGTGGAACTGGTTTTTACACTGCAATGGTCTTCAAATGTGGAGAAACCATCAACTCAGCCTCTGTTGCCATTTGAACATCTTCCACCGACAAACCTGGAGCAATTTCCTTGAGCATCAGCCCTTTACCTGGAATAACATCGATGACACCCTTTTCGGTTACGATGGTCTTTACCACATTTACAGCGGTTAGGGGCAGCTTGCATTGTTTCAGTATTTTCGGCGCCCCATTTTTGTTCACATGCTCCATAGCTACAATCACTCTCTTGGCTCCAACCACCAAATCCATGGCTCCGCCCATGCCCGGCACCTTTTTCCCTGGGATCATCCAGTTTGCAAGGTTGCCTTTCTCATCGACCTCCAGAGCACCCAGAACGGTAACGTCCACATGCCCTCCACGTATAATGGAAAATGAAAGCGCACTGTCAATATAGCAGGCTCCTTTCACGGTTGTAACGTAGTTTCCGCCTGAATCGATACAATCGAGTCTTTCTTTTCCCGGAGCTGCTTTGGGACCAACGCCGACAATTCCGTTCTCCGCCTGCAGCATAATATTAATATTTTCCGGGATGTAGTCCACCGCCATGGTAGGTAATCCAATACCAAGATTGACCACTTCGCCATCTTTGAATTCCTGGGCTATTCTTCTAATAATCAATTCTCTATTATTCATTGTCTCCACCCACCTTTACAATCGCGTCGACAAATATTCCGGGAACATTGATATGATTGGGGTCAATTTCTCCCGCCTTTACGTATTCGTCTGTCTGAGCAACTACATACTCGGCTGCGGTAGCCATCACCATATTGAAGTTGCGTGAAGTGCCGTTGATGACAAGGTTCCCCGCTTCATCAGCTTTATGGGCTCTGATGAGCGCCACATCGGCTTTGAGCGGTAGTTCGAGCAAATATTCTCTTTCGTCAATTTTGATTTTCTGTTTTCCTTCCTCTACAATGGTGCCTACACCTACAGGTGTTAAAAATCCACCCAAACCGGCTCCGCCTGCGCGTATTTTTTCAGCGAGCGTCCCTTGTGGGAAGAGTTGAACCTCCGCTTCTTTTGTCATCAAGAGCCTTCCTGTTTCGGGATTGGAGCCTATATAGGATGCAAAAATCCGCTTGACTCTACCACTTTTTACAAGTCTATAAATAGATAATTCCGTTGTGCCTGTGTCATTGGAAATAATCGTAAGATTGTCAGCGGAACTTGTATCGACAAGCGCACGCACCAGTTCTTCTGGAATGCCTCCTTGCAGAAAACCTCCGACCATCACCGTATCTCCGTCTTTGATTCTCTTAACAGCTTCTTCAGCGGAGTTTACTTTTTTATTCATGGTTCCGTCTCCTTATCTATTTTTTAGGAAAGCATACTTTATTGGAGATAATCGTAGAGGACTCTTCCATATGGAAGTGTTAAATCGGCAATAAAATGTTTTCCGCCAACATAAGCTCTAACCGGCAAATCTGCCACCGGAGCGTTGACATGGGGGATCAGGCTTAATCTGGCAGGTCCTGACCAGGCGCCTTTTACAGTAATATCTTCGAGATTATACGCCACTAACTGAGCAATTTTAGGGGTACCGTCCACATCAGGAATTAATTTCAGATTAACTTGCGTTTTTGCAATGGCTTTAGCCGTTTCCTTTTCATCAAGAACGTTATATTTGAAAGGGGTGGTTCCCATGGCTACCAGGGCGTTATTATAATGCAAGGTACCCGTCAGCGTCTCTGTATCCTCAACGATCAGGCGAGGTTTCGCCCATTTTTTCGGAAATCCCCAGATTTCACGTCCCCCCAGAATAGCAGGTGCGTTATCCAGATACATTTGGGCAACAAAATTACACGGTTCTCCATTATAAGTACACGGAATGACAATGCCGCTTTCCTCATAGCTTCCTAAACCGGATGAATCGGGCATTTTGATCCATTCATAGGAAACCGTATTACTTCCATCCGGCTGAAGAGGTTCAGGGACCGCCTGTTTAATCGCTGCGGGATCGGATTCATAGGTAATAATAAAGAATTCCCGGTTGATGAACCGGCATGGCGGACGTCCATAACTACCACTGGCCGCAGGCATGGATTGGAGTGAAAGTACATCTTTTTGATTCATAGCGATCTCCCTTCCTTTTTAAGAGGTATTTCAACAATTATCTTGAACAAGCACTTTAAATGAGAGCATTTTCAACCAGCATGGCTATTCCCATTCCCGTTCCAATGCATAACGAGACTACGCCATAACGTGAAGATCTGCGTACCATTTCATGAACCAACGTAACCAATACCCTAGCACCGCTTGCACCAACAGGGTGACCGATTGCGATCGCGCCGCCATTGACATTGACTTTCTCTGGATTAACTCCAAGCTCTTTTTGCACCGCTAGAGCTTGTGCAGCGAACGCTTCGTTAATTTCAAAGAGATCAATGTCATCTATAGACATTCCCTGTTTCTTCAGCAGTGACGAAATGGCTTTTACCGGTCCCATTCCCATATATGCAGGGTCGACACCAACAAGCGAGTAACCTTTGATATATGCCAACGGCTTTAACGCATGTTCCTTACATTTGTCTTCCGACACGACTAGCATAGCCGCCGCACCATCATTGATGCCCGAAGCGTTTCCCGCAGTAACCGTTCCGCTCTCCTTAAACGCAGGTTTTAACTGAGAAAGTTTTTCTTTCGTCGTATTTCCTCTTATGTGTTCGTCCTCTGTGAAATAAGTAGTTTCTTTTTTGTTTTTGATCATGACCGGAACAATTTGCTCTTCAAAAACCTTGTTGTTTTTTGCTTCGACAGCCTTTATCTGGCTTTCATAAGCAAATGCATCTTGCTCAAGTCTTGAAATTCCATATTTTTCGGCAACATTTTCGGCGGTAATTCCCATATGGTAATGGTTGATCGGGCATGTTAGGCCATCGGCCACCAAGGAGTCTACCAATTCACCGTTACCGAGCTTGTAGCCGTTTCTAGCATTTTTTAGCAGATAAGGGGCGTTCGACATGCTCTCCATGCCACCGGCCAAGACGATGTTTCCTTGTTCTGCCAATATGGAATCGTAAGCTAACGCGACGGCATGAAGTCCTGAACCGCAAACCGTGTTTATCGTTGATTCGGGTACATCAATGGGGATACCGGCTTTTAGTGCCGCCTGTCTGGCAGGATTTTGACCATTGCCCGCTTGAAGAACATTTCCCATAAAAATTTGATCAATCAAAGAAGGCTCTAATTTACTTTGCTGAAGGCATGCTGTCATCACGGTTGCTCCCAGTTCAGGAGCGCTCAGGGGGGCAAGAGCTTTATTAAATGAACCGACCGCTGTTCTCAACGGGCTTACTATAGCTACTTTTTTCATAAAAACTCACATTCCTTTCGCTGTGTTCAAGGACACAATACATCCATGACTGCACTTCCATTCGTAATTCCGGTCCTAACCTACGAAACGTAAAAACTGCAAGATACATTTACATGCGGGCATATCATGGTGCCTAAGACAGTGAGTATGACGGTCCGATCGCCTTCTTTCCTTTCTGGAAATTAAAACCAGAATTATCATAGTTCTAATACAGATTTTGCTCAATGTTCAAATCTTTACATAGATCCAAATACAGATGTTTATAGAGCCATATCGTCCACAATAAGTAGGTCATTCTAATGTTTTCTGTTAATTTCTTGATTTTTCTGAAAATAGTGATCAAAAATTGAATTTTATGTTAAATACGAAAGTGCAAATCAATCTGTGGAAAAAATTTCTTGGTAAATTTCATTTAGCTCATCGCAGGGGAAAAACTCCCTCTATATGTAAATTCGCAACCGACTTATAGCATCTAAAAAAGCAAAGTAGGTTGCCAATCCAAATGAATACATTTGGAATTCGGATAAATATCAATTCATATATGTCTGGGCCACCTATAGCAATGACGTTATGACGTCAGTGTTTTTTTATTTGCTCGTGTGAACAAAAAAGAAGCCGACTGCTTGAGAGCAATCGGCTTGGAACGTAAAAATTTTACTTCAACAGCTCACGAAAAATGTACGTCTGCCGTCGTGAGCAAACGCGCAAAACGATTACCTAGCACTGCGTTGTGATGAGCTACGATTTGTTCGCCGCATAGTACCTTGCTATCAAATGTACTATGCGCATCCGATACGAGCACGTTGTTCTGGTATCCCAGACTATAGGCACTTCGGCAAGTCGTGTCGAGACAAAATTCAGTCTGCATTCCGGCAATAATCAGCTGGCTTGCCCCCAATCCCTGGAGCACATCACGCAATTCAGTTTGGTAGAAGCTGTCCCAGGATGATTTTCGGACAATTCGTTCCTGAGGAAGAGGACGCACCACGTCTGCGATGGCCCAGCCTAGACTGTTTTCCCGGAAATCCTCATCCGCTTCATCGGTATGCTGCACGAAAATGACCGGTGTACCAGAAGCTCTGGCTTCGGTTAAAAGCTGCTGCAAATGCGCCATAACTTCCTGTTCACGATACAGCTTCTCATCATACATGAACATAGCCTGCTGAACATCAATCAAGAGTAAAACGGTTTGTCCCATCAGTTCGATTCCCTCCCTATGTGTAACACTTAACTTACAATAGCATGTCTTCATGCCTTGCGGCGACATAAGGTGAACTATATAATAAAGAACAAGTTGGAACGGTCCGATTCGGACGAAAGGTGATTAAAAGAGATGACAATTTCGCAGGAACAGTTTGTATTCCGTTCTGTCTCAGAGGCACAGACCGGGACATTAGCAGGCTTTTTGGCAGCCCAAGCAGTTCCCGGAACCGTGATTGTGCTGGATGGAGATCTGGGAGCGGGCAAGACTGCTTTTTCCAAGGCTTTTGCCAGCCATTTAGGGGTGCCGGGTATCGTAAATAGTCCAACCTTCACCCTCATTAAGGAGTACGAGGGCCGATTGCCTTTGTATCATATGGATGTATACCGTATCTCTCAGGACGAGGCGGAGGATCTGGGGCTGGACGAATACTTTTACGGGACAGGAGTATGTCTGGTGGAATGGGGTAGTATTATACCGGATATGTTGCCGAATCAGCGGCTTCACATGTATATAGAAACAACGGATGTAGGGGAGCGCTTGATTCACCTGACCGGGTACGGCGAGCCTTATGAACAATGGTGCCGCAGCTTGCGGGAGAATGGAGTTTGAACCATGCAAAGAGAGCATACAGATGTAAATGAAAAGCCGCGTGAGCGGTTTTTGACGTTAGATACAGCGACGACTGTAATGGCGGCCGCCCTGATGAACGGAAAAGAGCTGCTGGGAGAAAGTAATGTTTATGGCGAACGCAATCACTCGGTGCATGTCATTACTGAGCTGGAACGGCTTTTGAGCGAAGCAGGACTGACACGCGATGATGTGGACGGTCTTGCAGTAGGTGTTGGACCGGGATCTTACACTGGCATCCGAATCGCGGTGACCGCAGCCAAGACACTAGCTTGGGCCTGGGGGGTTCCGGTGACATCCATTTCCACTTTGCAGGCTTTGGCTTGGGGTGGATGGAATCATGGTATCGAAATGAAGGGGCAAGAAGGTAAACATGAGTCTGCGAATAACGACTCGTCTGGGACGCAGGCAGCAGATTGGATTGTGCCTGTGCTGGATGCCCGCCGTGGTCAGGTGTACACGGGGCTGTTCACTGCGAATTCAGTTAACGACAGCGGTAGCCCGCAGCGGTTAGAGGCGGATGCTATCCGGTTGATGACTGCGTGGACCGATGATCTGCTGCAACGTTTGGAGGTTTTGTCTGTCGAAGAGCGTCCTGCGGTGATTTGGCTCGTCGGTGAAACGACGATTCACGCCGAAACAGCGGAGCGCTTGCGTGCATGGAGCGAGCTTCGTATTGTACCATATGAGCTGGAAGGAAAATGGGTTGGCCGCCTTGGGGCGGATAAGCTGCTTCGTCAGGAATATGACGAGCTACATACGCTGGTTCCGAATTATACCCAGCTGGCGGAGGCGGAAGCCAATCTGCTTCGTCAGCGCTGAAGAGGCGGTGAGCAACATGGCAAAGAACATACAGCGGGAAGAGAAACTTGAGTTTCGCTTAATGCAACTGGATGACATCCCCGATGTGCTGGAGATTGAGCATGAAGCGTTCACGCTGCCGTGGACGGAGGAAGCCTTCCGCAATGAGCTGACGATGAATCATTTCGCTAAATATATGATTATGGAGCTTAATGGACGAGCTATTGGTTACGCAGGCATGTGGACGATTATGGATGAGGCGCATATTACGAATATTGCGGTTCGTGAGGCTTATCGTGGACGCAAGCTTGGAGACAAGCTGTTGGATGAGCTGATGCAGACTGCCTCTTATTTAGGGATGGAGCGTATGACCCTAGAGGTCCGGGTAACGAACCGGATCGCTCAGGGCTTGTATGAGAAAAAGGGCTTTAAGCCTGCAGGTGTACGCAAGGGCTATTATTCGGATAATAACGAGGATGCCGTGATTATGTGGGCGGATATTCCCGCACACGGGGCATCCGGTGAACAGGAAGGAAGCGTGCAGAAGCAATGACGCAAGCGGAAAAAGCAGGTACAGGCTCTGTCTCTAGCGAGCCTTGCTATATACTGGCAGTGGAAACGAGTTGTGATGAAACAGCTGTTTCCGTCGTGAAAAATGGCACAGAGGTGCTTTCGAATCTGATCTCCAGTCAGATTGAAACACACAAAGCCTTTGGCGGTGTTGTGCCAGAGGTAGCGTCGCGCAAACATGTAGAAAGCATTACCTATATGCTGGACGAGGCTATGCAAACATCGGGAATCAGCCCCCGTGAGATTTCAGCGGTTGCCGTGACGCAAGGACCAGGACTGGTTGGCGCATTGCTGGTTGGTATAGTCGCCGCCAAGAGCGCTGCTATGGCGTTCGGCAAACCGTTAATCGGAACGCATCATATTGCGGGACATATTTATGCAAATCAGTTGGAGCATGATATTGTATATCCGTGCATTGCTCTCGTGGTGTCAGGAGGGCATACCGAGCTGGTGCTGATGGAATCCGAAGGCCATTTTCAACTTATTGGTCGTACAAGGGATGATGCGGTTGGAGAAGCCTACGACAAAGTAGCGCGAGCCATCGGATTTCCATATCCGGGCGGTCCGCATGTGGATCGTGTAGCCCATGAATCGGAGGAAGTGGTTACTTTGCCGCGTGCATGGCTGGAGCCGGATTCTTATGATTTTAGCTTTAGCGGCTTGAAATCGGCGGTGCTGAATGTAATTAACCAGACGAAAATGCGCGGAGAAACCGTTCATGCGGGAGCGATTGCAAGAGGCTTTCAAGAGTCGGTCGTAGAGGTGCTGGTGGAAAAAGCGATTCGTGCTATGCGTGAATACGGTGCGAAGCAGCTGCTGCTTTGCGGCGGTGTTGCTGCTAATCGTGGACTACGTACAGCATTGCGGGAACGCTGTGAGCGTGAAGGCATCGAACTGCTTGTACCCTCCATGAAATACTGTACAGATAACGCAGCGATGATCGGTGCCGCGGCATACGCCAAGTGGAAGCGCGGAGAATTCACCTCATTGGACATGAAAGCTGATCCAGGGCTGTCTCTGGAAGAGTGGTCTGTTCAAACTTAATTGAGCGAATAGGAAGGACACGACACATTCAGGGTCGTGTCTTTTTTTATTCCGCGCTATACATATATATAAATAGAATTTCAAGAGGATAAAATACAGGAGTTTGAGCGAATGATTGCCAGCATCTTATTTCCTCGCATGATTCGTCACAATTGTTCACGATTTTTCATGTTCCACCAAAAAAACATGAAAATTTTATACTGCCCGAATAATGATGTGATTTGTCAAGTTGTGAACAAAGTTATCCACATATACCGTTCAAAATGTGGATAAACAGGCTCGAAGCAAGCAGGCTAAGACTTTTAGGTGATAGTAGAATGGGGGATATTTCATAGCTATATTGATTGTGAAATCTGTGGATAATGTGGATAAAAGAGTGGATAAATTTGGTTTTCATTTGAAGGTGGCGTTTTATCAATAAAAAAATGGCCTAGAAGGCCATTTTTCAATATCGTCCATACACAAATGTTGTGGATATTCTTGTGTACAAAAAATAGAAGAGGGAAATGTGAAATTTTTATGGCTAAGATTTTATGCAGCAGCTTTATGCCTCAAGCAGTTCCTCCCAGGATGCATAGGTTTCAGTCAATTCCTGTTTATGGGTGTCGAGTTGTGCCTGAATATCCTGAAGTGCCGTGTAATCCTGATAAATTTCAGGCATGGTCATTTGTTCCTCCAAGCCTACAATTTGTTCTTCCAGCGTTTTAATCTTGTTTTCCAATGCCTCCAGCTTGCGTTGACGACTACGTTCCTCGCTTTTGGCTTGTTTGTCTGCCGCATAGGTGGCCGCGCGTGATTTTGGAGTGGTCTCGTCTGCTACGGACGCAGAGGCAGATGGGGCCTTGCCACGATTGCTCTGATTTGCCTCGAGCGCCTCCTGTGCGATTTCCTCCAACTCTTGTTTCTTGGCTACATAGTCATCATAATTCCCCAGGAAATGTTCTATTCCTTCAGGATGAAGCTCAATGACACGTTCAGCCATTTTGTTAAGGAAATAACGGTCATGGGAGATGAACAAGAGCGTACCGTCATAGTCCATCAAAGCCGCTTCCAGGACTTCCTTGCTAAATAGATCCAGATGGTTGGTAGGCTCATCGAGAATTAATACGTTGGCTTCGCGCAGCATTAGCTTGGCCAGGGATACGCGGGCTTTTTCTCCTCCGCTTAATGAAGCTACCTTTTTTAGTACATCGTCACCGCTAAATAGGAAATTACCCAGCACTGTCCGAATCCGTGCTTCTTCCATATGAGGGTATTCGCTCCACAACTCCTCCAGTACAGTATTGGCGGGGTTCAGGTTTGTCTGCTCCTGGTCATACAGACCGATTTTGATTTTCGTACCCCAGTGGATGGACCCAGCAGCAGGTTTAAGTGAGCCAGTCAGGCATTTGAGCAAAGTCGATTTTCCGATCCCGTTCGGACCGATCAGTGCCACCGTATCTCCACGTTTTAAGTCAAAGGATGCATGCTGAAATAAAGGCTTTTTCCCCTCATACGCTACGGAAAGGTCACGCACCTCTAATACTTCCTTACCCGACATATAGGCAGTTTCAAAAGAAAAGTGGGCTTTTTTTAAATCGCCCATAGGTCGATCCATGCGCTCCATTTTGTCCAGCTGCTTGCGGCGGCTCTGGGCACGTTTGGTTGTAGAGGCTCGCACGATATTGCGTTGTATAAATGCCTCCATCCGTGCGATTTCCTCTTGTTGCTTTTCGTAATGCTTGATGTTTGTTTCATACTCAGCAGCCTTTAGTTCCATATAGCGGCTGTAGTTGCCTGTATAGCGGGTGGAGCGATGGCGCTCAATTTCAATAATCGTCGTCACCAGTCGATCCAGAAAATATCGGTCATGTGATACGACTAGCAGCGAGCCGGAGTAGCCGCGCAAATAGTCTTCCAGCCAGGTCAGTGTTTGAATATCCAGATAGTTGGTAGGCTCATCGAGCATAAGGACATCTGGAGCGAGTAGTAGGATGCGCGCTAGCGCAAGTCGGGTTTTTTGACCTCCGCTTAGGGTGGCTACAGGCGTTTCGGGTGCAAATGAACTAAAGCCCATGCCGTGCAGCACGCTGCGAATACGGGTCTCCATTTCATAACCACCGTGATCCTTGAACCAATCTGAGCGTCGTGCATAGCGTTCGAGCAGATCGGCATAACGCTTTTCGTTCTGCGCATTGGCCGGATCGGCGATTTCCTGCTCCATTTGCCGAAGTTCCCGTTCTGCTTCAATCAGCGGTGTGAACACCAGCATCATTTCATCCCAGATCGAACGGTCAGAATTTAAGCCACTGTTTTGCGCCAAATAACCGATGCTGGTTTCCTTCGCTTTAAAGATTTGTCCACTGTCATAGGATATTTCACCAGCAATGATTTTGAGCAGGGTCGATTTGCCTGCACCGTTCACACCTACCAGCCCAATACGTTCACGTTCCAATATTTGAAGGTTAATCCCGTCCAGAACGGGCTCAATTCCATAGGATTTAGTAATTCCGGTTACTTGCAATAGCATAGCGTATCGTTCCTCCATTACATTTTGCACAGTTCTTCCTGCCTTTTTCGCAGGTACCTTCCTTCCAGTTTACATGAAATTACCCACTATTGCACTGCTTTCACCCCCGAAACCCTTGAGCCTCGTATAGTCAATTTGTATAAACAATGATAAACTTAAACGAGAAGTGAAAAAGAATGAAAAAAACTTGCAACGTACAGCACTTACTGACAAATGGGACAATTGTAACGTTTTGATGATTATCGACGATTGTGCGGGAGGGCGGATGTGTGGATGTCTGTAATGTGAAGAACGCGCTGCGTGTACAGCAACGGGAAGCGCGTGACTCCATGGACCCGCTGACAAGGCAGAAGGCATCGGCTGTGGCCTGTCGGCATGCAATCGAGGCATGGGAGCAGCTTAGAATAGACAGAAACGGGGATAAGCTAACATTATTTAGTTATCTCTCTTTTGGCAGCGAGATTTCTACGACTCCCCTCATTGAGCATTGCTGGTCACAGGGAGATCGTGTCTTGGCCCCGAGAGTGGATTCGGTAACCCGAACCATGGAGCTGAGGGAGATGGATCAGTATGAAAATATGGTGCCCGGCGTATGGAACATCCCTGAGCCTGCATTGACATGCAAGAAATGGTTGCCTGAAATGTGGACGGGAATCGACTGGGTTGTTGTGCCCGGCTTGGCCTTTGATCGTCGTGGAGGCAGAATCGGCTATGGCGGAGGCTACTATGATCGCTTTACCGCACAGGTAGAGGCAGAGAAGCGTAATAACGGCTCTGTAGGTCCGCTTTATGTCTCGCTGCTGCTGCCGGGACAATTGTTGGCACAAGTACCCATGGAGCCAGGAGATTTGCGAGTGGACGTGCTGTTTACACCTGAAGGACGCTTAGATTGTAACCATGCAAAATCGACAAATGATGAATGAAGTAAAGTTGGGTATGTGAAAGGAGCTGTGAGGGAGTCGTGGATTCCTTTACTCATTTTAACGAACAGGGACGAGCTCGTATGGTAGATATTTCGGGCAAAACGTCTACGGTTCGTACAGCAGTCGCCGTGACTCAGATTACGATGAACCCGGCTACATTGACGGCTGTAAAAGAAGGCAGAATCGGCAAGGGTGATGTTCTTGCTGTGGCCCAGGTCGCGGGGATTCAAGGCGCGAAAAAAACGTCAGACTGGATACCGATGTGTCATCCGCTGGCTCTGACAGGCGTGAACATTACTTTTTCCGATAATGGACATGATGTGCTTCATATTGAAGTTGAAGTGAAGACCGAGGGTAAGACGGGTGTAGAAATGGAAGCTTTGACAGCGGCTTCAGCCGCAGCGTTAACCGTGTATGATATGTGCAAGGCGCTGCAAAAAGATATGATCATCGGCCCTACCATGCTGCAATCCAAAACGGGTGGCAAGCATGGGGATTTTCAAAGGGAGGACCACCGGAAACCTTGACATAGACAACATTGTCGCCGAGAGGGTACTGTGATGTGATGGAGGATGCAGCGTGGCTGTTTCTGATTTTCAGAAGAGAAAGTATTCTTTCATGATAGGAGAAGGGTGATCTTATGGTGTGGAAAACGGCGATCCTAACAGCCAGTGATAAAGGGGCAAGGGGAGAGCGTGAGGATACAAGCGCACAGGTCATCCGGGAACTCGTCGAAGAAGAACTGGGCGGAGAGATTGTGGAATACCGGATCGTTCCCGATGAACCGGATGAGATTATTGCGGCTTTAATCGAAATGACCGATTATTTTCATGCAGACTTGGTGCTAACTACGGGCGGAACCGAACTGGCGATCCGTGATGTGACACCTGAGGCGACCAGACGGGTCGTGGAGCGGGAAGTGCCAGGTATGGCGGAAGCCATGAGAATGATCGTGATGCAGAAAAATCCGGCGGCCATGCTTTTTCGTGGAATCGTGGGGATACGCGGACGTACATTGATTGTTAATTTGCCAGGAACGCCCAAAGGCGTGCATGAAAACTTGGCAGCAATTATGGATCAGCTCCCGGAAGCGCTGCTCATGGTGACAGGTCAGTTCCGGTAGAAGGCAGCCCGTGTGTGTGGTATGATACCTGTAAGAATTTATATGGCCGTATATGGACAGAGGTTCTCATTTTGTCCGTCAACATAAGGAGGATTACTACACATGCCCAATATTGGAGCACCGGGTTATATTTTGTTAATTATTCTGGCGCTGCTGCTTTTTGGTCCGAACAAGCTGCCTGAGCTGGGCCGAGCTGTAGGGCGTACATTCCGTGAATTTAAAAACGGGGCACGCGATATCTTATCTGAAGATGAACGGGCTGGGCGTAAAGAAAGCAAAGATAGTGTGGTCCAAGCAACACAGACGACGTCTTCAGAAGTTCAACCTCAGCCTGAGGATAAACGCTTGTCATAGATTTAGTTATTCATTTTTGCTGCTTGTATAATATACATGAGCCTCTTCTTCAGTGAAGGGCTTTATTTTTTAGGAGGCGCTGCTGCGTTCCGTTCAGAAAGGAGGAATAGGCTTGACCCCATCAGAGCATGAAATGCCGCTAATGGAACATCTGGGTGAGCTTCGTCGACGAATAATTTATGTGCTGATTGTATTTGTATTGGCGCTGGTTGGTGGATTGTTCGCGGCGGGTTCTGTCTATAACTGGCTTATTCGCTCCGGTTCGGCGCAAGCTTTTCAGTTAAATGCATTTTCCTTTTGGGACGGAATCGGTATCTACATGAAGATCGCCATGATCATTGGGATTGCAGTGGCGTTACCATTTGCATGCTACCAATTGTGGAAGTTTGTCAGCCCGGGATTAAGGCCGCAAGAACGGAGTGCAACCTTGCGATATGTGCCTTATGTGCTGCTTTTGTTCATTATTGGTGCAGCTTTTGCTTATTTCATTATTTTCCCGATGGCGATTCAGTTTACATCGTCCGTCACCAAAAGTATGGGATTGCAGGAAACGTACGGTATTGCACAATATTTCACCTTTATGTTTAATATTGTGTTGCCTGTAGCGTTGCTGTTTGAACTCCCCCTGCTGATCATGTTTCTGACAGGGATTCGTGTATTAACCCCGATGAGGCTTCGCAAATGGCGGAAGATTTCTTATTTCCTGCTTGTTTTTGTCGCTGTTGTTATCACTCCGCCGGATTTTATATCCGATTTTTTGGTGGCGATTCCGTTGCTGGTGCTGTATGAAGCGAGTGTATACTTGTCATCAGTCGTGTACCGCAAGCAACTGCGTGCACAGGAGGAACGGGAGGCCCAATTGCGTGTAGCTGCGGAATAATAAGCAGGGCCTGAACGGCTCAATAACTAATTTCTCTAAAATTGATCAACATAGCTGTCTTAAAAATAACCATTAGCCTTGAGTTAACGGTTATTTTTAGGATAGGTGGATATAATCGAGAATGGCTGCCCATAAAAATTCCCATAAAAAATACATTAGGGACTTGAAATTCAATCTCAAGTTGAGTATCATAAAGTTGGTTGTTAGCACTGACGACTGTTGAGTGCTAATACATACAACATAACAACCAAATTACAGGATAAACACTTAATAAGGAGGCTATTTTTCATGATCAAACCTTTGGGTGAACGCGTATTGGTGGAAGCAATTGAGCAAGAAACAACGACTTCCTTCGGAATCGTACTTCCTGACTCTGCCAAGGAAAAGCCGCAAGAAGGCAAAATTATCGCGGTTGGCGCAGGCGCATTGAAAGACGGTGCCCGTATTCCTCTGGAAGTAAAAGAAGGCGACCGTGTCATTTTCTCCAAATACGCTGGAACGGAAATCAAATATGAAGGTAAAGAATATTTGATTATGAAAGAAAGCGATATTCACGCGATCATCGGTTAACCGGAACCCGGACAAGACCTAAATATAGGAATTGAAACAAATCATTCATAATCCATAGGGAGGTTTATCACAAATGGCTAAAGACATTAAATTCAGTGAAGACGCTCGCCGCTCCATGCTGCGCGGGGTAGATGCATTGGCTAACGCTGTTAAAGTAACACTCGGACCGAAAGGCCGTAACGTTGTACTGGAGAAAAAATTCGGTAGCCCGCTCATCACTAATGACGGTGTAACGATTGCAAAAGAAATCGAGCTGGAAGACGCGTTCGAAAACATGGGCGCTCAACTGGTTAAAGAAGTAGCAACCAAAACAAACGATGTAGCTGGTGACGGTACGACTACGGCTACTGTTTTGGCTCAAGCCCTCATCACTGAAGGTTTGAAAAACGTAACTGCTGGCGCAAGCCCAATCGGTATCCGTAAAGGGATCGACAAAGCGGTTAAAGCAGCAGTTGCTGAACTGCAAGCTATCTCCAAACCAATCGAAAGCAAACAATCCATTGCTCAAGTAGCTGGTATTTCCGCTGCTGATGATGAAGTAGGCGAACTGATCGCTGAAGCTATGGAAAAAGTGGGCAAAGACGGTGTCATCACTGTTGAAGAATCCCGCGGTTTTGCAACAGAACTGGAAGTAGTTGAAGGTATGCAGTTTGACCGTGGCTACATTTCTCCGTACATGATTACAGATACGGACAAAATGGAAGCTGTACTGGACAATCCATATATCTTGATTACTGACAAGAAAATCACAAACACACAAGAAATCCTGCCATTGCTTGAAAAAATCGTACAACAAGGCAAGCCACTCGTTCTGATCGCTGAAGACATCGAAGGCGAAGCGCTGGCTATGCTCGTTGTCAACAAGCTGCGTGGTACATTCAATGCTGTAGCTGTTAAAGCTCCTGGCTTTGGTGACCGTCGTAAAGCAATGCTGCAAGATATCGCTGCCCTGACAGGCGGCCAAGTAATCACAGAAGAACTGGGTCTGGACCTGAAAACAGCTTCTGTGGACCAACTGGGTACAGCACGTCAAGTGCGTATTACAAAAGAAAACACGATTGTGGTTGACGGTGCTGGAAACAAAGCCGACATCGACGCTCGTGTTAGCCAAATCCGCACGCAACTGGAAGAAACTACTTCCGAGTTCGACAAAGAGAAACTGCAAGAGCGTCTGGCTAAATTGTCCGGCGGCGTAGCAGTAATCAAAGTCGGTGCGGCTACTGAAACAGAATTGAAAGAACGCAAACTGCGCATCGAAGATGCTCTGAACGCAACCCGTGCTGCGGTTGAAGAAGGTATCGTATCCGGTGGTGGTGTAGCGCTCCTGAACGTATACAATGCAGTTGCTGCTGTTGAACTGCAAGGCGACGAGCAAACAGGCGTCAACATCGTGTTGCGCGCTCTGGAAGCTCCAATCCGTACAATTGCTGCTAATGCAGGCGAAGAAGGCTCTGTTATCGTTGAGCGTCTGAAACGCGAAGAAGTAGGCGTTGGTTTCAACGCAGCTACTGGCGAGTGGGTAAACATGATTGACGCAGGTATCGTTGACCCTGCGAAAGTAACTCGTTATGCATTGCAAAACGCTGCTTCCGTAGCGGCTATGTTCCTGACTACTGAAGCAGTGATCGCTGACAAGCCAGAACCAGAAAAGGCTGCAATGCCTGACATGGGCGGCATGGGCGGAATGGGCGGCATGATGTAATAAACCAAAAAACCCTTGTTGCACCAAGGGTTTGATGGATTGTTATATTGACTTGTTAACATTTTGTTAACTCTGATCAGATTTTTTTGAGGCTCTCATTAGTTCGCTGAACTTTTGAGCAGCCTCTTTTCTTTTTGGCTTAGTTATATGAAGATATATTCTGCGTGTTATCTCATCGTTTGCATGTCCTAACCGCTGCATGATTTGTTCAAGAGTGGCTCCGGCTTCAGCTAATAGTGATGTATGAGTGTGGCGAAGTGAGTGGGGGGTAAGATCGGGATTTAGGCCAGCTAGTTTTAGTAATCGCTTCATCCGAAGTTCAACCATTTTTATTACTTGAGGATATCCAGCGAATTTACCGATTCTTGCGAATATGAAACCTTGGTCGTGATAAGTTTTTGGTTTTTTTGATTTCTCTATTTGTTGAATGGTTAACAAGTTTTGGAATCCTATAATGATTTCGTGATCAACATCTATTTCGCGAACCGATGATACAGTTTTAGGTGTGTTGAGTTTATAAAGAGCGTAATTATTATTTGGGTTATACAGAGTTTTCGTTATTCTTATCTTGTCATCTTCGAAGTTGACATCCAGTCTTTTTAATGCACATAACTCACCGACTCTCACGCCTGTATAGGCCAATGTATTAAAGGTTTCAAAATCATTATCCAATCCATGGTCTTGAGCGATCTGTAGAAAATGGACGAGTTCATCCCTTTCTAAATACTTAGGTAGCTCGTTATTTTCTTCAAGCTCTTGGACTGTTTTCTGACGCTTAGGCACAAAAGCAGTTGATGTAGGATCTGTTTTCAAAGCCCCAATTTTTAAACCGTATGAAAATATCATTCTGCCGGTTGAGTGTACACCTGATAACGTATTGTCGGCTAGTTTATTTTGTAGGCTTGTGAGTGCATCCTGATACATCTGTTCAGTGATCGAAGATACATTGAGCTTTGCAAAGAACGGTAACAAGTTTTCTTTTTCATTAGTTCTGATTCGGATCGTACCATCTTTTTTTGGTTTTCCATGTGAACTATAATATTTCAACCACTTGTCCGCTAATTCTTCAAAAGTCATTTTGGTTTCTTCTTTGAATACGCCTCGATTTATCTCGGACAGCATATCCGCGGCAGCAGCTTGCGCTTCTTTTTTAGTCTTAAACCCGCCTTTTCCCTTTTGCTTTCTTTTACCTGTTTTCGGATCAGTACCTATGCTAATCATAAATGACCAGGTTGACCCTCTTTTATAGAAACTTCCTTCCAATTTCTAACACTCCTTTTATTGTCTGAAATGCCCCACGTAAACTCCACAAACTATAAATTCATTTGGTGTCACCTCCATGGACTGATAAGAATCATTCTCTGGAACAAGGTTAAATTTTGCAGAACCTTCAGACCATTTCATTCTCTTTAAAATGCCTTCTTCGCCGTTAACGATAACAGCAACGATTTGTCCATTGAATTCCGCCCAGTTTTCTCTCCTCATGAAAACAATGTCGCCATCATTAATGCCTGCATTGACCATAGAATCACCTTTTACTCTTAGAGCATAGTCTGGTTGTTTTTGTTTCATAAAGGGATAGTTTATGTATTCTTCAATATTGTTTTCTGCAATTATCCCGTCACCAGCACAGATTGATCCGATCAGAGGTATCGGTTTTGCGTATTTGACTAGAGTCAAATACTCTCCTAGTTTTGGAGAATACTTATTCAATATATTTTCAAGAGTATTAATTACGTCATTCTTTTGTTCAATGTTAAGATCGCCACGCAGATACTCAGATTTAATATCGTCTAAAGTAGCATGGGAAAACAAATCAGCGGTCTGTGGATCGACGAATAAGCTAACGATTTCTCTATGTAAGTCTTTATCAATATGAGTGAATAAAAACACTTTATCAATAAGAGCATAAATTCGGTTATCGAGTTCCTCGTTTTCGTTCATGAAATTAGCAAGGAACGTTTCGTGATTTTCTTCTAACCCCTTAAGATAACCCGCTGCTTTCATTAATTCTCCGTATGTAACCCCATCCAGGTGACGAGAAATTTGCATAAGAGTATTAGGCAAAGGTTGCTGCATATTCTTTTCAATTCGAGTGAGAGTGGCAGCTGAGATACCGCTTTTGTCAGCAAAGTCTTTCTTTGTTTTATAACCGCTTGCAAGTCTTTTCTCTTTAATAATGTCACCTATTGTTTTTTCGCTCATTGCCTTCAAAAATCTCCCTTCATCTAATGGCTAAAGAAACTATAACACAAATATTGCGTGCACGCAATTATTTACTCAAAACATATTGCGTGCTCGTAATCGCTGTAATATACTTAAATTGCGAGGACGAAATTACACAAAAAGGAATTGCGCGGGCGCAATAAAAGGGGTGATACAAAAAATGAAGAAATTCGTCGTCCGACTAAAAGTTAAAGAGTTAATGAAAGCGCAAATTGATAAGGACATCGCTACGGATAAAGAACTTGCTGATCTGATGAATGTGAACATTACGCAAATTTGGAGAACAAAACTCCCTGTAGATGATGAGCGCCATAACGCACCTGGTAACCAGTTCATAGCTGGTGTGATGGAAGTCTTTGGCGGAAGATTTGAAGACTTTTTTTTCATCGAAGAAGTTGAAGATGTGAAAAAGAAAAAGAAGAGTGTCCCGGCACTAACCTAATAGAAATGAGGTGTATGTGATGACAAAGCCAAAAAAAACGCATTGGGATGAACTTCCTGATATATTGACTGCTCAAGATATTGCTGAATTATTTGGACTAACTAGGCGTACTGTTTATGACTTATTCATTCTTAATCCTTCGCATGGAGGAATCCCTAACTTTAAAATAGGAAAGTCCCGGCGTGCAGATAAAAAAGATGTAAGAGCCTGGAAAGATAACTTAAAACAAAAGCACCTTAAAAACTTTGCCTGAGGGGAGAAACAGTATGACTCAATTGGTTACGATCCATGGTGTTAGAGGATTTACCGACGAGAAAGGGACAGCACATCTCAATCTGGAGGATGTGGCTCGAGGATTGGGATTCACAGACAATTCTAAAAATTCTGAGTACGTAAGATGGAATACCGTCAAGGCATACTTAGTAGGATTTGGCTTTTCGCAGGAAGTTGCGAAAGACACATTTATCACAGAAAACTTCTTCTACCGCTTAGCGATGAAAGCCAAGAATGCTGCTGCCGAAGCTTTCCAATCCAAAGTAGCGGACGAAATTTTGCCTTCGATCCGACGGACTGGTATGTATGCCACAGCTGAGTTGCTAGACAATCCTGACTTACTGATTGAAGCTGCAACACGGCTCAAGAAAGAACGGGAGGAACGCTTGAAACTTCAAGCCAAAATTGAACAGGACAAGCCCAAAGTAGTATTTGCAGAAGCACTGGAGGTTTCAAAGGACTCTATTCTCGTCGCTGACTTAGCCAAGCTACTTAAACAGAACGGTTTTGAGATTGGCGAGATTAGATTGTTTGAATGGCTGCGGCAAAATGGTTACCTGATTAAATCCGGCAGTGAGCGCAATATGCCTACCCAACGATCGATGGAACTCAAGATTATGGAGATCAAAATGGGGCAGAGAATGAGTTCCAGTGAAGGTTCCAAAATCACACGAACAACAAAGATTACAGGCAAAGGGCAGATTTACTTTATCAATAAATTCAAGGAGGGTGCATGAACATGGAACTAACCAAACAGGAAAGTGAACTCATCCAATTTATTCGCACGCTGGACTTTGACGACATGCTAAATGTCTTGGATGGCATTAAAGCCGTAGCAGAAGACTTGTCTAATAAATCTGTGGTGTATGCAAACAACGGAATTAACAGTGCTGCACAAGGATTTAAAAGCCAAGCTGAAAACATGGACAAGCTTGAGCAGTTACTTGGTGAAGCAAATGAAGAATACCGTAAGGAAATCTATTCTGGATTAGAGGAAGGAGAATGAATATGAACATCGGCGCGATTAAGCAAGGAGCGGCATCGGCTCTGTTGGAGAAGGGCATTACATCTACTGAGTTTAAGTTTATAGCTCAGTTAGAACGGCAAGCGGTTGTTTCGACGGAAGACGAAAATGCGGTAAAACGCATCACTCACAAAATTAACGCTTGGTACCTTGGTTACCGAGTGAAAGGAGAATGAATTTGGACCCGATGTTTAGTGGCTTCGTTGCTGGCAAGCGAGTAAATGGCATGCTACTGATCAAGCGTGACGGTACCTGGTTCCAGCTTAAGACTGTGGCAAGGTTGCAGGCTGACTCTATCAAAAGGAGTTGATAGGTATGTGGCGGTGGTGGCGGAAACGTAAGACTGTTATGACTAAGAATTTAACTGGTTTGAGCGTATTAACGGACGAGCATTTAGAAAGTTTGGCCGAGTCTTACTTACAGCAAGAATTTGGTGACATTAAGCTCAAAGACCAAATACCATTTTCTGTTTATGTCGAAGTTGAGAGAAAGATTAAGTGGGAGGTGTGACGATGCAAGTAGGCATTCGCATAAAAGCTAGCGACAACCCGGAAGACCGTTCTGCGCTGTCTCTTGTAGGCGGTTGGGTAGTGGACGGACCGCATCCAAAGTTCGCCTTCAAAAACGAAATGCAACGCCGGGAATATGATCGGATTCGCAAACAGATCAAGGAGGGAGAACATGCCGAACCTGCAGCAAGCCCAACAACACGTCCAGTCAGTTATCCGCAAATTAGAAGCAATCGTGGAAAACACGGATACCAAAACTAATTCCACGGCATCTATCTTAGAAGCATTGATGGAAATGTACCGTTACGAGGATATTCCTAAAATGGTGGAAGAGCTTAAGCAAGTGGATTTATACCTGGAAAGTAAAATGACTCCGGTTGCAGCCGAAGTCAAATCGAACTAATTAATAAACATTTCACGGTCACTATAACAAAATTTTAGGAGGATGTAAATATGTCTAACCTTTTAAACCCACTTTTTCAAGCGGAACTGGATGAATTGGATCAACAGGAACAGGAGGAACGCCAACGCTTTGTGGTGGATAGCCTGGACTCGCTAACTTGGGTTATGCGTAAGCTGGTGGCACTAGAAATGAAACGCAAAGAGGCCAATGCGGTAGCTGATGCTGAGGCGCATCGAATTGAGTCATACCGCAAATCAGAACTGGAGAAGGTGCAACGTGATGAGGACTATTTCCGTGGTCTGCTGTCTGAATATGCAGCGCGTCGCCGGGAAGAAGACCCTAAATTCAAGTCTGTTAAAACTCCGTATGGTTCTGTGTCTCTCAAGAAGCAGCAGCCTAAGTGGAATTACGATGATCAAGCTTTGACTAGTTGGCTTAACGATAACGGCTATGACCATCTCATTAGAGTTAAGTGGGAACCAGTTAAAACGGACATCAAGAAAGCATTCTCTGTTTCTGATGCTGGCGTGGTGGTTGATCCGAATGGTGAACCGGTAGAAGGAATCCTAGTTGAGCACCGTGGCGATGAACTTGTCATCAAGCCGGAGGTGTAAGGCATGCTGATACGTAAATCGAAACGAACTGTAACCAAGGCGAGAATAGGTATGACAGGTCCTAGCGGATCGGGAAAGACGCTTACTGCTTTGCTAATGGCCTTTGGAATGACTGGTGATTGGGAGAAGATCGG
The DNA here is from genome assembly GCF_011066175.1 of Paenibacillus sp. EKM211P. Taxonomy (NCBI): domain Bacteria; kingdom Bacillati; phylum Bacillota; class Bacilli; order Caryophanales; family Paenibacillaceae; genus Paenibacillus; species Paenibacillus sp. EKM211P. The sequence continues at coordinate 302,898 of NZ_JAAMNS010000003.1, forward strand.
TCTAATTGATACAGAGAATCGAAGCGCAGATTTATACGCCGAGACGACAAAAGCAGGCGTTCATATTCCCGAATTCTCAAAAATCGACTTAGAACCGCCATATACCACTGAAAAGTATATCGAAGCTATCAAAGCTTTTGAAGATTACGGAGTTGAAGCGATCATTGTCGATTCACTTTCCCATGCATGGGCTGGTGAAGGCGGGATTATTGAGCAGAAAGACAAGCTTTCTAAGACTAAAAATAGCTTCACGGCTTGGGGTGAGTTAACACCCAAACAGAACAAAATGGTAGAAGCCATTCTTCAATGCTCTGCACATATCTTTGTGACCATGCGGTCTAAGACTGAATATGTACTTGAGGCCAATGAGAAGGGAAAACAGGTACCGCGCAAGGTCGGTATGGCTCCAGTACAGCGGGATGGATTGGAGTATGAATTTACTCTTGTTATGGACCTGTCAGCGCATCATATTGCTTCGGTCTCCAAAGATCGCACGGGCTTGTTTGATGGTCTGGAATTTACACCAGGGGTGGAGACTGGACAGCAGCTTTCAGAGTGGTTGGAGTCGGGAGAAAAGATTGTTTCCAGTGAAACAGCAGAGGAAATCAAAACGGTTTGGGAATCACTTGGTTACAAACCTGAAAAAATAGATGCACAAACTAAGAAATTATACGGTTTCACGTTACTAGGCATCACCGAAAAACAAGGTAAAGAGTTCCTTGGAACGTTGACTGAATCTATTAAAGAAAAAGAAGTAGAGGGGGACAAAGAGAATGGCTAGGAAGAAAATGCTTCATAAATTGGTTCCTGAAAAATATGGAGTTGATTTGGAAACTTTTCTTCGGCAGGCCTATTTCGAGCAAGGTCTTGATCAATATAAGATAGCTGAAATTTTAGAATGCACAGCTGGAGCTATATGTCTTTGGTTCTCTAAATTCAACATCCAAGCACACCCTAATGGCACCTTTCAAAGAGGCCGAAAGTTATCCCCGGAACATATTGAAGTCATCAAAAGAACTCATACTGGCAAAAACGTTTCAAAATCAACCAGAGAAAAGTTAAGTAAGGCCAGACGCGGTATTTCATATATCGGTAAATCACCACATTTTACAGGAAAGCGATTAGGTAGAACTGACGGGTACATTCAACTTTACAAGCCGGATCATCCTAACGCATCGAAAGAAGGATACGTCATGGAACATCGTTTTATCATGGAACAAAAACTAGGGCGGTACCTTACTCAAAAGGAAGAGGTACATCACATTAACCATATAAGAAATGATAATAGAATTGAAAATTTGTACTTGTTCTCCTCAAAAGAAGAACACCAAAGGTTTCATATGAAGCAGCGCCATAATGAAAGGAGAAACAAAAATGTCAATTAATCGCGTGGTACTTGTAGGTCGCTTGACTGCCGATCCTGAATTAAAATATACGCCCACCGGTGTGGCGACTACCCAATTCACCTTGGCTGTAGACAGACCCTTTTCAAACAATGGGCACCGTGAGGCCGATTTCCTAAAGATTGTGACTTGGCGGCAGCTTGCTGAGACTACCGCTACTTACTTGAAAAAAGGTAGATTAACCGCGGTAGAAGGGCGAATCCAGATTCGAAGATGGGAAAGTGATAGCGGTACTCGTTACATCACTGAAATCGTCGCAGACAATGTACGATTTTTGGAGTCAAACAGGGACAATAACCGGAACCAAGCCGATCCGAACGAACCAGCTCCATACCGTGCCGATGGAGACCCGTTTCATGATGATGGACAACCAATAGACATATCGGATGATGACTTACCTTTCTAGGAGGATAAATGGAAGTAGCTAATGTAACACAAGAGTTGTATGCCGCTTCAAAACGGCTTGGGAAGTCAGCAGACGCATTGTTTGGATTAGGTCGAGACAAGGCAGAGACAGAGCGTGTATATCGCGCTGAATTGGCTAAGGAAATGTTTAAGCTACGGCATGATAAGGTTCCTGTAACTCTTATACCGGATATAGCAAAAGGGAACGTGTCGAAGTTGCTGTTTGAACGGGACTTAGCAGAAACACAGTTTCAATCTGGTATCAAAGCAGCGGATGCAATCAAGGTTCAAGTGTCTGCGCTGCAAACAATTCTTAAATTCCAGTCTGATATATAGGAGGCATGCAGCATGATACAGTACGGATTTCATCCAGCCCCTAAACCAGCCAAAAGCAAACGTGTAAAGCTCACACAGAAGCAGAAAGGCGATATAAGCCAACAGGTAGATAAGCAGCTTAAAGCGCGGTCACATGGGCTCTGTGAGCTTTGTGACAACGCACTGGCTACCGAACGAGCTCACTTGATCGGACGTAAGCACATTAACCATAAAACGAGAGTAACGGACTTATTACATTTATGTACGGCATGCCATGACTGGCTGGACGAAACCCCCGAGGGGATACGGGCTAGAAGGGCAATGGCAACGCTGGTTAAATCAGCAAAAGAATAGTGTGGTGATAATATGGCTTGGCTTGAGAGCCACCAAGGGCTTGGGAGACACATCAAGACTAAACGATTGGCCCGTAAGCTAGGAATTACAGTTCCGGCGGTTATCGGTCATCTACATCTGTTGTGGTGGTGGGCCATGGATAACTTGCCAGATGGTTGTGTATCTGCATTGGAGCCGGAAGACGTCGCAGATGAAATGATGTGGACCGGGGATGCAAATGAACTTTTAAACGCATTACTTGATGTTGGCTTTATCGACGAAATTGATAATCAGCTATTTATTCATGACTGGCAGGATTATATTGGGAAACTGGTGGATAAGCGTAAATCGGATGCGGAAAGAAAGCGGATGTCCCGCAAACCTTCCAAGTCACGTCCAAAGGATGTCCAACGGACGTCCAGCGGACAGTCTACGGACAGTCTTGGGGACGGCGCAGGTAACAGTACAGTACAGTACAGTACCTTACCAAATACTATTACTACTACTGCTGACGAAATGGAAAAAATAGAAAAGGTATATAGCCAAATACACGGTTGCATAGGTTTTAAACCTAAAGAATGGCCTTTGGTCACTCAGTTTATAAATCAGGGCATTAAGTCAGATTTGATCATTGAAGTGATGCGGGAACGACATAAAAAGAAATTGGAGGAAGGCGGCAAGGTCAATTCATTCTCTTTTTATACAAATGCAATAACAGAACGAGCTGCACAAGTTGGCTCACAAGATCGCTTGGACTTTATAGACGACATATAGGAGGTGCGCCATGGAAAGAGAGGATGCCAAAAAGCTATTCAAAAAAATAGCGGCCAGTTATCCAAGCTGGAAAGTTGATCGGACCGTTGCTGAAAACTGGCTGGAGGAATTAGAACAAGCTGACGGGGAACATTGTTGGGCCAATGCCCGGGAGCATATCCGAGAAAGTAAGTTTGCTCCTTCGATTGCTGAGGTCATTAAACCGAACGCCAGAATTGAGGCTGATAGAGAAATAGAGCGCACTAGAAAAATGCTTGATGAGCAAGATCGAATACGGCAAAGCGCGTCAAGTGAGCCGCCATGGAAACGTGAAGGGATTGACCGTGAGGAATGGATGCGTAGGACCATAGCTGCTCACAAGGAAGGTAAGTCATGAGTTATTACAGCTTGGAAGCTGAGCAGGCGGTACTAGGTTCGATTATTCTACAACCAGATTTGATTTATGAATCCATCTTAACGGCAGAGGAATTTTATCACGGTCCACATCAAACGATTTTTGAAAGCATGGAGCTCATAAGGGAGCACGAGAAAAAGATAGACTTGGTTTCTCTGACAATGAACATCGGGGAGAAGATCCAAGATGTTGGCGGTGTTGATTATTTATCTAGGCTATCTCAATCCGTTCCGACTGTGGCTAACTTCCTTGAACACGAAAAAATAATCAAGGAGAAGTATTTATTACGAACTGGATTCAATTCGTTGAAAACCATTTTTAACGATGGGGCTGATGATCCTAATACACTCGCAGCCGAACTGATGGGGATTGCCGAGTTCATCGAAGATCACAATCGGGGTACGGATTATTTCAAGCATATTAAAGACGGAGTAATGCAGCACTTTGATGTTATCAATGACAAGAAATACAATGGCAGGCCTAACGGGGCGAGCACGGCCGGGAAGGACCTTGACGACATAACAGGCAAATGGAAGCCTCAGACACTCAATATAATCGCCGCAAGACCATCCGTAGGCAAAACTGCCTTCCTCCTAAATAACGCCGTTAAAAACGGCAAGGAGGGCCTTACAGTCGCTATATTCAGCTTGGAGATGCCCGACCTGCAACTATATGACCGTATGATATCGGCAGAATGTAATATCGACGGCAGCCGGATCGAGAGTGGGCAACTTCAGGATGAAGAATGGGAGACTTATACAATCGGCCTGTCTGAGCTTTCGAAATTGGACATCTACATTGATGATCGGCCGGGCCTGTCCATTCAGGAGATACGGGCTGCCGTTAGAAAGTTGAAAAAGAAATGTCCTGACCTGATCGTCTATATCGACTACTTGCAATTAATCAAAGGCGGCAAGAAATTCAGCAACCGGAACCGTAACGACGAAGTGGGCTATATAAGCTCTAGTTTGAAGCAGATGGCACGGGAGAATGACTGCCCGGTGGTTGCCCTGGCTCAATTAAGCAGAAGCGTAGAACAGCGTCAGGACAAGCGTCCAATGATGTCTGACCTTAGGGAGTCGGGAAACATCGAGCAGGATGCAGACACAATCACATTTCTATACCGCGACGATTATTACAACGCCGAAACAGAGAAGAAAAATATCATCGAATTTATAGTTTCTAAAAACCGAAATGGACGAACCGGAACTGCGGAAATGGTAAACCTTAAAAACTATGGGAAGTTTGCAGATTACGAGCGGTATCAAGGCTGACTCCAATAAGAAGGGAAGAAGATACGGATGGAACATGAATCTAATCATACGTTTGAGCAGTTAAAGAAATATTGTGGTAAACAAGCTGCCAACATGACCAGAGATGAAGTAATAGCTAAATGGAATAGTATGCAGCCACAAGAGCGAGATATATGGATTGCTACGGATGTGATGGGATATAAGGCGGATCGAGTCAGACCAGGGATGATTATCAACAGTAAAGGTTATTCAACCTCACCAGCAATGTACAGCACTGACATAGGCGCAGCATGGGAAGTATCACAAAAGTATCCGATCATGACTCTGACTAGAACACAAATCTTCGAAATTAGCCCAGCGGAGTACAGCTGCACATTTTGGAATGATGCAGATTCGGGTCCAATTGAAGTCCCTGCCAAGACTGCGCAGGAAGCGGTGTGCTTGGCTGCTCTTATAGCCGTATTAACCCAAGGAGAGGGGATAGAGGAATGACAGATAGAGGAATGACAATATCTGAACTAATCGAAAAATTACAAAAGTTCCAGGAAACATACGGGGATATAAATGTCAATGTGGGCACTCTTAGAGACGGTGTTGTTGATTACGACTCAATAGGACACCTTGCAGTTTTAAGGGATGTTGGTAAGAAAACGGGTGGCAAACTGGTTATTTTTGATAAATGGTCGGATGAATAACAGCCCCTAAAGGGCAAGGAGAGGAATAAAGGATGATTAGAATATCGGGAACAGCAACTGTGCGTGTGGATTATGAAGTGGAAATCGAATTGACGGAAGATCAATTTTATGAACTAAACGGGAAGAAACAAACCGAACTAATTGAATCCGCAATTGACTGGCGGGATGCTTTACGGAATGGGCAAACAGACGAAATTGAAGTCGATGACATTGAGGAGGTCTAAACCATGGATAAGAAGATACAAGAGATAAGATCAGCACTGGCAGAAATACCAGATAACGTCGATTTCCTGATAGATTTTTGGACTGAGGGCGAAGTAGCTGGAGAACCCTTGCCTAACCCTGTAAAAAACGACATACTATCCTACTTGAAATGGGTTAAGGCATTGAAAACGGTGATAGAGATTAAGGATAAGGCACTGAAATGGTATGCCGCAATTGAAAATTACGAGATCGGCAATTTCACGGTTGATCAAAACGGAGAGCTAGATGAATGGGAATCAAGAGTCCAACAGGATGCAGGTGAAAAGGCACGTACAGCATTAAAAGGAGAGGATACCCCATGAATCCAATAGACCCCTACAACCTCACGGATTGCGATTACAGCGAGTTTATACGCATGGGTAGGGAAACGTATGGAATTGCTGAAAAGGAGACTGAAAACGAACGTGAGACCGTTTGAAAGCATGACCGGATCGGAACTGGTCATAGCAGCTTATGACGAAACTAAAGATTATGATTATCGAATACTTGCACATGAAGAAATCTACCGGAGGGCAGGTGTAACGGATGGCATCAAAAGGGATTCAGAGAGACCGTAGATCTATTTACTTGGCATGTGAGGAAATGGACTTCACTTGGAAGCGGAAAGATGTAGACGACTTCGAACTTATGTGGTCAGAAGGAAAAAGTATCAGGCAAATAGGAGATGTGCTCAACCGTGACCCTGACGAGGTATTGATATTAGCACTCGATCGAATCAAAAACAGGAAGATAGAAGAACGCCCAGGCGGAGCATTGGGGGCGATGGCATGATTACTTTCGTGATAAACGAACCTCCTATGGGAGCTGTCCGGATGACACAACGCGGCAAATGGACGAAAAAGAACGCTCAAAGGTATCTGGCTTACAAACAGATGATCGGACTTATAGCGCGGAAACAGTTCTTAGAGCCGCTAGAAGGGCCCGTAGCGGTCGAAATAGGATTCAGATACCCATTTCCTAAGTCATGGACTAAAAAGCGATTAAGAGAGGCGCTAGAGTCTCAAGAACTGCCGACGATTAAACCTGATATCGACAACTGTGTAAAAGGTATATTCGATGCCTTAAATAAGATAGCGTGGAACGACGATTCCCAGGTAGTAGCGCTGGTAACGCGCAAGTATTATTCTGACCATCCAGAGATTGAGGTAAAGGTGTGGCAGATTGGTGAGGAAGCGGAAGGAATAATTTAAATAATTCATATAACAACGCATAGAGGAGTATTAGAAATGGAGAAAAAGACTCTTAAATATATCCCTGGCTATTATCCATACCGTATCGACGAAGACGGAAAAGTATTTGCATCACATCCGAAAACAGGATTCCCAGTGTTGGTGAAGGAGAGCAATCGGATGGTAAATGTTCGTCAAGATGGGCGAGCAAAGAGAGTAAAAGTAGCTGAATTATACCGTAGAGCATTTAACAAGCTGCTTCCAGAGGATTAAATATATAGCCCCCAAGGGCAGAGAGGACAAATACATGGATAAAGCAATTTTAACCCAAGCGCAGGCGGAGGCAATTGATTCAATTAAAGCTGCATATCGTTGGACGGCAGAGTCATTCATCCGCAACCATGCAGCAAATCCGCGCCAATGGATAGAACCTTACAATGTACTCAACGGAGTTCCTTTGGATACCATTATCCGTGCGCTTTATATCGGTTATGAAGTCGAACTGACGATAGAGGAAAAATTGTTAGAAATATATAGGGAAGGACTACCATATCGGGCGGCACCCGATGTGAAATCAGCTTTTCGTGAGGGCATGAAAAAGGCGTGTGAAATAGCGGGAATTAAGGTCAAATGGTCCAGAGATTAGGCCCAGGGGATAAGAAGGAGGGAACAGCCCTCCATAAGGGGGATAGACATATGAATGTTATTTCGCTTGGCGTTGGTGTTCAATCATCTGCGATCGCTCTTATGGCGATGAAGGGTGAGATTCAGCCTCGGCCCGATCTAATTGTATTTTCTGATCCAGGATGGGAGACCAAAGCGACCTATCAGTATGCACGTTGGCTCAAAAGAACATTGGAGACTGGCGGCATGAAAGTCATATATACGAACAATGGGAACATAAAAAACGATTTGCTGAAGGCTGCAAAATGGGGAACTAGAGTAGCGTCATTACCTTTCTTCACCCTCTCTGAAGAAGGAGATACAGGTATTGTAATGCGGCAATGCACGTCTGAATACAAAATAAACGGCGTACGCAAAGCGATTAAGCAATACAGAGGCTTCAAGACAAGCAGGGGATTTGCAGACAAGGAAATTAAGCTTTGGATGGGTATAAGCACGGATGAAATACAGCGTGTGAAGCCTTCACAGGAACGTTGGATAGAGAATATATACCCGTTAATAGACAAGGGTATGAGTCGGATGGATTGCATGAGTTGGCTTGAAAGAAACGGTTATCCAGTGCCTCCAAAAAGCAGCTGTATCGGGTGCCCATTCCATTCCGATCGCACTTGGCTAGAAATGAAGAGACATGACCTGGAATCATGGAAAGATGCTGTAGAAGTCGATAAGGCGATTCGGAAGATGCCTAAAATCAAAGGTCAGGTATTCCTTCATCGGAGTTGCAAGCCTCTGGATCAGGTAGAGCTTAACGAAAACCAACTGGAATTTGATTTTGATGGATTTGGGAACGAATGCGAAGGATTTTGCGGAGTTTGATATAAGGGGGATACACCCCCTACTACCTATACCAAAGGAGCAAATGAGAATGATACCACCAGTTGAACGCTGCCCACATTGCGGCAATAAAGAAGGATTTTACACGAAAGATTTTGCTTCCGGGGCAATTAGAACCCGCTATAACTTTGACGGCAGTGAAGCAGATAACACTAATCTATATAGCGGATTGCGACACAAGATCGGGAAGAAGGCCCATTGTGCTGAGTGTGACAAGGTTGTTTTCGATATGTCTGAGTTTGAGGTTTAACAACCTCTTGTCCCTACTACCTATAAAGGAGAGATAACGATGAAAGTATACCAAATTGAGAAGTACGCTATAGCTGCTGAAAATGCGGAAAAGGCGTACATGTGCTGGTTGGATACAAATGATGTAGATTTCCTCTGCGATATGTTGACGCTTGAAGAGGGCGGCGTTGAAGAGTTGACGATTACTATCTCGCGGCTAACTACTGAGCAAATCAATACCGTGGACATCCCTTGTTGCAATGATGGATGCCTGCGCTGCGAAGGCAAAGACGAAAACGTCTATCTATCATATGCCGAATTGATTAAGGAACATCAAGCACAGGGAGGTTCATTTCCTACAGTGCTAACAAAAGACGAATAAGGATATACAGCCTTAACGAGGCAGAACAGCCTCTTACCCTATACCCCTATAAGGAGCGATAAGCATGAGAGATATTAAATTCCGTGGTAAACGTCTGGATAACGGCGAATGGGTATTCGGAGATATCTGGCAGCACAACGGCAGGGTGGACATTGTAGATCATAGAGCACAATCACATCCGGTAGCCCATGAAACAGTAGGTCAATACACGGGTTTGCGCGATCGGGACAACAAGGAAATTTACGAAGGCGATATTTTAAAGCGTGATTGGCAGGAACATTCGCTGGAAGATGATATTGGACATGTATCTTTTCAGGATGGTGGTTTTGTTCTGCATTTACCCGGAACTGTTGGGTTTGATGAATACCTTTCTCAATACTATAGAGGTTACTCAGCTTCCAGCGGAACGGATTTTTATGTAATAGGCAACATACACGATAACCCGGAGCTACTACAGCCCCAAGGAAGGAGGCGGTAAAGGTGAGTGATACACCTCAAACGTCGAATAGAGCGGTTTTACACGGATGAAGATGGCGAACTGGTATTTGCACTTTACGAAGACATAGATGGATACGTGCATTACAGATACTGCACGTTTGATACGGATAAATACAGCATGTTGTCAGTGCTGTTTGATAAAGAATTCCAGGAGGAACAGTCATGAGTGAACGGACAGTAGATTTAATCCGTAAAGATGTGCAGTCGGCAAAGAATGAAGCGAAGAAAAATATCCTGTTACCAGTTAGAGAGGTAGAAGACGTGCTTGCCCTGGTAGACTCACTCCAGCAGCAGGTTAAAAAGTTGTCTGAATACAAAGTATCTTCTAAGCAGTTTGCAGAGCTTTACGATAAAGCCATTGCCGTTGTACGACAAAACGAGATTAACAAAAAGAAAGCTGATGACAATTACCGTGCTTTATTGGAGGATACCGTCCAGCTTCGTGATCAACTGGCAGAGAGGGACGCAGTTATACGCCGCCTGACCTATAAGCTAGAAGAAGCCCGTAAGGCATTAGGTAGGGAGTAACCACCAATACAAGGAAGGATGATAGATATGAATGTGTGGCCAATATCGGCTGTTAAACAAGACGGACAAGAAAGGTGTGCCAACTGCGGAAAGCCGATAAGCGAAGCCAGAGAAATACTTACAGGCAGGTTATACGATGAGGAGTTTGCTTGTTGTCGAAAATGCGATGATGAACATGAGGAATTAGGCTGCCCCTTTGAACATGGGATAAGGTATCGTGATTTGAAATATTAAACCAAACAGGGGATTGACAAAAGCTTGTTGCAACTATCTCACTAAAAAACCGTGTATTTTGCAACCAAAAGATATTCAGGGTGTAGGACCTACACCCACTAAGGGAGGATATATATATGGCAAAAGGAACCTTTATGTATGATTTGAAGCTAAACGAAAATGACAATGTTCCAGCGGTCATACAACTTCCGGGACAAATGATCGAATTTGAAATAACAGAGAAAGATTTAAAAAGAATGCTTCATCTTTATTTCATGAAAAGGATGGAACAGTAACAACACCTATAAGGGAGAGATACCATGATAAACGAAACCAGAAATGTAATGTTTGACGTTGATCCAAAGCATCTCAGTGAGTCCATGCAGGAGAATCCTCGTGACGACCGTCTGTGGGTGGTAGCTCCATTCTCAGGACAAGCCCAAATATATGCACCATCTAAGCGAGGGAAACACAAAGGATACCATCGTATCAAATGTGAGATTTGGATTCCTGAGGATGCGATTAAAGGTAATGACACACTGGGAGAGTTTGGAGCCTTTGCAGTATTGAGTGTGCCTAAAGTGAGGGTGCAGGAGCATTTGAAGGCTGGGGAGGAACAACAATGACAGATAAACCACAGACTCTACAGGTCGCCTTGTGAAGCTCAAATAGAAAGGAGCGGGGATATGAAGTTAATAGAATTCACTGACGGATCGAGCACAACGGAATTTGTAGGTAAGAAAAGCGCGTTTAAAGATGCTGCTGATTTCTTGGAACAATGCAAACGGGAATGGGATTGGAAATTTGATGAATTAGATTTTGAAATTAAAAAGGAGCATGTCCAAGACGGAGCATACTGCCGATATTACCCCAACATGCCAGAAGATTACTCACATTTAGGACTAGAAAGCGGATATACATTTTGCGAACGGGGGCGTGGCGCATTTGAGGTTTATTTCATACCCTTTCGTGATCTATATGAGAAATATGCGTATGGGGAGAACACCCCATGATAAGAGCCTATACCTCTATATTATGCGCATTACTGTTATATGTGGGTGTAGTCAGTATAGATAGGTATATGTTGATTGAGCAGATAGAACCGAATAAATTGAGCGAAGGAAGGATTTTGGATGTCAGATAACAACGACATGGTAACTGCTAAGAGTTTCTGGGTTTGGACGAAGAAAGCTGAGATAAAGAACCCAGCGCATTCACGTGAAGGAGATCCAGTCCATGAAAGATATCTCTATGAGGCTCCTAAGTTTATGCTGGACGATGGATTAATACAGGACTCGGCAGATTCGCCGCGTGAGGGGCAGACAACTATTTTTGACTACATTTTTTGATTTCATCTAGGAGGTGCTAATATGATACCGGACGAGGATACGGAACAAACACCCATTGTAACAGACTTGGGAGGGGCTACAGCATTAAGCTACCGCAAGGCAAGGAACATAGCTGCAAGGATATATAAAAAGGCTGACGCGGACGACAAGAAGGTTATATCCGGTATGGTGAGTGATTGTGAGTTCGTTGAAGAATGGTTGGTGACAGGTCGGCGCCCAGGAAATAAACGTGGTGTTGAACGGTTGGCAGCATACCAGCGAGAAAAGTTAGTAGATCCATTACGCATGCAGGCATATGTCAGTAATTCAAAGGCTGGAAGCCCAAGCAATCTAACCGATAGTGACTACTTTGTAATTGAGGAAGCCCTAAGAGTCCTGACGGATTTAGAAAGAGATTGCTTTCTTCTTTCTTACGGTCACTGTATGCCACATTCCTATATTGCGGATGTTCTGGGATTATCTAGAGGAAATATATCAACACTATTAAAGCGGGCAAAAGAAAAAATTCAAGAAAACCGCAATAATAATCTATTTTTAACCTAAAACACCTGTTTTCTGTGGGGCAAATGCCACCTATATATAGGGATATCCTATAAACGATTGTTATCTTATAGTTCGAAAGAGGATTATCCAATGATGAGGTGGCGGAATATAGACGCTATTGGTCATCTTTAGAGAGGACGTTAGATGAATGAGGCTAGGGCAGCCCAGTAAATATGCCCAGTGGCGCAATAACCAAAAGGCCAAAAACCTCTCATACAAGGGTGAAAGTCCCTTGTCCACATCGAAACTAATTACACCAAATTTAAAACAGCCCTAAAGAGGGTAATAATACCCCATCAATAAGGGCGGCAGACTGTTCCGTACGTAATACGGACTATGTGAAACAATTACCGTTGGGAACCATACCGCAAGTATAAGGGAGCGGCAGTGGCAAGCGCATGACGGAGGGTTAGGGCGCAACTAAATAAGCAAGCATGAGGGCATCGGTATACGGTGTCCTTTTTGCTATGTACAGGAGGAAACAAACGATGGCACAGAATTATGCATATCTTGATCAGTACGGCATTCTGCATCTACACGATGAAGAGCATGCTAAACAGCACGGCAAACATGTTGCTACTGAACTGCAAGCAGACGAAAGCGGCTATCCTGTCGTAGAGGGCACTGGTGTAGTCTACTACAGCAATGAGGATGCAGCATACATCAAGGGTAACCGTAAAGATGGACAACGTATCAGTACACCGGCTGTAATTAAGCAGTTGGTTGATCAACTGAAGTAACACCTTTTTCCCGGCTTAGTCCGGGGATATGACACATACAGGATTATAGCGGTTCGATTCCGCTGTGTGTATAAAAAGAAAACCCACCTTTCGGCGGGTTCAATTCTTGCGATTGTATATGCTGGCTTCTTCCTTACGCTCCAGGACATCAGAGCGAAGGAATAGCCGTTCACGGTTTGTCTCTTTAACTGGTATCAGCTTACCGCGCTTCACGAAACTGTGAAGGTTCTGCCGGCTACAATTTTGGCGGGTCTCTTTGTCGTTTCAAAAAAAGATAAGGATGTGTTTTTTATGTCAAGAGATATTACAGGAAGAATGCTATTTATCGAAGGTGAAAACGGGGAACCCATCCCAGTAAGTACAAAAAATCCGATACCTTTTGGCGGCGGTTCAGGCGGTGGAACGATAACGGCGGATAGTATCACTGACGCAACAACGACTGGTAAGGCTCTCGTAAAGGCGACTGACGCAGCGGCAGCAAGAACCGCTATTGGCGCTGGTACATCGAGCTTGACCCTTGGCACAGGAGCCGGAAACGCTGCTGCAGGTAATCACACACATGTCATGGCTAATATCACAGATTTAGCTACGGCATTGAATGCAAAGACGAATAAGTCTGCATTTACAGCACTTACCCCATTAGCAGATCCTGCTACAGCAACAACAACCCAGATAGCTACATTACTCAATTCAGTTGTAGCCGCGCTCAAAGCATAATGCCGTTAAAACGATTCTGCGGTAAGCAGGGATGCAAACAGATGGTCACAGGCAATGAGAGATACTGTGAGTCTCACCAAGACCAAGTACGTAGCTATGACCAGGAGAGAGGTACAGCAGCAGAGCGCGGCTATGATAGCAAATGGCGTAAGGCACGTGAAGGATATCTGCGTAAGCACCCGTTATGTACGTCTTGCTTCCAACGTGGGTACTTGGCTGCTGCAACAGTAGTGGATCATATCGTACCGCATAGGGGAGATAAGCAACTGTTTTGGGATAGGGATAACTGGCAACCGCTGTGTAAGCAATGCCACGATATCAAGACTGCTAAAGAGGACGGAGGATTCGGTAATGAATGTTAAACACGTGATCCTTGTAGGAGAAAACGGCGAGATTAGTGTTATAGAAGGAGATGCCTTCTTACTAGCGTCAATATCGAACATGAGGCGTACAGAGGAAGGCAAGTATACGGCTCAAAGGTTATTAACTATAACAGGCAGTGAAGAAGAGAACCTGTCTATGCTAGATAGGATTATGCAGAATTTTAGGGATGCGGGGTATGAAGTATGATCGTTAGAATGGGAATCTATGAGTTGGAAGGTACACCGCAGGAATTAGTAGAGTATGACCGACTGAGTGATGAGTACGAGGAAGCGAAGCGGTTAGCAGCAGCCACCAAGGATGTAACAGTTAATGCACAGCTACACGCTAGACACTACATGCGAGTGGAGATAGACCTTGACCAGACGTGTACAACGCAGGACGTGCAAGAGAAGGTTAGGCAGATACTGAATGAATTTTTTGAAAAAAATAAATTTAAGATTATTTCTTAGAAAAGGGGAAGGGGGGTCAAATTTCTAAAAACTTTTTTTGGAATAGACCGCGCCGGACTTTTTTCGCGTAAAAACTCGTTTTATAAATTTTTCGGGATTTGGAGGTGCGCCCGGATGGGGAGAAATGCAAAACCGATTGACCTTCACATCGCGGGAGGCAATCCGAACCGATTAACAAAAGCACAGATTCAGGCGCGTAAAGAAGGTGAGGTTAAGCTTGGGAAAACTGAACTGGAAAAGCTGAAACCGCCTGTGTTTGTAAAGGATGATACAGTTGCTTTCGCTCACTGGAAACAGTGCATGAAAGATTATAAAGCCGCTGCTGCTGAAGGTGTTAATTTGCTTTCAAGCTCTGATATAGGGCTGCTGGGTATGTACTGCCGGACGTATTCGGAGTATGAAAAGCTGCTGAAACAGTATCAGAAAATCGAGAGAATTTCTATTGAAGATTACGTATTTGATGAATATTTTGATGAATTAACACGCAAAGCTGAGGAAACGGGAGAGGATCTGAATGAGTATGGTTTGAGGGCACAAAAGTACCTTTCCCAACTTGCTTCCTTAGAAGGTGTATTAAAAATCGAAACGGCAATCAACAAGAAGATGGACATGCTTCTCAAAATGCAGGACCGTCTTTTCTTAAACCCTTTGTCTAAGGTGAAGAATGTTCCGAAGCCGAAGGAACCGGAGAAGACCTCGAGCAAGTTCGGAAAGTTCGGGGGAAACCGAAGTGGCTAACCCGCAGATTTATCCTTACAACACTGTCGGAGAGACGGACCGGGTAACATCCTATGCACTGGAAGTGGTGTCCGGCAGGATTATCGCTGGTCAGGCACAGCGACAGGCGTGTGAGCGCCACCTTAAGGATTTGGATCGGCAGGGTACGGAAGATTTTCCTTACGTGTTCGATCCAGATAAGGCCCATGAGATTATAGAGTTTGCCGAATCCCTCACGCTGGCAGAAGGTGAGGAACCTTTGCCGCTTGAACTATGGGGCTTTCAAGACTTTATGTTTGGGAGTTGGAATGGCTGGGTTACGTTGGATGGTTACCGTCGATTCCGCACCTCATATGTTCAGGTGGCCCGGCAAAACGGTAAATCTTTGGGCAACGCGGTCCCGGCCCTCTTTTATGGAAACTTTGACGGCTATAATTATCCCCAAGTATACTGCACCGCTACAAAAGAAGCTCAGGCAAGAATTGTCCTAAAGGAATGTATCAAATTCATTGATGCAGACCCCGAGCTTGGTGGTTCAGATTATGAGTCGGGGCTATTTGACGTTAAAGACTATAAGAGCACTATACTTTGTTCTCTGACCAAGGGTGAAATCAGGGCGCTTGGTCGAGATACGAAAACGATAGATGGATTCCGTCCGTATTTTGCAAGCGTGGACGAATACCATCTACATAAAGATAATCAAATGTACAAGCTGCTTGCTGATGGAACCAAAAAATTAAAACAATGCCTTATTTCCGTTATTACAACCGCAGGCTTTAATATCAACGGTCCATGCTATGAACTGTACAAATATTGCAAGTTAATTCTATCCGGCGCACATGCCGACGAAACTCAGTTCGTTTTCATCTGCGAGTTGGACAAAGACGACGATGTATGGGACGAAGCCAACTGGCCGAAAGCGAACCCGTTATGGACTCCTGAAACGTTAGATAGTTTAAGGTCGGAAGCAATAAAGGCTAAGGTTCAGCAGGGGGAAGAACTGCGAAACTTCCTTACCAAGTCCTTAAATCGTTGGGTTCAGTTCTCCGATACACAGTATATGAACATGGAGCATTGGCAAGCCTGCGAATCTGACACAACTATCGAAGATATGGAAGGCAAGGAATGTTACTTAGGGCTGGATCTTTCTTCCGGGGGAGACTTGACAAGCGGAAGCTTAGAATTCCCTTTGGATGTGGATGGTCAACGCAAATACTACATCCATTCTCATAGCTGGATACCAGCGGCGCGGGTACATGAGCATGTGCAGTCTGACCATGCTCCGTATGACATGTGGATCATGGAGGGGTTACTTACTCCTACAGAGACTATGGGCGGCGTGAAGACAGATTATAAGTATATCCTTGCTTATTACCGCGACCTAATCAAAAAACATAACTTCAAATTAAAAGGCATCGCTTATGACCCTCATAATGCGGATGCCTTTTTGTCTGACCTTGAAGAATTTGGCGTCGACCTGGTTGAGATAGTTCAAAGTGCCAAGAGCCTAAATGATGCAACGGTTGATTTTAGGCTGGAGGTTGAGGCGGGTAATGTCATTTATGATCGTCGCAATAAGTTGCTAACATGGTCTATGGCGAACGCTAAGACCACCAGTAACAGTTTTGGGGAAATAAAGATAGACAAGGACCCTAACGCCAAAACAAAACGTATTGACCCCGTGGACGCTGTCATAGACAGTCACAAACTAACTCTGTCCTTGGCGGTCAAGCCAAGAAAATCAGTCTACGAAGAGAGGGGACCACGTTCACTGTGAAAAAATTAAAAATCAAGGAAGATACAATCCGCGAGATGTTACTATCGGCGGGTTTTTTGACGTTTTGCACCGGAATATGGCTTATCTACCCTCCGGCATCGCTGATTATCGGGGGACTGCTGTTGATGTGGCTTGGATTTCCGTCAAAACGGCAGAAAGGAGGCTAATTTAATTGGGGATTTTGACTAATATAGCGGCTCAAAAGTCGGAATATTCGATGAATGATTTCACGAATGACATCCGAAAACGGCTGTATGGTGGTCGTACATCGTCTGGCAATCAGGTAAATGAGGACTCAGCAATGCGCTTTATCACGGTATTTAGCTGTGTTCGGGTCCTATCAGAAGCTGTAGGAGCCCTACCTTTGTTCGTTTATAAGCAACAATCGGATGGAAGAAAGGAAAAGGCAACCGATCATCCAGTGTATGGGCTTCTTCATGACCTGCCAAACACGGAAATGACGTCTCAAAGTTGGCGTGAAGCTATGGTGGGACACCTTTCAACGTCCGGTAATTGCTATTCAGTGCTGACACACAATAGGCGTGGACAGGTATTTGACATTTACCCTCTGGATTGGACGACAGTCCACCCTTACCGTAATACAGAGAGCGGAAAAATAGAATATCGTATCAGTGATCGAGGAAAGCAAGAAATCCTGCCAGCGGAAAAAATGTTGCACATCCCCGGGTTCGGAGGTAACGGTATTGTTGGTTATTCCCCTATCCGAATGGCTGCTGAAGCAGTTGGTTTGGGGATGGCATCTGCACAATTCACTTCACACTTTTACAAAAACGGAATGAATGTAGGTGGTGTGCTTGAGCATCCAGGTGGCTTGAGTGATGTGGCATTTGATCGGTTGCAAGAATGGATCAATGAAAAAGGTGTTGGGCTGGGCAATTCGTGGAAACCTCTTATTTTGGAAGAAGGGATGAAGTACAGCCGGATACCAATGCCCTTTGTGGATGCCCAATTTATCGAAACTCGCAAACTTAACCGTGATGAGATATGTGGTTTGTTCAGGGTGCCACCCCATATGATTGCCAACTTGGAGCGCAGCACTAACAATAATATTGAGCATCAAGGAATTGAGTTTGTTATGCATACGCTCATGCCGTATTTAACAAGGATTGAAGCGGCAACTAATTGGAAGTTGTTCACTCCGGCTGAGCGTGCAGCTGGTTACTACGTTAAATTTAACGTTGATGCGCTTCTGCGCGGTGACTACAAGAGTCGCCAGGAAGGACTTGCTATACAACGGCAAAACGGCATTATTAACGGGGATGACTGGAACATTATCGAAGATCGCAACCCGGCTCCAGATGGTAGCGGTAAAGAATACCTAGTGAACGGAAACATGATTCCTATTTCTAGGGCTGTAAACGGACAAACAACACAAGCTGCACCGGAAGGAGGTGATACGACAAAATGACAAAAATCAAATACTTTAGAGCAGAGGCCAAAAAGAACGCCAAAGAGCGTAAAAAGTTTTGGTCTTTTCGTGCTGCCGATCAAGGTGTAGGTGAGTTGATGCTTTACGGAATTATTGAGGCGCAGACATGGTGGGGGGATGAAGTTACACCTCAAACCTTTAAGGATGAATTGGACAGTTTGGGAGATATATCCAAACTCAACGTTTATATTAACAGCGATGGTGGCGACGTTTTTGCTGGTCAAGCTATCCATAGTATGTTGAAGCGTCACAAGGCCTATGTGAATGTTTACATCGACGGAATTGCTGCAAGTATCGCCTCTGTTATTGCGATGGCCGGAGATACGGTGTTTATGCCTCGAAATTCCATGATTATGATTCACAGTCCGTGGACAGTTGCGATGGGGAATGCAACAGATTTTCGAAAGTTGGCAGACGATTTGGATGCTGCACGTGAAAGCATGATAGCTGCATACCAGGATAAATCAGGAATGGA
This sequence comes from Paenibacillus sp. EKM211P, assembly GCF_011066175.1. Classification (NCBI taxonomy): domain Bacteria; kingdom Bacillati; phylum Bacillota; class Bacilli; order Caryophanales; family Paenibacillaceae; genus Paenibacillus; species Paenibacillus sp. EKM211P. The sequence goes on from NZ_JAAMNS010000003.1 coordinate 321,871, forward strand.
GCGCGAGGAGTTAATAACTTTGCTTGAAGCGGAGACATGGCTATCCGCAGAAAGGGCGATTGAATTAGGGTTTGCAGATCAGATTGAAAATTCCAAGCAAATAGCTGCGGCTGTTCGCAATGGGGCCTTGACGATTAATGGACAAACCATGAATTTGGATCGTTTCAAGAATGCTCCCATGATTGTGGAGACAGAGTCTGAGTATACCAGCGAAAAAGTTATTCCGCAGGAACCAGACCAGAAAAAAGAGTTACCCAATACTGATCCAGAAGACGTGAGCTATGCAACAAGTTCGCCGATGGCATTATACGAACGAATAACCCTATACAACGAATCTAGGAGGAAATTATAAATGAAAAATAAAACTATCAAGCACCCTATGAACCTTCAACTGTTTGCGGAAACTGGAACTCCTACTATGCAGGAGATGTTGCAAGACCGAGCTGATTTGATAACGCGCCAACGGGCTCTATTGGACTCAGCGAAAAAGGAAAAACGTGATTTTACGGAGGATGAAGATAAAGAATTCAACGCGTTCGAAGCCAAAATCGTGGCATTAGACAAGCAAATCGTTCGCGAAGAGGCCGTCGCTTCCCGCGAAAAACAATTGGATGAAGCAACAAAACCATATCGTCCATCAGCTTCGGTTCTTGGTGGTAACCCTACTCAAGAAGAGAAGAAGGACGACGCTGGTTTTAAAGGACTTGGTGAGTTTATTCATGCCATGCGTTTTGGAGATGAAAAAGGCCGCCAGTTTGCTTTAGCATCCAATCCGGGACAAGGCGGTGGTCGCCAAGTTCCAGATGCTTTTGCTTCCCAATTGCTTGGGTTCCGGAATGAATGGACTATTGGGGGCGGTGCTGGGGCTGGACAATTCCTGCCAACGCAGTTTATGCCTGATAACATCCTACAATTGAACCCACAAGCGGCTATTGTACGCCCACGAGCCACAGTAATTCCTGCTGGAGACCCACCAGATTCCAAAATTACAATCCCTGCCTTAGATCAAGGCACAAACGGAGTGTATGCCGGGGTTGAAGTGGACTGGATCGAAGAGGGCGCCGAAAAACCAGAAACAGGAGGGAAAATGAGTGAAGTTTCCCTTGAGCCGCATGAAGTAGCGGCTACTACTGTTGTAACGGACAAGTTGCTTCGCAATTGGAAAGCTGCAGACACTTTTATTCGTAATTTGTTGTCTCGCGCAATGCTGGCGGCGGAAGACGTGGCATTCTTGACGGGTAACGGCACAGGCAAACCACTTGGAGTTCTGAACGCAACAGGTGCATTGACTGTTAATCGTAAAGCAGCAAACCAAATCAGCTATATTGATGTGGTAAACATGCTTGCAAAACTGCTACCGGAATCGGTTGGTAGCGCGGTATTCGTCGCTCACCAATCTACATTGCCGCAGTTGATGACCATGCAAGACCCTGCTGGGCGGTACATCTTTATTCAAGGCGACGCGACAAAAGGTATTCCGTCCACACTTGCTGGTATCCCAATTCGCTTTACGGGCCGCACGAGAGCGCTTGGCACAAAAGGCGACCTGCAATTGGTGGATTTCTACTACTACCTCATTAAAGACGGTAGCGGCCCTTTCATTGATGCGTCTGAACATGTCTTGTTCCGCAGTAACAAAACGGTAATCAAGGCATTTTGGAATGTGGATGGCAAGCCGTGGGTAATTTCCCCGCTCACGTTGGAGGATGGAGCAACAAAAGTTAGTCCTTATGTGCTGTTAGACGTACCAACAGCCTAAATAAAACGATAGACCCGGATCACGCCGGGTCTTCTAAGGAGGAAACCCAATGCCTAAGGGAGATAAACTACAATATCTAGTAACATCCACTTTTACGGATAAGGAAACGGGTGATGTCGTGTTGCCCGGCTCCTACTTTGCAGCCACGGAACAACGCGCACGTCGTTTGCAAGCTGCTGGCGTAATTGCAGACGACGATACAGGGACACCACTTGGAACTGACCCAACGAATCCTGCGCCTGATGCGGATAAAAAGCCAAGCAAACCTAAAACAACTAAGACGGATACCCCAGATGTACCTGACACATCCGATGCACCTAATGTACCTGATGTACCGGACGCTGGTGGTGACACGAATGCTGACAACCCTACAGAGGGCTAAAAGATATCTGTCCATTCCCTTGGACGATACATCACAAGATTTTACACTTCTCACCGCTTTAGGAGCAGCTTCGGAATGGATTGAACGGGAATGTAATCGAAGCTTCGAATACAAGACATATCGGCAGACGCTAGACGGTCCTGGAACTAAGTTCCTCCGGCTTCGAAATTTCCCGATTCATTCTGTCTCATTACTTAACCTGAATGGCAAAGACTTTTTGAGTGATCCGTTTACTGTAGAGTCTGAAAACGGCATGCTCTTCAAACGCTCTGGCTGGCCTTGTGGCGAACGTATTATTGAGGTCGAGTATTTGGCTGGGTACATCTTGCCGAGCGATTCGCAGGACGCGCCAGCGCCTACACTGCCGCAAAAGTATGAATGGGCCTGTGTACTTCTTGCTCAAACACTAATGCGTGAACAAGGTGTAACCTCTGAGCGAGTGGGCGATATATCTGTAACATACAAAGATGAGGGCCGAAGCCTGCCGGGTGCAGTCAAGGCCCTTATTCAGTTATGAGGTGATTGTATGGCTGGCGCAAGACGGACCCGCACTCGCCGTGCTAACGTGGAACTGGATGAAACGAGTTTCCTTCCGGCAATCATGGCCAACTTAAACAAGCTTGCCAAAAAAGAGGTTCATATAGGTATGCAAGGTGATGCGGATCTGGCGATGATTGCGGGTGTTCATGAATATGGGTCTGCCAAGATGAAAATACCAGCTCGTTCATTTATCGGGACTGGTAAAAAGAAGTCTGCTGCCGGTATATCCAAATGGGTCCGCACGAACATAACACCTGTCGCTATGGGCGATATGGACGTTATGTCATTTCTTGAACAGGTTGGAGTAATAGGGGAAACCAAAACACTTGCTAATTTTAATAGGATTAAGCAGCCGCCACTTTCTCCACTTTATGCCCGGCGTAAGAAGGGGAAGAAAATCCTTATTGCAGAGGCCGATCTTCGGGACTCTATTACTCATGTGATCGTGGACAAGTAGGAGGTAGGTTATGCGTAAGTTTGCTTTCGGGGGGATCGTGCGGAAATATAACATGCCTTACGTATTTGTCCGGCCCGGTTCAGGGGAATGGGACGAAGACGGTGTATGGGTTCCGGGAAAAGAAGAACGAGTTTCGCTACAGGGTCATTTTCAGCCCGTTTCAGCCAAGCTCCAGCAGGAGGAAGGCGGTAACTATACCGAGGAAGATAGGACGCTGTACACGGCTTCTATGCACTCTAACGGCGACCGGATAGAGTGCCAGGGCAATCATTACACTGTGGATACCGCTGAGGTACGAGAGTACAGCGATATTAATAAATACATGTTGAAAAAGGTGGTCAGAAATGATTCCATTCAAGGCAATCCGGTCAGCGATAGTCCGTAATCTGTCGTCCCATTTAGGTATCAAGGTGGTGGAGCTGAACGGTGGGGGAGAAATGCCGAAAGGTGCATTCCTGACCTACTCATATACTGATGGTCCAGCAGAAGGGCGGGGCTTTCCGGTAGTAACACAGGAAAACGGAAAATTGGTTCAGCGGGAGACGGTGGAATTTACCGTCTCTTTTTTGTCCTACGCTACGGATAGCGCGGACAGCATTACAAACGCGCTTAGAGCGCAGGACTGGCTTAAAACCATTGGGCGGGATGTCCTCAAGGATTTGGACGTGGTTGTTTTTAACATTGGCAGCGTGGACAACCGGGACATTCTTATTGCCGATGAATGGGAACGGCGATTCGGTTTTGATGTGGATTTTCGTATCACTGCCGTTGCCGATCAGGATTTGCAATGGATCGAAAAAGCTAATATTCAAAGGGGGTAATTCTTTTGGCGGTACGCAGTGACGTGCAAGTAATAATTAATATTCTGCGGCCTACTCCTAAAACAGGGCTAGGTAGGCCATTAATCATTGGAGAGGCAGCAGCGGCAAGCGACTTCAAAGTGTACTATGATCTTGACGCTGTGCTTGCAGATTTTGCAAACACAACACAAATTTATAAGGCAGCTTATGCCATGTTCAATCAAGGGGACAATTCGCCTGAGTCGATTGCTGTAATGCAATACAAAACGGGTGATCCAATTGCTGATTTTCTGCCGAAGATTTTCAGTAAAGACTGGTATTATCTTATTTCTACCAGCCGCACGCTGGCGGATGTTACGGCTATTGCCGATGCAGTTGATTTGGATGATTCAAGGTTGTTTTTCACAGCGAGCAGTAGCAAAACGGATTTAGCCACAATAAAATCCAAAAAATATAACAACACTACTGCCTTCTACCACACGGACACATCAAATTATCCAGATGCAGGATTGGTCGGTGCTGTTGGTTCTAAAGATGCAGGCAGTGTCACTTGGAAAAACCAAACGATTAAAGGCATTGAACCGTTGGATATTACAACCACGGAATTAATGGCGATTCATGATCTTGGTGCAATTACTTATGTAACCAAAGCCGGGGACGATGTGACCAGTGAAGGAAAAACAGTAAGCGGTGAGTACATCGACATTATTCAGTCCAAACACTGGCTGATTATGAACATTGAATTGGGCGTACAGAAATTGTTTAATCGTTCCGACAAAGTATCGTTTGATAACCGCGGTATTTCACAGATTGAGGCAGTTGTTAAAACCAATCTGCTCCGTGCTGATCAGCAAGGAATGATTGCACATGATGACGATGGGTTGCCACTATATAGTACAACCTTTAAAACACGTTCTCAGGTTGATCCAGCAGACCGAGAGCAACGCATATACAACGGTGGTAAATTCGAATTTGAATTGGCTGGTGCAATTCACGGAAGTAAAATCATAGGCTATATCAGCCTCTAAGGAGTTGTTTTAATTGGCTACTACAACCACATATGATCCTATGGACCTCTCCGTATCAATTGGAGGGGTTTTTCTTACGGGTTTTTCTGAGGACTTGGTAGAGTGGGAAAAAGACGAAGATTCCAATACTTTCAAAGTCGGGGCGCAGGGTGATGTACTCGTAACCAAGGTGAATAACCCACTTGCCACACTCAAAATCACATTGCTTGCAACAAGCCCACAAGTGGCATACATGGACAAACTGGCCGTTACTGGTCAGGTAGTGGATGTTAGTGTTATTTACAATGGCACCCCAAAGGAAACCATCACCAGTACAGCCGGGGTCGTCAAGAAGCCTGCTGCCCGTAAATATGGGAATGAGGCAGATGACCGGGAATATGAAATTCAGTTAACAAACCACGAAATTCTTTAATCCAAATTTAAGGAGACGATAAATCATGTCAAATTTCAAACAAAAACAATACACTTCCAAAATTGAAGGAAAGGAATACCTGTTCCAGCATCCAGGTGTCCGTGCCGTTGCTAAAATTAACGATGCTAGTAAAAATAAACATGGCGTAGTGTTGGAAGAACGTATGTATGAGGAAATGCTTAAAAATGTAATTGTTCAGCCTAAACTTAAACTTGACGACTTTGACAATTATTCTGAATGCTCCGAAGTTATCAATGCCGCCTATGCTTTTATTACGGGGACAGAGGATGATAAAGCAAATGACGATCAGCAAACGGGAAGCCAATCGGAGGGCTAATGAACGTTGGAGTCAATGGCGGCTTTTGTTATCTGATATGGGTGTTACGTACAGTGATCTTTTTTTGATGGACGACGACGATCTAGCAGAGGCAAACGCAGCTTTAGATATCCATATAAAGCAGCAGGAACGTGCTGCAAATAAACCTAAATGAGCGCCTATACGGGGCGCTCTTTTTGTTGTGAGGTGATCGTATGGCTGGCGGCGTAATTGGTAACTTAATGTTTGCCGTTGGTTTCAAAGTGGCAGAAGGTCCGTTGCGCCGAGCTGAGGACCAACTTAGTAGCTTACGCGGCGGGGTATTTGCTTTCGGCGCCGCTGCAACAGCGGCTATGGGGGCTTTCGCTGTGGCAGCCATTAGCGCTGCATCGAATTTCGAGAAGAATATGGCTAAAGTACAAATGGCTACAGGGCAGACTGACCAGCAGATGCAGGCTACAAGAGAAATTGCCACTAATTTGTACGGCCAGAATTTTGGTGAGAATTGGGAGGACTTAGGGCAAGCCATTTCCACCACGGCTCAGATTACAGGGCAAACTGGATCGGCGTTGGAGAATACCACCAAGAATGCCATGCTGTTGGGTAAAGCCTTCGGTTTTGAGGTTGGGGAGTCTGTTAAAACCACAGATACCATGATGCGGCAATTTGGTATTACTTCCGATCAGGCTATGACACTGTTGGCGCAGGGAGCGCAAAAAGGGTTGGATAAGTCGGGTGAGTTACTAGATACGGCGAATGAGTATTCTAACCAATTCAAAAGCTTAGGCTTCAGCGCGACAGAAATGTTTGATACTTTGGCTGCGGGTAGTCAGAACGGGGCATTCAACCTTGATAAGGTTGGGGATGCCGTAAAGGAATTTAACATTCGTTCCAAGGACGGTAGCAAGACGAGTATACAGGCCTTTGAAATGTTGGGACTAAATGCAGATAAGATGATGCATACATTTGCCAAGGGTGGACCAGAAGCTAAGAAGAGTTTTCAGCAGATTATGCGGATGATTGGTGATATAGAGGACCCGGTTCAACGCAACACAGTCGGGGTTGCTTTGATGGGTAGCCAGTTTGAGGACCTAGAAGCTAAGACGATTACCGCTATGGGTACGACTAAATCGCAATTCAATTCTGCCGCTGACACTATGGAGGAATTAAACAAGGTTCGATTTAAAGACCCAGCCGAAGCGTTTGGGATGTTTGGCAGGCAGATTGAAACCGGAATATTAATACCTGTTGGACAAAAGCTGTTGCCTTACTTAAATAAGTTTGGGCAATGGCTAACGGACAATACGCCACAAATAAAGGCTTTCGGGGCAGCGATAGGTGATAAGGTAGCGGCCGGGATAAATTGGATTACAGTCAAAGCACAAGAGTTGTGGCCTACTCTGCAGAATGTTGGCAATACAATCAAAAATGTAGGATCGGCAATGGTCGGATGGGGTGGGTTTAAACCTACGCTTATAGGCATTGTCGCAGCGCTTGTCACATATCGGACAGTAGTCACTACGATTACTATTGCTATGAAGGCATGGGCTACGTGGCAGAAGATACAAACGGCAGCGATTGTTGCTTATAATGCAGCTGTAACAGCGATAACTTCCTTGACCAGAGTGTGGACGGCTGTTCAGACTGCATTCAACGTGGTTATGAGTCTTAACCCAGTTATGCTTATTGTTATCGCTTTGGTGGCATTAGGAGTGGCGTTAGTAGTGGCTTATAAAAAGTCTGAGACATTCCGCAATTTTGTAAATGGAGTGTGGACGGCTATCAAAGTCGGGTTTTCGGCCGTAATGAATTTTATTACGGTTACCATTCCTCAGACATGGGACAAGATCAAGAATGCTACGGTTTCCAAGTTAACAGCGGTATGGAACTGGATTACTAACTTGTTCAATTCTGTTGTGAATTTCATCGTACAGTGGGGGCCAAAGCTATTAATGGTTGTTGCTGGTCCATTGGTATTGGTAACTGGATTGGTGGTAACTTACTGGAGCCAGATAAAGGCATTTACTGTGGCTATTTTTACGGCTGTGTGGATGTGGCTTGTATCGGTATGGACAGGAATAACCGGGAGCATAAGCGGGGCTGTATCGTCAATATGGAGCCGGATAACAGGGGCCTGGAACAACGTAAAGACCACCACATCCAATGTATTCAATGGTGTGAAGTCTTTCCTGTCAAGCGTATGGAATAGTATTCTTTCTACCATTTCAACAACTGTTACAAATATCTGGAACAAAATCACGAGTATCTGGAATCAGATAACGGGCTATTTAAAGGGGATCAACCTCTTTGATATCGGCAAAAACATAATCGAAGGTATGATAAACGGTATTAGCTCAATGGCTGACTCTGTGGTTCAAAAGGTTAAAGATATTGGTTCCAGTATTACGCAAAAAATTAAAGATATCTTAGGTATTCACTCACCGTCTCGCGTAATGATGGAAGTCGGTTTCTTCACGGGTGAAGGTCTTGCCCGAGGTATTGAAGGAACTCAGGACCGTGTGTCTGCTGCTGCAACTGGCATGACGGACGAGATTATACCATCCACAAATAGCCCAACAAATGCACCAGCCCGTAAATTAGCCCCGGCTCGTGTTGGCGGAGGTGGCAGCGCAGGAGGTGCGATGAACATTAGTGTGAATATCGACCTCCGGGCAGATGCTTCAAGCGCTGCGGTTGCCGGGGATGTAGCCGCCGAAGTTCGCCGCCAAGTTCAAAAGATTCTAGAAGAAACATTCCGGCGCAGAGGACTTGAACCGGAGGTGAATATGTAATGGCAATGATAGATAGTCACTACATTTGGATTGAGAAAGAGTCCCCCACATTCGATGTGGAGATAACGAGCCAGCCCGTAGAAAAAGGAATAGATATGGTGGACCATGTGCAGCGCAAAGCCCGGGCAATGCCCCTCAATGGGGTTATATCCGGGCCGGATGCGGCGCGTGTGCTTACGTATCTTAAAAAAGCAAGTGACACCGGACAGATTGTAAAATATGTTGGTCGGACAGCTTTCACCGGGATTATATCCGGCCTAGCGACTGACCACGATTATACAATCGCTGACGGTTACGCCGTTTCCTTTACTATCACTGAGGTTCTTGTCGCTCAATCTTCTTACGTGGGCAAACTGCCGCTTCCTGTTAAATCTCAGGCGGCGAAGATAGTAAACAGCGGGGTAAAGCAAAAGAAATCTAAGAAGAAATCAGGCAAAAAGGACAAGACCAAGAAAGGTAAAAAGGGTAAGGGCAAAAAGGAAAAAGAAAAGGTCCAGAAGGTGAAATTTAAGAAGGGCAGCCCGTGGGCTTAATAGGGGTGAACGCTGATGGACTATGAATACATCGAAATCGAAAAGGAAAATATTCCGTATCGCTTTGATATTGAGCTGGCTGAGCAAATGTACACCTTTGAGGTTCATTACAACTCTGATTACGACTATTTCACAGTTGACTTGGAGTTGGATGGGGAAACATTGGTTTACGGGGAAAAAATCGTATACAGCATGCCGTTATTTTACGATGTCCAGGACGATCGTTTTCCAAAGGTTCCAATCGTGCCATATGACGAATCCGAAAACAGTACAGCCGTAACATGGGACACGCTCGGTGTGAGCGTGTTTCTTTATGTTATAGAGGATAGTGAGGATGAAGATGATGCGTAATTTTGGCCGTGTAATCGAGGTTATGACAGCCGGGATGAAATTCAGTAGCGATAAGTACAACATCGAGGGCAAGGTTCCTTTTGACAATGACACCCTACCGAATGAAAGTGAAATTAAAATTTGGAATTTGGCAGAGACAACCATAAACAATATCAAACGTGGTAAGGTGCTCATGCTCAATGCTGGATATAAGGGTGATGTGGGTCTACTGCTGCACGGCTACATATCCAACGTAGATACCGTTTGGGAGGGCGTGGACAAAATCACAACTATCCACGTTCTGGATAGCGAAGACCTGGACAAACGTGAGGTTAAAGAAATTGCTTTTGCTGAAAACACACTTGCCAGCAAAATAATTAAGCAAATGGCAAGCTACATTGGTCTACCTATCGCTCAATTTAATCTAAATCAGGATTACCGCTATCAGGACGGGTACACCGCCAAAGGCAAAGTAACGGAGATAATCGCAAAGGTCGCTAAGGATTGCGGGACCAGCGTTTATATAAATAAAAATAAATTGTATGTGCGGAATTTGCGGAGTGGTGGCGACAACGTTTTTGCTGTTAATACCAAAACCGGATTGATAGGGACACCGGGACGATTCGAAAAAGATGGGGCCAAGGGCTTTAACATAAAGATGCAGCTCCAGCACCGGGTAACGACTGCTAGTGTTCTAAACCTGTCCTATTCAAGATTTACCGGGAAAACACATGTCCGCAGTGGTTCTCATACCTTCAGCCGAACAGGTGATTTTGTAACGGAAGTGGAGGCGATTTTGTGAGTAAAATTGATCCTGCTGCCGCTATGTCTGCTCTGCTTGATGGCTTGATGGCAAAGCTATACACGGATTTTAATGTGGCCTTTCCGTGTAAGGTCGTTAAATTCGATCCTGTGAAAATGGTTGCCAGTGTGCAGCCGCTTATCCGCACGAGTAACGATCAGCCGGCTATGATTCAAGCCGCTCCCGGGTTGGGTTTTCGCCTGAAGCCGAAGGATGGAGGCAGCGAACAAGAATACCTACCCGTATATAAGCAGGGTGACGTGGTTTATGTGGTCGTTGCAGACAGGGAAATACGTAACGGACTTGCTGGTGCGGTGGTTGCGCCTGACACGGCAAGGAAACATGATAGCAATGACGCGGTTATAGTCGGGATATTCCCGGCTTCTTTTAGTTAGGGGTGACATTATGCAGTCTTTCAGACTTACCACAGATGGCGACATTGAATTTGATTCAAGTGGGAACCTGGTCATGATCGAAGGTGATGAAGAACTGGCGCAATGCTGTCGGGTAGCAATCGGGACCAATGCGGGGGAATGGTTTCTGAATCCAGATATCGGCCTTGCTTTTCGTTTGTTCCTTGGAAAGCTCGCCAGTGAGGAAGAAATGAGAAATGAGCTTACCCGTGCATTGTTGCAGGAAGAACGAATTGAGAGCGTGGACGATGTTACTTTTAAAGTGGATCGTGCGGCCCGGCTGCTGACAGTAACGTTTAAAGCAACCGGGACCAGCGGCGAGATAATCCAGCAGGAGGGAGTGAGTATAAGTGCTGGATGAAAAGGGGTTTAAGCGTAAGAGATTCGACGATTTAATAGACGAAATGGAAGACAAGTCGAAGGAAGCGTATGGGGATAGAATTAATACATCTGCTCTTTCTCCGCTGGGTATTTTTTTGAGAATCGTTGCTTGGTTTTTAGCAATTTTATACGCTTTGGCTGAGAAGGTGTATTACAGCGGATATGTAAATACGGCCGAAGGTGTGAGTTTGGACAGACTTGGCCCCCATGTTGGTGTATCCCGTATTCTTGCACAGTATGCAGTAGGCAATGTCACTCTTACAGGTACGCCCGGCTATACAGTCGCGGCGGGTTTTTTAGTGTCAACAGATACAGATATACAGTATGAAACCACATCCGATGCCACTTTCCCGGCTTCTGGTAGTATGACGGTCCCCGTGGAGGCGATGGAGGCGGGTTTGTCTGGAAATACGCCAGAGGGTACAGTAACGATCATTGTTAACCCGGTACCGGAAGTGACAGCAGTAAACAATCCCGCTGCTATTCTTGGCGGACGTGATAAGGAGACTGACCCGGAATTTAGGGACAAATTCAGTTTATCCGTAGCTGGTGGGGGAAGTGCGACAGGCGATGCTATACGGGGGGCGGTACTGCGGGTAACGGGGGTACGGGCGGCGGCGGTGATTATAAACAATAAAATCACTCCTGATGCTGCTGGCCGTCCTGCAAAATCATATCAGGTGTACGCTCTTGGCGGATCAGACACCGACATTGCCAACGCAATTTTATCTGTGGGGGCCGCGGGCATCGAGTCTTACGGTGACATATCCATGCAAGTTAAAGACCTTAGTGGGAACCTACAGCCGATTAAATTTAGTCGCGCCGTGGTTGTACCTGTTCATATAAAAATTCAGGTTTATAAAAGTACGTCCTATCCTTCTGATGGAGACGATCAGGTTAAATCCAAGTTGGTCCGGTTCATCGGCGGCGCGGATTTGGACGGTACGGTGTATGCTGGTTTGAGCATGGGCGAGGATGTGGTAATGATGCGCCTTGCTGCTGCTGCATATTCCATTGTAGGCGTGGAAGACGTAGTTATAGAGCTGTCCACGAATGGAACAAGTTACGGGCCACATAATTTAGTTGTGGACGTGCAGCAAGTGGCCCAAACAGCAGCGAATTGGATCGAGGTGACACATCATGACTTCTCCGGTTGACCTTATTAAAAAGCTGACAGATGTGTTTACCAAAAATCCAAACAGCAATATAGGAAAGCTTTTTACAATTGTAGCTGGTCCGATAAACGACTTAAAAACTACGTTCAAAACAATCGAAGAATGGCGTGATATCGACACTGCAAAGGGAACTACATTGGATCTTATCGGCGGAAATGTGGGACAACTTCGTGGAGCTGCTTCAGATGAAATTTACCGAATCATGATAAAGAGCAAGATAGCCCGTAACCTGTCCAAAGGGGACGTAAACACGATTATACGGGTTATTGCTCTTGCGGTTGGTGCAGATTACAGGGAAATTAAGATTCAACAAAAATTTAGTGATCCGTTAGATCCGGAACCTGCTGCATTATCTCTCATGCGCTTACCGCTTGATAAGTTGGACGAATCCGGTATTGAATTATCGCAGTTTGTTCAAATAATTCAAAAAACCGTGGCGGCTGGCGTTAGTGTCCAGAGTATTGAACTGGCTGGAACCTTTGAGTTTGGTAGCCTGCCAGAAGAAGCAGACCCAGAGCGCGGGTGGGGCAGTTTGGACGATTCAGTCATTGGCGGCAAGCTTGGCGCGGTTTACGAGCCGGGGAAAAATACAGATTTACCTATTTAGGAAAGGAGTAATTTTATGCCGTTTAAAGAGAAATTACCGGAATGGTTTGCGGCTGGTACCGAACCTACTACTACACAGAAAACAGCGGGTTACACACCGGGTTTGAAACCTCCGGCGCAATGGTTCAACTGGCATCTTAATACAGCTTATCTTGCAATGAAGGAGCTACAAGAAAACGCAGTCCATAAAGAGGAAATAGAATCGCGCTTTAACACGATAAATACTAAAACGGTGACGTTAGAGGCTGGCGTACAGGTACTTAATTCACTCAAGGCAGCTCCGTTTTCTCTATCGGGTATAGCCGGACGGATGCTGGTAAACTTGCTAGGCCGCATGGGAAACTGCGAAAGCGTAGGCCTGTGGTCGTCCAATACCACAATTGCAACGGATACGACCAACAAAACCAGCGGGACCAGCAGTTTCAAACTTACGCTAGGTTCTGTACCCGCTACAGCTTCAGCAAGCTTTTTAACCACGCCAGGTAAAAAATATGTAGCCATTGCTGACGTTAAAAATGGCAATTCCAGCAAGATAGCGATATCCATAAATGGTATTGCTGGCGCCATTGGAAATGATGTAGCAGCAGCTTCGGCTTTTGGTCCGTCTGTTGTCCGTTTCGCAGCGACTGACTTTTTCCATATCGTCACAATCACAGGGACGGGCAACAGCGGCAGTACGTTTAATATGGATTCTGTCCGCGTCTACGAGGTATCTGAGGCTGATTATGCAGCAGCGGCAACCCTAACGCCAGTGCAAGCGGCTGCTAAATGGCCTTACGTAGACAGCGTAATGCCTGTACGTAATCCATATGCGGTACGGTACGGGGAAAACCTGCTTCCAAGCTTTTACGAGTGGACGCTAGTTGACACCAAGGCGACAGAGCCATATGCAGCAGCCATGACACCAACTGTTTCTAACCGCGTAACCTATTACGAAACGGCTACAATCCCAGGTATGTCATACACTTTTTCAGCACAACACACCGGAAACATCGCTCTATCATTCTTAGATGCCAGTGGTAACGTTATCGGGACACCATCCTATACAACATCACAGACGGTATCCGGTACAGCACCAGCAAACGCGCAGCGGATGAGGGTATCTTTTTCGAATCTAACCGTCACAACGGGTACATTGACTATTTCAAACCCTATGCTTAACATCGGCAGCACAGCCAAACCATTCAAACCGCGAGAAGATTCCATGCTGGCGCTGCAAACAGACCTGTACGCCGATCCAGCAACAGGGGCAAACCCTGATACGGTGTTTGAGCGAGACGGGCAATATTTCAAGTCCAAGAAGTGGCAAGGGTTGACGCTTGATGGTAATAGAGCGTGGGTACAAGGTGAGGGCGGCGCTACCGCTGGAGTTAGACAGGTAAAACTGGTAGGGGCGGCACCAGGTGCCGTAGCTGGTAGCGGTATTGGTGTTAAATTTGACGGTAAGATCGTTCCTCAAGGAAGTACAGGCAACACCGCCGACAGCAACGCCGTAACAGCAGCGGGAGATATCTATTTTGGTATTCCAGTTGCAGATAGCGGATGGGCTGACGGATATGGTCCAGACCAGAACGACATCAAAGCCTATTTCTACGGCTACAAAGCGTATGACGCTAATACCATCACTCCTGCAAATGCTCAATCCATGACCACGGCAACGTGGAATGGTACAGGCACTAAGTATTGGGTTCAACGTGTGGGCGCGCCTAACTTCACTCAATCCGTACCGCAACAGTCCTATGCAGGATATACACCATACCAACTCGTATACCAGCTTGCAACGCCTACCGTGGAGCCTATTGTATCTGAGGGACAACTATCATTCTGCGAGGGAGACAATCAGATTGAAGTAGGTACGGGGATTGTGCTGCGTGAATCCGCTAGACCAAAACTGCATACTAATGGGTTTTATTACATCAACAATTCGAACGTCGCCGGAACTAACCTCGCGTATTCGGTCAGTAAAGTTTTGGGAATATACAAAGGGTTACGACCTGACACTGAAAAGTGGGCGCTGTATATAGGTTCAGGTAGCACCAATGGCCCGACCGCCGAGGCATCCGCCGCTAACTATGACGAATCAGCAGCCTACAGCGTTACGTACCTTGTGCTTGATCGTTCGCCAGTCGTACCGTTTACAGGTTCCTACGCAGCCAACGAAAAGACGCTGCTTGCGGACTTGATGGATAGTGTGCAGCAAGCAAACTCACGTGTGTCGGTGTTGGAGAACAAGAAGGCTGACAAAGATAATCCTACATGGCTTACACCTACGTTGCTTAATGGTACAACGGCATTCGGTGTAACTTATCCGAGCGCTAGGTTTTATAAAGACTCATCAGGCATGGTTCATTTGGACGGCATGGTTAAAAATTCTCTGACTCTGATTGAGTTATTCCGACTACCCAACGGTTATAGACCCAATGAACAGATTACGGTTATTACGGTTGGTAACTCGTCCGAAGGCTTAGAACAAGCGAATGATAAGTTTTGCAGATTGTCCATAGGTACAAATGGAGCTGTTACGCTTGTATCAGGCTCTGCTGTAGGGTTTGTGTCACTTGCGATACCACCGTTTTTAGCCAAATAATAAGGAGGTCACGCTATGAAAGTAGTACCTAAAGTAAATACAGACGGCTTCTATCTAGAGGACGAACTGGTGGACGATGCCTTTAATGGTGTCGTCCCTTTTTATGCCCAGCCAGATAGCACTGATCAAGACGAGGGCACCGAACCAAAAAAGCCGGAGCTTTTAGGCTACACAGTTGGCGTACCGATCACAACGCCGGGACTGTTCAAACCGCGTTTCGATCTTGCTGCATGGAAGGTTTATGAGAGTGCCGTATACGAGGCACAGGAGGCGTATATAACCGCACTGGACGAATGGCAATCTAAGGGCAGGGTAGAGGAGGGGCAGCCTGTATATGTTGCTCCTAAGCAGCCTGATAGCCTTTGGACAGAAGGCCTCACACCGGAGCAAATAGCAGAGCTAACAAAGCCAGCTACGCCGGAACAAAGTGAAACTGATTTGCTCCGTCAACGCCTGTCCGATCTGGAATTAGTGCTTACAGAAATCATGCTAGGTAAATGAGGGGAGGTGAAATGAATATGGCAGCTATGTCTATGCCGCGCGTTCGCATTTGCGCCAATGCTTGTATTACCCGGTATGAGCGCGGAGAACGAGGAATTGAAAATGTCGTTGATAGTTATCAAATGGACGATGAAAATCGTAACTTAGTGTTGGCTGAGATTTATTCCAAGCGTCCAGACCTTGCAGCCGATCCAGTATCTGAGCAACCGAAAGAACAAGTGTAACCAGCGCACCCAAAGGGATGCGCTATTTTTATGCCCTTGGAGTGGTCGGGGGCTTTTCTCTGCACTGGAATAATTAAGAGAATATTTAACGGAATAATTTACACGGATTTTGACAAAGGTCAGGACAATTTTCCTGACCTATAGAGACGGGGGAGAACGATGGACGACAGATTAACACAAATCATAAAAGGGGCGGCGGCGGGGTTTGGGGCGGTTGCTGGCTACCTGTTTGGAGGGTGGAGCGTCATGATACATTTGCTTTTTATGTTTGTAATTGCGGACTGGCTGACTGGGTGGATAGCTGCATGGATTCGCGGAGAGTTGCGAAGCCGGATAGGTTATCACGGAATAGCAAGAAAGGTCGTCATTTTCTTGATCGTGGTGGTGGCGCATTTCATAGATGTGGCATTGGGCAACTTACACTATTTCCAGGATGCAGTGATCTTTTTCTATTTGGCGAATGAGCTGTTGTCCATTATTGAGAATGTTGGTCGCATGGGTGTACCGATGCCAGATGTACTCAGGAATGCGGTTAAGATTTTTGAGTCACGTTCACAAGTGCCACCTAATCCAAATATGCCAGAGCAAGAAAACAAAGATCAGGGGCAAAAGCCTGCTGTATAAGGGGGAGTTATTTTGCAATCACGTAAAAAAGGTAACGCACGGGGAATCGACGTATCCCGTTATCAAGGAAAGATTGACTGGAAAGCGGTCAAGGCAGATGGTATTTCATTCGCCTTCATTAAAGCAAGTCAGGGGCAACGTTACGTTGATCCTACATTCACCACGAATGCAAAAGGAGCCAGAACAGCGGGGGTATTGCTGGGAGCATACCACTTTGTAGACGCAACCAGCGTTGAGGCAGCCAAAGCAGAAGCACGGCACTTTGCCGAAGTATTGGAACAGGTAGGTGGTGGGAAAACGCTAGACTTGCCGCCTGTAATGGATTATGAAAATAATCCCGGTAACCTGTCCAAAACACTTATTAGTGCTGTAGCTTTGGCCTTCCTGCTTGAGCTGGAGAGACTTACAGGACGCAAGCCCATTATCTATACAGGCAATGCATTCGCAGCTAATTTTAACGCCTCATTGGGCGGTTACCCACTATGGATAGCCCGGTATAGTGATACTCGCGTCCCAAGCGATACAGTGACGTGGAAACGTTGGGATATTTGGCAATATAGCGATAGCGGCAAGGTAGCAGGGATAAAAGGGAACGTGGATATGAATGAGTATGATGGTACGGCGGACGAGCTGCGTGAACGTTTCACAAAGCGCCCTGAGCAGCCGGAGACAGTCACGTCCGGTACGTTCATCGTAAATGGCAAACAGGTAGGGAAGACGCTGCTCTTTAGTGGCAGGACGTATGTTCCGCTGCGTGTGCTTGCTACTGTGTTGGGCTTATCGTGTCATTGGGACACCAGTCTCAAGGTCGCTTATTTAAATGGAGCCAAGCTGCATTTTATCCAACTGGTCGAAGGAGTGGCATACGTGCAGCTCAGACCCGTTGCGGAGGCATACGGCGCTGTAGTGTCCTGGGATTCAAAAAATAAAATCGCATCGTTGAAAACGAAAGGGGATAAATAATCATGCAAACAATTATCGAAACTGTACAGCCTTATGTAAATACCATTGTCACAGCCGCTGCGGGTGTACTTACAGCGTTTGTTTTAGGAGGTCTGAACAAACTCAAGACTAAGGTTAACGTGTGGTTAGAGGCGCGTACAACGGCAGCACAACGTGAGGTAATCCATAAAGTAGCAGGGGAGGCATTCGCACTTGCTCAAACAGCATTTAAAGAAGCTGGGGGAGAACGTAAGCTTCAGGAGGCTTTGCAGTATGCTTCACTTACTCTTTCCAGTCAAGGTATTGTAGTATCCCAAGTAGAGCTAAAATCCGCGATTGAGAAGGCATATCTGGAGTATAAGGCCAAAACAAAAGCGGTACTGGCTACTGAAGCACAGCCAAACGAGGCGGCAGCACAGGTAGCAGCTAAAGAAGCTGTATCGGACCTGGCTGCAAAGCTCAATGATTTCTTGGCACAGGCTACAGCAGAGGTATCGTCAACTCAGGTTCAATCTGCGCCTGAGCCTATTCCTGCAGCAACAGAAGCTACACAAACGCCTGCTACTACTGAATAAACTGTAAGTAAATACCCTGCTGGCTTCGGCTGGCAGGGTATTTAAAAATAAAAGGCAGTTTGCTTGTGCTATTTGAAAAAAAGTACAGTATAATACTGACAGAGGTGATAAAAATGAAAAATCTTCAGAAGTTCTTTAATGATGGTTTTAAAAATCTATTAAAAGAATCATCTGAATTTGAAAAAAAATTTGAATCCACCAATAAATATTTAGAAGAAGAAGAACAGTCCATGAAGGAATGGTCCAAAAATAGACGAATTATTCGAAATAAATCGCAATCGGCGAAACGATAATATCTCCTTTTTTTACGAGGCTAATGTCTCCAATAAGGTTATTAGCTAAATCGCTGAATGTATTAATTGTATTAGCCATCGATTGCGAGTCGGTTTCTTCTGAGGGGGGCGAGACAATATTGTCGTATACTCTTGTGAATTTTCCAAGAACGTTGATCTGTATGTTGCTGTTAGTTCCATATTTGAAGGTGAGTTCTTTGGTTCCCTCTCTGAGGTATTCATCCTTAACCGGACAAAGATAATTACCAATTCGAATGAAAGTTTTAGTAGGAAGTAGAGTTGAAATGAAGTTCATTATTTTCTCAATTTTTTCGAACAGTGTTTTCTGATTTTCCATTTCTTTTTTTGATTCTGTTCTCAAACGATTAATAATCGTTCCCTTTTTAGGATCTGATGTCGCTGCAATTTGAGAAATTGTAGTTTCAAGCTCTTCATTCATTACATGTTGGAAAACAGGCATTATTGTTTCTGAGTTTGAGATGCTCATTAAATAATCCAAGCTCACAATAGAGAATGTCCCTCTTATATTCAGAAACGTGCCGGGTTCGGCTTCATCCCCTTCGTTTTGATTAACCAACAATGAATTTTCAATTAGATAATTCTCGAATTCATGTAGGGCATTATCATGTAACTGTTTAGATATAATCTCTTTTCCTGCGTCTAACTGAGTGAGTGCAGTAGAACCGTTATTCATTCTATTGTTTGTTAAGCGGTACCTGCCTTTTGCAGAAGGCGTTTCGATAAGACCCATAAGTTTCAATTCCCCGCTCGATAACTCTACACTTCCTTCATGGATTTTAGTGCTACTAGTCCCTTTTGTGAGGGTTTTAGACTCAGACTCTTGGTGTTCTGTACTTTTTGACATAGGTAGACCTTCGTTGTGTTGTGCCAAAAATGAATGCAAAAAGCTGGTATCTAAATAGATTAATTCTTTCATATAAATACGCTCCTTAGCAGTTGTTAGATGCAGAATTAACTTTACTCTATATTCCACCAAATTTCACCATATTTTTTGAATGTATTTACATAACCACCTAGAGCGAATATACTGATAACAACACATACGGAAGCACCGTTGTGCAATCCGAAAGCATCGGTGATACCCTGCTGGCATACGCTGGTGGGGTGTTTTTATGTTTTATAGGGGGAGGAATACATATGTTTAGATGGATATTCACCGTACTAATTACAATCCTATTAGCTGGATGCAGCGTACAACAGGAAGTTACAAAGACCACTAAGAGCGACCCTGTATCCGTTCCGGTAACGCAGGTATCTGCCGATACGGTCAAGCTTGAATTTCCGTCAGCCAAGTACCCGGAAACAGCAAAGCACATTAAAGAGGCTATAGCAGCAGGGAAGTCGTCAGTATGCACCATAGATCGCGAAGGAGCCGACCATAATCGCGAGCTCTCCCTAAAGGGTGTGCCCACCAAGAAGGGCAAGGATAGGGATGAGTGGCCTATGGCGATGTGTTCGGAAGGTGGGGAGGGTGCAGACATTAAGTACATAAGTCCAAAGGATAATCGTGGAGCTGGATCGTGGGTAGGTCACAAGTTAGACGACTACGCAGATGGGACAAAAGTTGAATTTATCGTGAAATAGAAAATCCCCGCTAACCTTAATTGGTCGGCGGGGAGTCTTTTTGTCATTGCTCATATGGGATTTACACCAAAAGATTTGGTATGTAATATAAAAGCCCTCCATTAAAGGAAGGCTATAAAAAAATCATAAATTTGTTTGATTATAAATATGAACTAAACAAAGCGATTGCTAAAATAACAAGAATAACCATAAAAAATATTTTATAACCAGGTTGCCCGTGTGTATTTTTTTTCTTCTTAATGTAGTAGACAGCCATATAACTTATTCCCCAAATAATCACTAAAACAGCTAAAATACTGGTCATAGAGTCTCCTTACTGTGTCGTATTACAAAGGTTCAACATCAAACACTGCCGCCCATGAAACAGAAACATAAACTCCGTTACCATTGTTATTAGCGCTCATACGTGCTGCAAACAATGCAAAGTATCCTGCGACTGATCCTGAAATACCTGAAACAGGAGGATACCAAGCCGTTGCCCCTGAAACGAGTGCGCCGCCACCTGCCACAGTATTATAGTAATCTATCGCTTGTTTAGTTTGAGAGTCAGTGAATTTCCGATCATATCCCCACCAATGGTAGGTCCAGGATCCGTATTCTGCATTAAGCGAGATGGTATTGTCCTTTATGCTTAAATCGCTATTAACAGTAATTTTACCTGATTTTGATAACTCATTTAATTCATCAAAATGCTTTTGCAAATCCGATAAATTATACTGGTTATAAATATTTTCAGGAACGTCTTTTAGGGACAATACCCCATCCTTAACTTGTACATAGGGTTTTACTGCCTCAACTGCACTCTTTTGAGTTACACTTGAACTTGAATTTTGTGTGATTTGTTCTGTGGATGATTCAGCAGATGCTGCAATTGGAGCAACTGCTGTAAGAGCCAATACACCTGAAAGAATGATTGCTGTGTTCTTTAACTTCATCCAAAACCGTCCTCTCGAAATGGTATTATTTTGAACTACCAATCCAGTGTACCACAAAATAAGGAATAATTTGTGTATTTTAAATAATTAAATGGAAAATGACACTATAGAACTATTTGTCTTACAGTAGTCGACAGTATTCAAAAAATATAATTTAGTCGAATATCGAATGACAAAAATTTCAAAACTTATTGACAACTGTTAAATTATCGACAACAATAGATTGCAATAATATAAAAGTTTTGGAATTTCTGTGTGGAAGGTGGATATGATATGAAGCATACACCTACGATTAGAGCAGAATTAGACAGATACATACAACAAGAAGGTTTGAGCTTAGCGCAATTCGGACAACTTGCAGGCATGAATAGGGGGATAATAAGTGCTATTGTGACAGGGAATAAGTCTATGTCAATTAACCAGCTTGACCGAATCACTGAGGCAATGGGTTTACCAGAAGGGGAGTTTTACGATCTGTTTATAGAAAACTTTATCATCAACCATCCCCCGAATATGAGGCGAATCGAGCCGTTTTTGTTTCGCTGTGCGGAGTTGGGCAAGTTGGATGCAATCCGTCGAGTAGTGGGAGCCATCATGGATAATCTACTGTATTCGCCCAAGCTATTTGAAATTGCAGAAGAATTATTGTCGCAGGGGAAAAATGCGGCTGCATTGATACTCTATGAGGGAGTAGCTGAAACAGAGAGATATCAACATTCTGAACGCTTGGCAGTCTGCCAATATCGTATATTCACGATTCAAGTTGGAGACGATCAAACCCAAAATCTCCACGCTGCTGCGATACTTGAAGCTTTTGTTGAGCGCCTTGATGAAATAGACCAACTTGACGCATTGAAGGACTTAGCGAATTTGTATCGTTCATTGAATAAGTGGAACAAGGTCGATGAAATGGCAAGAAAAATGAGAGAAAAAGCGGAAATCCAATATACAATTAAACATCAACAGAAGAAACGAGAGTGTGACGAACTTGCTAAGAAGTTAAGTCGTCCCTTGTTTGTGTACATCACATATGCCGATTTACTATGTGCAAGTGTCTGCGAAGCCCAAGGCGATTATCGACAAGCTCTAGAATATACTTATGCCTACACTGATTTAGATTGGGTATTGGAGACAGACGAAGATACTTTATATTGGCTAAATCTTTATAAGGATTGGGCGCAATGTAATAGTTACATTTATAAACTTTTGTCCGGTGATACAAGTGTGCTTCCAGATTATGTTGAATACATTGCCAAATCAAAAGTAGATAAAGAAATGGTAACTAAGATATTGAACGTACTGCTTGCAGCTAACCAGTATCAACTAGATATAGACGATATACTTAGACGTTTTGAAACTATAATTAATTCGTTTACTCAGAAGGTGCAGCCATCATCCGACATGTATACTAGTCAAGTTATACCAGAACAATATGCACGATTTGGATACGAGTTAGCTTATTATTATTTATATAGAGGATCATACGGTGATGGCTTTAAACATTTGATGTATGCAATGGTACAGTCACATATAATAAATAACGAAACTTATTTTATAAACTGCATGGGGCTATTCGTGAAGTTTAGAACACATGCAGTTCCTGAGTTCAAAGAAGAGTTTTTAAATCTTATTGAAAAGGTGTGGTTAAACAATGTTGAGAAAAATGGTTCTTCTGATCGTCGCAGCTAGTTTTTTATTTATTGTGAGTGGGCCTAATCATGCTTATGACCAGCACCCTATTCAGCTTAATGCTACCGTTGGAGGTTCCTAAGCTTAGAAAAACAAAAAAATACCCGCTAACCTTAATTGGTTGGCGGGATTTTTGTTGAACAATCTGAGGAAACAGTGTGTTTAACGAATCTAAGGACAGTGTCTTGAATAGTACCCCTTTCAAAACCTCTCCTTATTTACTTATGATTCCCAAAACTGAAGAATTAATGTGTAGTTAAAAAGAAATTTGATATGTGACCTTTTTTGTCGTTGAAGGAATTACCACACATACGGCAGAATAACTATCTGAGGTGATCTGCTTGAACCATACATATAAAGTGTTAAAGTCAGATATAGAACTATTTGCAGCTGCATTAAGCCAGGTAAGAGTATATGTTGTTCAGTTGTTGGGCGATGATTTGATAACTGTTATAGATTATGGGGGATCCATAGAAAAGTTTTCACCCGATATGATTAAGATTGCCGGAGTGTATTATATGCGGAATCAGTTTGAATTTAGAGTAGATGTGAAAAAGGACTCCAACGGTTTTAGCCGATAGAGTCCTTTTCTTTTTTATGTGAATCGAATGTATATGAATCCACTTAGTAATTTCTGTATATTAATTAGAATTGTCTTGCACTTATATTGAGGTCCATTTGGGAACCGTCCTGGGTGTAAATGTATACACTATATGAGTTTTTACTTTGAGAATAAATTTGCAAGGTCTTTTGACTACCAGGTGAAACCGAAGTGTCTATAGAGGTGCTAGAACCTGCTTTCTTAATCTCTACATAAACTGTTGAACTTCCATTATTTTTAACGAACACATTGGCGTCTTCTCCATTCTCAGGGATCATGGTGAAGGTTTTCTCAAATGCTCCTTTTCCAGTGTGATGTATCGGATTAATCAATTGAACATCAAAAGGAGTAATAACATGCCCGTCCTGATTCTCAGTATTCTCAACCACTTTAATGAAACCATTATCAGTCTGATTGGCTGAAATTGAATCCTGCGCAAAAGCAGCAGGGCTTAGTGACAGAAGCAATGATGCGGCGATACCAAAACTCATTAATTTTTTCAAATTAAATCCCTTCTTTCTATAATTTAACTACAAAAATAATTATATATAATCTGTATATCTGTGTACATAGTCACTAAGTACCATAAAATTTAGTTGTTATGAGAATTGAGTAAAGGCAGTCTTATTTGCGATATGTAATAGAAAGCTCTGCTAACCTTAATTGGTCGGCAGAGCTTTTTAAGCTTATGTTGATTTTGTATCTTTTGATTCTACTTTCTTATACTCCGCCTCATCTCGTTCCAACTGTTCATGCAATGCCTCTATTTTTCTCCATATAGCCAGTTCTTCGGGAACGAAACCACGATTATATTTTAAGCGCTCCTTCATATCGTCTCGCAATATGAGCATTTCCCAAGGTGTTAGTTCTAAATTATAGGGTCCCATTACTGCACCTTCCTATTTAAACAATTTTCCAATTAGTTTGAATATATCAAACGTTGACCGATTGTACACCTTATTGTATGCCGCCTTACGTGGGTTTCTTAGCCATCCCCAATCCCGTGGCATCTTGAGTCCTGAACGGTGTACAATCTGCCGCTTGAGACTGGTACGAGCTGCTATACGCTTGTTTAGGCTGGGCTTACGCGGACCGTATTTCATTATCGTTTCTCCAAAGGATCAATTCCCAGACTGCGTTTCAATCCTTCTTGTAGCACTTGAGAGAAATTAAGGTGTTGCCGTTCCGCTTGATCATTAAGCCATTTCGGGACAGTCAATGTCTTTTTAACGGCCTTACTTTCCATGGCTTCCCGAACTACAGGCATGTAGACCTGAACGTCACACGCAGCCTCTGTTTCTTCCCGTTGTGCCAAAATAACATCAAGCGGGGAAGGATCAGGAATAGGATCGTTGTCTTGTTCCAAAACATACATAAACCCCTCCAGCAGTTCACGAGCTGCAGCATGCGCTTCTTCCGCTGTATCTCCAGACGTAAAACAGCCATGAAGATCGGGGAAGCGAACGGAAATACCTTCATCCGCATAATCGAACAAAGCCCAAAAACGATATACATCTTTTTTACTCATTATAATTAACCTCCTTTGGGGAGGACTGTTCAGCCCTTAATCCCCGCTGTTTTTAGGATACTTGTTTGTGTCTTCGGAGGAAAGCTTTTCTTAGGATGCGGCACCGTAACCTTACCGATTTTTGTCGGATGCTTGAAGTAATGGTGACTGCCATGTACTCCTATTATGTACCATCCGTCCTCTTCTAACAGTTTGATTAATTCTCTCGAACTGTATGATTTCAAGTGATTAACCTCCTTACACTAATCATTATACACGTATTATTAGTACGTGTCAACGTATTAAATGCACGTATACAGAAAATGAGCATAAAAAAGGAGCAGGAGGGTTTAACCATCTGCCCCGTTTCTACTTTTTTTACTTTAAATTAGCTATTGCGTATTTTGCTTCTTCCTTAGTGAATTTTTCCCCGTGTTCTGAAATCAATTGATCGTAAATAGCCGGATTTGACATATTCATAGTTTCTGCATATGATTGTGCCTTTTTCAATGCGTTTCCTTTCCAATCAAACACAATGTTTTCAATAGCATATCGAGCGGCTTTTTTATCGAAATGCTCACCGTATTCAGAAGTCAATTGATCGTAAATGCCTGCTTTCGACATGTTCATAGTTTCTGCGTATTCCATCGCTTTTTTCAATGCGGCTTTGTGTTCCCTAGGGACACTTTCCTCTTTTGCCTCGGTTTTAACTTTAGGTTCTTCTTTCTTTTCCACATTTGCTGTAGTTGACACTGCTTTAGTATCTGTTGTTTTAGAATCGGTTGTCGCAGTCTTCGCTGGGTCATTGTTCTTTGAACCAAGGGCACCTATGACTAATACAACGATAATAACCCAAAACCACCACTTCTTATAAAACGGCTTCTTCAAAACGTTTTCCCCCTAATTAACCAATATTATTATAAAAATAGTATATATGACCTAGGAATATTTTTCTAGTACAAAAGTTTTATAGATGGCAAATAAAATACCTTGTTAGGAACAAATGTTCGTAATATAATCATTACATAACACATCAGGAGGCTACATACATGTCTAAAAAATTAGAAGGTAACGGTTTTTGGGAAAGCAGCCGGATTATCATACCAGAACATAAAGAAGCTTATTTGAAGCTCATGAAGGACCGTCAGCGGCGCGGTAAACCGGAATTGGATGACCAAGAGGTACAATTGATTGAGCAGGCTCTAATAGAGTCTTACAATACACGTACAGCCGTGACAGTGACCGTATTTAGCCCGTTTGATGATACGGACATGACTGGTGTAGTTACGTCGATTAACACCGCGCGTAGAGAAGTAAAACTGTTTCGTGGTGAGGATGATTTTAGTTGGATTAAACTAGAGGATATTATATTCGCAGGCTGAAAATAATTACCTCACATAATACATAAATACTTCCATTTAACATGGTAATTGGATTGCCTCTAACAAGTAACAAATATAGAATTAAAACATATTTGTTACCAATTATGTGAAGGGGTTATGTGTTATGTGGGAGCCTATTAGGTTCTTGCTTTTTTCTACAATGGAGTCTTTTGCGGCCTTTTCGCTAATGCTCTCTGTTTTCCGCTTGAAGGCGACTGATTATGCTTGGCAAGCGATTGTTGTCATGGTAATAATGAGTGCTCAAAGTTACGTCTTAAGGGAAGAGTTAGCTTTATCTGTTGTTGTGCCGATAATTAGTATACTGCTGTACATCTTCCTTATAACTACTGTAGTGAAAGTCCCAATTTTGTGGTCTAGCATTATAACAATAACTGGGTTTTCGATTTATGGTGTTATCCAGTCATTAATCTTAAAAGGTATCTTTCATGACGTGCCAACTATACAGTTTCAAGGGTCCGCTCAAGGCGCTCTATTACAAGCTATTACAAGTGCCACAGTTCTTCTTTTATCATGGATGCTTTACAAGTTTGGAATCGGATTTATGGCGGATTTCGAAAAGCTCAGATTCAAATGGGAACATTTTATTGTTAGCGTTTTAATCATCTTTTCTCTAATTGCAGTCACGATAATGTTGTACTACAACGATGTGTGGCTAAATATCGTATTTTTTGCTTTAGCTTCTGGTATGTTCCTTTATTACGCTTTCAAAAAGGAGGAAGAAATTTGATTGAAGCTTTATCGAATAAGATAGCTATTCACATAAAAAGTGTAGTGCCAGATCACCCAGCTTCAGTTCCAGTATTGAAGCATGCACTGGCTATCACTTTGAATGTGATCTTTATTACTGGATTATCGATTCTTATTTCTTTAATCACAGGCAGGGTAAAAGAGGTAGTTACCATCATGGCGGCATTTGCATTCCTACGCCAAATGACTGGAGGGGTGCACCTAAAAAGCGGTATGAGTTGCGTAGCTGTTTCGACATTATTGTTTACAGCGTTATCGTTCATATCCTTGGATCATAAGTGGACAATGATTGCAACGATAATAAGTATGCTGTTAATTCTAATATTTGCGCCTGCGGGAATCGAAAACCAAACACGTATACCCAAGCGATATTTTCCTCTGCTAAAGGTAGCGGCACTTGTAACATTAGGCTTGAATTTATGGTTTGCTCTACCGTATGTAGCCATAAGCTTTTTCGCTCAAACGTTGTTATTAATTAATGGAGGGAGGTGGAAAACATCATGAAAAACATTTACAACACAATTGCAACGGCCCTGTCTGCAATCGCAGTAATGTCTGTCAGTGTTGCCAGTCTTATTTATGTCTATAATCCTGAACCGCCGAAAGAATTACTTAAGTAAAGTTGGTGAAGAAATGCTTACAGTTTCAAAAGATGTCGATGGCAAATGTGGTAAGGTGGATCTTCCTATACAGGATATTTTGTATATGTCCTATGACAGGTGGAAAGAAAGGGTCATCATACACACATTTCGTGGGGTATTTTATCTAGTGGGTACACTAAAGTTCTGGGAAACGCTTCTTAATAGTAGTGGATGTAACTTTCTTAATGTAGATAGAAGTAATAGCATCAACATGGAGAAAGTTGTACTAATGAATAGTGTCTTCAGAGTGGCCTATTTTTCACATGACATAAGTAAGGATTCTCCTAAATGTCAGATAGCAATACGGCGATATGAAGAAGTAGCTCAGACACTTAATCTTTTTAATCCCAATATTGTGTTTGCTACCTGAACCGCCACAATGCGGTTCTTTTTTTTGTCGATACAACGAGGAAAAATGTCGAATTATAGGACGAATTCATCCCGACGAATTTTTGTTGCCAAGCCCCTAATATTGGGATTTAATATAAAAGAGGGATATGTCTTTCTCAAGATAGTTGAAGTTAGTCATATGGTTGTAACTACATATAAAATCAATTAGAGGAGGGGAGAGAATAACAATTAATTTGACTCTTAGGCAAATTTAACGGCGACGGGAGGGCCTAAGCCACCGCCGCTTGCCGTTAATCGTCTATCCACTCATGCAGTTCTTCCATGGTGCACCCAAATTTTTGTGCTGCGCGAGCTGCTAAAGGGTAGGAAAAAAATCTATCCCCATCAATTATTCTTGTTATAAAGGATGGGGATACGCCTAAGTAGTTGGCGAGGTCAATCCGCTTCATCTTGTGTTCTTTAAGAAGACGCGGCAAACGGCTTCTCCCTGGACGGAGAGCCATGTTACACCTCATTGATAATGATTCACAGTGAGTATACAGGAAAAAAGGTTGCCAGTAAATAAATACATCGGGAGAGTGGTTTGATGACTGAACTTGGTGAAAGAAGAATTGAAGCGATTATGGAGACATGTGAACGTAGTGAAGATTTATTACACAAGAGACTTGCGGTTATCTTAAACGATCTACACGATGACTATAATGTAAGTGTTGAAATTATTGAAGAGATTGAGAACTTGTACATTGTAAAAGGGGATATTTATTGCAGAACAGGTTACCGACAGGGATTCAAGGATGCTTCAAGAAAAAGAAGGGATGTTAACACGTTAACCGAATGTTAACGCAATGTAGTATTTTCGGTTCTTATTAGTTCATAAATAGCACAGTATAAACCCTTTGTATTCATATGTTTTCATATATAACACAAGTGAAAGCGGAATGGGCGGCATGATGTAATAAGGGCCTCAAAACCCTGTAATCCCGCTATTTAAAGGGCTCCCGAGAGGGAGCCCTTTTCTATACCATTGCTACACCATGAGTGCTCATGTAGCTTGCAGCGGAGTTTCTGTAATTCGGCAGTTTACATCAATCATTTGCTCTAATAGCTTCTATACATATTGTGGTGTAGTATATATGCAAATTATCCAAAGGGGGAAGTTGTGTGGAGCTTCAAACTATATTAGCTTTTCTGGGAGCAGCAATTGTTCTCACCATTATGCCGGGTCCCGACAACGTGTTCACTCTGACACAGAGCATAGCAAAAGGTAGGAATGCAGGGATATTTACTACTTTAGGCCTTTGCACGGGATTGTTGGTTCATATTTTTGCAGCAACCTTCGGCCTCGCAGCAATAATTTATCAATCTTCCTTGGCATTTGCAGTAATCAAATACGCTGGAGCAGCTTATCTATTATTTTTGGCGTATAAGTCATTTAGAGCAAAAGATACGAGTTTGAACTTAAGAGTGGAGATACCTTGAATTACAAATCATTGTATAAAAAAGGTGTCATCATGAATGTGTTGAATCCCAAAATATCACTTTTTTTCTTGGCTTTTCTTCCTCAGTTCGTAAACCAGGAAAGCGGTAATGTTTCTATTCAAATGCTAGTTCTTGGAGTGGTATTTTTAATACAAACTTTAGTGCTTTTTATTTTGATAAGTATTTTTGCTGGGAAAGTAGGCTCCTTTCTACGGAGAAATCCATCCTTTTCTAAAAAAATCAACTATATTCAAGGCTCGTTATTTACACTTATCGGATTGAAAATCGCATTTACCCAAAAATAATAGAAGGTAGCACTTTTTAAACCAACCATTAAGGACTAGCTA
This sequence comes from Paenibacillus sp. EKM211P, assembly GCF_011066175.1. Taxonomy (NCBI): domain Bacteria; kingdom Bacillati; phylum Bacillota; class Bacilli; order Caryophanales; family Paenibacillaceae; genus Paenibacillus; species Paenibacillus sp. EKM211P. The sequence goes on from NZ_JAAMNS010000003.1 coordinate 351,648, forward strand.
TTGTGCTAGTCCTTTTTTTGTTGGAAAAGCATACAACACACGCCGAGAATAGGTGGGCGGTCACAGAGGTTTAAGATCATGACCAACGAGTTGGAGCATACGGACAGACCTATGCCTATCTTTTCCTAGATGAAGTCAACAGCCCAATCTTTTTGGTTAATTGCACAATAAGCTAATTTGACTAGACTTTGGAGGTGACCATTAATTATGTTTAGACATTATTGTTGGCAAAAGAAAATGCATCGGAGAAAATTTAGAAGATGTTCAGTTAAAAAATTCAAAGTTTTGCCGAAGGTCATTGTTAAAGGAATTCAAGGGCCTCAAGGACCTCAAGGGCCTCAAGGACCTCAAGGACCGCAGGGACCCCAGGGACTGCCAGGTCCACAGGGAGTTCCAGGTGCTCAAGGTCAGCAAGGGCTACAAGGTTTCCAAGGAATTCCTGGCCCTGCAGGGCCAGTAGGAGCAACGGGACCGGCAGGACCAGCAGGACCGGCAGGACCGGCAGGAGCAATAGGGCCAGCAGGACCAGCAGGAGCAACGGGGCCAGCAGGGCCTGCAGGCGTCGGGATATCAGACTTCTTAAGTGTTTTCAGAGCAGATCCTGGTACGGGGACTGACACAGTTCCGGGTAACTCACCCATTACCTTTACTGGGGTTTTAGCGAATGTTGGAGGTGCATTTACTTTCACTCCTCCATCTCCAACGATAACAATTAACGAGACGGGGAGCTACTTCATCTCATTTTCTATCCACAACCAAGGTAATGCGGACTTCAATCTCACTGTTAACGGAACTCCTATAACACCCTTACCTTTCTCAGGTAATGGTGGGGGACCTATCGCAGCTGAGGTTATAATAACCGTTACAACAGTTCCAACTACAATACAACTGGTAAATGCCAATGCAACTCCTGCTCAGTTGCACAATAATATTAATACAACTATGACAATATTAAAGTTGACGCCTTAATATTGTTGCTTAGTAGTAGCTTATTCAGTAAAAGGTTTAAGGTTTATGTCTTTTATCCGGTCAGTTTGTCTAATTATTCAGAGACCTGAGATATGGAAATACCTAGAGAGAGAATCCCTGAACGGGACAAAGCCAGACAGATGTGGTTGGAGAGCAGCGGGGCGATGCGACTTAAGGACATCGCCGCTGCTCTTTCTGTTCCTGAAAAGTCTGGTTCGCCAAGGGAAGTCTATGAACCGCTGGTAGGATACTTTGATTATTTTCTGTTTTCAAAAAAACATTATTTACAAAAAAATCTTATTTTCAGAAGATTCTTAAAATCGTACGAGTGGCGCATTAGCTTCAAAAGGATGAATGTTAGGTATTGAAATATAGCTGATAACGCGTTAGTATTGTGTATCTGAAATTTCATCTGGAGGCACATTATGAATGATATATTGGCATTTACGATACTGCTCATCTTTATTGTCATGTCACCAGGGATTGATTTTGCATTAATAACGAAAAGAACTCTCACTGATGGCAAGAAGGATGGTTTCAAAATTGCATTAGGTTTAACTAGCGGAGCTCTCGTTCATACATTGGCAGCCGCATTGGGGCTTTCTTTAATATTAATGAAGTCGGCTGTAGCATTTGAGGTAGTCAAATATGCAGGGGCAGTTTACTTGATATATATGGGACTGTCTTCCTTTGTAAAAAAAGGAAAGAGTAATTTGGTTCAAGAGAAGCAAGAGAATTCTAGAAAATCAGCGTTTACACAAGGATTGGTTTCCAATGCACTCAATCCGAAGGTTGCTATTTTTTTTCTCACGTTCTTACCGCAATTTGTTCTACCGGGCTATAATCCCAGTTTGCAGTTTTTACTGATGGGCTCTCTTTATGCTCTACTTTCGATTATATGGTTTACTACAATCGTATTATTGTTAAGTTACATAAGAAGATGGTTAATGTCACCTAAAGTTCAAAATATGATCGATAAGGTCACGGGACTCGTGCTGATTGGTTTTGGTTTAAATATGATCTTCAAAGTTCAAAAAACAGGATCATAAATAAAGGAACGGGCTATGGAAGCTCGTTCTTTTTTGTTAGGGGAGACGACCAGAAAGAGATACCGAGCGGCATAAGGCAAAACAGATGTGGCTGGAGAGCTACGGGCATATGAAGCTAAAGGACATCGCCGCTAGTTGAGGGTTAGACACCTTAAGTGAAAGCGTTGACATAAATTTCAAGCCTCTATATACTTAGCTTAGTTAATTGAAAATGAATAGCACTGGGATTGTTACTGTTACGCAGGCAAAACCTAAGGAACCAAATGCTAAGATCCAAGGATCTTATGTATTTTGTTATCTTAGGTTTTTTTGTTTATAGAGACAGGAAGATTAAATATGGCGGTTTTGGCAACCTATTGAAGCCGTTTCTTCTATTATGATGTTCACATCTGAGAGGAGCGACAAACTTGGAATACAAATATGAGCTAGTTCAGGCAGACAATCATTTTCCATTAAAAATTATAGTTCATTCCTCCAATGAACCAGCATACATACCTAGGCATTGGCACGACAGCATCGAAATATCTTATGTACTCTCAGGGAGAATTGACAATATCTATATAGATGGCATGAATTATAGCTCCAGAGAAGGAGATATTGTGCTCATTAATTCGAATGCTATTCATTCCTTTTCTGTGGCTAAGGGCCAAGGTAGACAGGCTATAACCGTTCAGATTCCTTCAGGATTTATTCGAGAAAACATAAAGGATAGTAATCCCATTTTATTTGATTGTATATCCATTTTCGAAACCAACGAGCAGAGATTTGAGGAGCTGCGTGATCTGTTAAACACATTATTTGTGGCTTACCTCAACCAGCACAATGACCCTTTAGTACATATTCACTTAACGTCCCTATCTTATAGATTGGTGTACCTTTTATTAATGCATTTTAAGATTGACAACGAATCGCTCCCTGGCTTTAACACGAATAAATATTTGGAGAGGCTGACATTGATAACTGATTATATCAAAGAAAATTACGATCAGAGCCTATCCCTGGATTCCATCGCTCAGGTTTTTGGATTGTCTCCCGAATATTTGTCCCGTTTTTTTGTAAAGCATGTAGGGTTGACGCTCTTTCAATATATCAACGCCATCCGTCTGGAGAAATCTTTCCGTGTTCTTATGAATACAGACCATTCTATTATACAAATTGCGCTGGAACACGGATTTCCGAACGAGAAGTCTTTTGCCAGGGTATTTAAAAAGGTTTATCACGTGACGCCTCATCAATATCGTAAAAAGCACAAGAGGCTTTCTGAAGCAAGGAGTCAGTAATTGACCTGAATTAGGCTAATAAAAGGCAGGATGCAAATAAAAAAATCGTTAAAATTAATAATGTAAGCGGTTTATTAATGGATCTAGGAGGTAAGACATCATGTTTAAACAGTTTAAAAAGGTTGCTAAAACATCTATGTTATTCACTTTAGCTGTCAGTACGACCTTTGCTTTCAGCTCCGGTGCATGGGCCAAGGATGCCAAGGTACAGCCCACCTCATACCGGACGGTTGCGGAGGTGAAGGATTGGGGAGCAGCCATTACGAAGATCATTGTTAACCTGGGTAAGCCGGTACCCAAAGATGCGATAACAAACGATACATTTAAGGTACATGTGGAAAGAAGCGACAATAGGTTGGTAAATTCCTTTATTGAAAAAGGTAACAGGAAGGTCACCAAGGCCTATGTATCGGACAAAAGCGGCAACCCTGTAAAGAAAACCGGAAGCTACGTTGTGCTGGAAATGGAAATCGGTCCGTCCTTAACATTGGGTTCCGCTATTCATTATGATGCAGGTTCCGGGTTTAACGGATGGAATGATAACAATTATACGATCACGCAGCAAAAGGCTATTAAAACCCAATCAGGAACAATTTCCGGATTGAAGATCGATACTTCCTCAGGTGAAATCCGGAAGCTTGTTGATCAGTTTACAACTGGCAAAGCTGCATTTGATGGGGTTACTTTAACTTACGCCGACTATGCACCAGCAAAAGACAAAGTGAAGAACCCTTTGGTGATCTGGCTGCACGGTATGGGAGAGGGAGGTACAGATCCGACGATTCCAATTTCGGGAAATAAGGCAGCGAATTTTGCTTCTAAGGATATTCAATCTTATTTTGGCGGGGCTTATGTGCTGGCACCTCAGACCCCAACCTATTGGATGGATGGTTTTACAGGCTTTGGAGACGGAACTTCGAAGTATGAGCAAGCATTGATGTCCTTAATTAAGGAGTACGTGGCCAAGAACAAAGACATTGATACAGATCGAATCTATATTGGCGGAGACTCCAACGGTGGATACATGACTATGCTGCTGATCCGTGATTATAAAGACTATTTTGCAGCAGCTGTGGTAGCGTGTGAAGCTCTGAAGGATAGCCTTATCACCGATGAACAAATTAATGACATGAAGGACCTGCCGATCTGGTTTGTCGCCGCCAAAACCGACACCGTAGTTCCACCCAACGATTACATGATTCCGACCTATGACCGTTTGGTGAATGCGGGAGCAAAGGATGTCCATATGTCGTTGTTTGATAATGTAGTGGATACTTCTGGTTTGTACAAAAAGAGCGACAAAACACCGTATGAATATAATGGTCACTGGTCCTGGATTTACGTATATAACAATGAAGTATCAAAGCTGATTAACGGAAAGAAAACAACAATGATGCAATGGCTGGCCTCCAAAACATTGAACTGAGAGGGCAGGTACAGCTTTGGAAAGCTGTTGAGGATAAGAACATGGGATTCTTGTATACCTCATATACAAGAATCTCATCCCTAGGCTACACAGTGGATAACCCTGTTATTCGAAGCTGTATTTAATTCCCCATTGCTCTCGTATCTGACTCATGATATCCATAACGTCGAGGGAGAGCGGTAGGGTATTCCGGTTACTTTTTCCGGAAATATGGCTCTCTATCTCTTCAATCTCATACTGCAGGGCTTTAGCACTATCTCCTATTTCAATCAGTTCTACAGTTCCGTCCAAATATTGAACAGTAGCGCTGGAGGCCCGAGGGAAATTATCCACGGTGATATATCCTAATTCCCCAGCCACAATGCCCCGCTTGGGCATTTTAGATCTCATCGCCAGAGAGATGACGGCCATTTCCTCTACATTGTTGTTCAGAATGATTCCAGATTGTTCATCGACACCTGTCTCAAAGCGTTTGACAGTCGATAGAATTTCTTGCGGCTGCTCCGAAAGAAAATAACGGGCAAATGATAGGGCATATGTTCCAATATCCAGCAGCGCCCCTCCCGCCAGATCCTTACTGAAAAAGCGGTTATTCACATCGTACTCTTTATGACTGCCGAAAGAGACTTGAATCATTTTCAAACGGCCGATGGCCCCGTCGTCCAGAAGCTGCCGTAGCTTTTTATAAAGTGGCATGTGGTAGATTGTCATCGCTTCAGCCACTACTAATTGTTTTTCTTCGGCAAGACGAGCAATCTCGCGTAACTGTGCGCTGTTTATCGTGATGGACTTTTCGCAGAGGACATGCTTTCCCATCGAAAGGCTGTCTATCACGTATTGGTAATGGTGGCTGTGCGGTGTGGCGATGTAGACCGCATCCAGCTCAGGGTCCTGCAGCATTTCGCTGTGTCCGCCGTAAGCCTTCAAGGCACCGTGTCGGCTGGCAAATTCCTCAGCTTTCTCTAGTGTGCGTGAGGATACTGCATACAGTGTTCCGCCAAGCTCATTTAGGGCGACTGCGAATTCTGCAGCGATCGATCCTAGTCCGATAATACCCCACTTCAAATGATCCATGGTTAAGCCCCCGTTCTTATTTTGGTGTGTCTATTTTTGGGACATAAATCGGACTCCATGCTCGCTCCCAACGAGCACTCCTGTCACTTCCTCCGTGAACAATGATGTCTCGATTACTCCGCTAATCTTTTTTAGGCTGCTCTGAATCTTCTCGATATCTATCCTTTCCCGAAAATAAACATCCATTAATAAATGCCCGTAATCGCTAATGGTATACCCATCTTTAGTTGGACTGCTGCGGACCATTCCGTTGCCGCCCAGGCTGGTAACCGATTTTTGGACATAAGATAGCGCATCCTCAAGAATCTCAAGTACGACAGGATGACTAAAGGTCAGTTCCTTTACCACCTTGCTCTCATCAACCAGTAATATGTAGTGCTCCGCCATCGTTGCGACCAGTTTTTCCCTGGTATGAATGCCGCCGCCGCTCTTCAGCGCCCGTAGCTGTTCATCGACCTCATCGCAGCCGTCAAAAGCAACGGAAATCTGCTCCACAGACCATAACGGAAGCAGCGGAAGACCATGCTGGATACAAAGGGCGGCTGTAGCACCGGAAGGGGTTATTACCTTAACGCGCCGACCAGATTCTTTAATCTGCCTGATTAAATAGGAGATGGTGCTTCCACCTCCCAGTCCAATGACTGTATCATCTCGGATATAAGTTAGAGCTTCTTTGGCACATTTGTTTTTTATCGTATCCGTGCTCAAAGTAATCATCTCCCCGTCATTATTTGATCCTCTGCACATTTGTGCGTTATAATAAAATATGTGCAAAATGATCGCCTACAGTATATCGACGGTTTTTTTATCTGTCAAATGCAATATGCGCAAAGGGAGGGCGAGATGATGAATTTGCAGGAAGACCGAAAACTTTTAATTAAGGTTGCCCAAATGTATTATGAGCAGGATATGACGCAGAGCGAAATTTCTAAAGTGCTGGGCATTTACCGGACGACTATCAGCCGGATGTTGAAGCGGGTACGAGAAGAGGGGATTGTGAGTATTACAATTAATTATGGGACAGCCGACCAGCTTCCACTGGAGCAGAAGCTATGCGAATGTTTTGGACTTCAGGAAGCTATTGTTGTTATGACCGATCCAGCTCAGCCAAGCCATCTTAAGCGTAAAGCCATAGGCCGGGCTTGCTCAGATTGGCTACAGCATAAGGTTCAGTCTAAGGATGTTATCGGTTTTTCTTGGGGAAGCAGTCTAGCAAGTGTAGTGGATGAATTCTCCACCGACAACCGCCCTTTTGTAACGTTCATTCCCATGGTCGGCGGGCCCTCAGGAAAACTAGAGAGCCGCTACCATGTGAACACTATTTGTTATCAAGCAGCGTTTAAGTGGAACGCCCGTTCATTAATGATTGATGCACCGGCGATTACAGAGCAGAGGGAAACCAGAGAGCAATTGATAAATTCCCCTTACTTCAAGACAATCTCTGATTATTGGGATAAGTTGGATATTGCGTTATTTGGCATTGGCTCAGCCAAATTGCAGGGGCACGAGAAGTGGAGAGGATTTTATGGCGATGCATTTATTACAGAATTGGAAGATGGGCGGGCGGCCGGAGATATTTGCTCGCGTTTCTTTGACGAAAGCGGTACTTCGATCAAAACAAGTTTGGAAGATAGGACCCTTACCATTTCGCTGGAGCAAATCAAAAAGGCGAAGCTTTCTGTCGGTATAGCAGAATCATTAGAAAAGGTTCCAGGAATCCTGGGTGCATTGAATGGGGGTTACATGAATGTGCTCATCACAACGGAAGAAACAGCATTAAAACTGCTGGAACAAGCTACTGAAAACAAATCCCCATGACATGATATGAACGATTATTTGCGTACACATGATAACATGGGGCTAGTTTCTGATCCATCATCTTAGGTCACAAGTACAACATTGCTCTTTCACTTATTCACTTCAATCAGCCCATCCGGCTTTTCTCGATTAGAGAGTAATTCAGATACAGTGACGAAGGAATAACCTCTTTTCTTGAGCTCAGGGAGAATAATCTTCAAGGCATCAACGGTTTGTGTACTTTGATGTACATAATCGTGCATGAGGACAATATCACCGTTACGGGCATTGCGAAGCACCTTATCAGCGATACGGTGTACACCGGGCTTTCGCCAATCTAGGGTGTCCTGATGCCAGGACCATAAAATAATTTTCAGTCCCTTCTCTTTGGATAGCTTGACCAGTGTATCGTTATAGGAGCCGCCTGGTGGTCTAAATAGATGGGTCCCTGCTCCAGTTGCCTGAACGATACTGGCCTGACCTTGATTCAATTCGGACAGAGCTTTATTGCGGGAAATATATTGAAAGGATGAATGAAGGAAGGTATGGTTGCCAACTTCATGTCCTTCCTCTCGTTCCCGTTTTACAAGGTGTGGCAGCTTTTCTACACGGCTGCCGACGACAAAAAAGGTCGCTTTCGCATCATATTTCTGAAGTAAATCAAGAATGGCAGGAGTATTGCTTTCGTCCGGTCCATCATCGAATGTGAGAGCGATAAGCTTACGATGGGTAGGAACTTCCCATACAATGTCGCCCCGTTCTTCGTAATAGGCTCTTCCCTTTGTAGGAGCGGGAGAGGCGTATGATGTGTCTTGTGCATTCGTATATGGAATGGGGCAAGGACTAATACTCAGCAAAGAAACAGCGATTCCAGCGCATAGCAAACGGTTATATTTCATCAGGCTTCTTCTCCGTTCTGACGTATTCTCACATTAGCTTGCCAAGAAGAAGCGTATACCATTCCTCATTTCTGAAATTCACATTACCAATCACCTAAATAAATCACCAAAATACTATCTAGTGTATAAGGTACAGATTGCTGATTTTTGCTCAATAACAGTGCTCGCTTGCTTGTTGATAACATCCTGTGCCCATGTTAAGTTGTACATATCCATCCTTGGTTTTAATGTGCAGTGGAGATCAGTCATTGTCCAGTTCTTATTCTGACGAAAAATGGAAGAGGTCGACGGGGCAAGCCGCAAAAGCTGATTTGAGGTCATGGAGCTGCGACTCGTTCCTGAACTTCGAACAGGAGATGAGACGGGATGAAAACAGATGAAAAAGAGCTACGAGCCATTAATCTGACGTTAGAAGCCGGCGAACACATCCGATCCTTTATTAGGTGTACGTATGATTTGCAGCAAAGCTCCGAGAAGATACCGCTTTGTGGAATGCTGGCAGTAACGTCCCAACGAATCATCTTTTATTCCTGCACTATGGGTATTCCTTGGATCAAATTCATTAATTATCACCATATTTCGCTGGCTAAGCTGGAAAAGGAATTGTCGGATACTAAGGGGAGCATCCTGCTGATCAATCAGGGGGTAAATGAGGTGTTCTGCCACCTGCCGAATGAAGAACGTATAGAGCGTTTTATAGCTGTACTAGAGCAGGAAGCAGGCATCTCCTGTGAGAACTAATGATTATAAAAACACAAATAAATAAAACCTCCAACTTCGTAATGTGCCAAGGGTAGGCTCCTTACGGATTTGGAGGTTTTTTTGTCTTTTAGTTAGACAGATTGCATGGATCGAGCGCTAGCTCAACAGGACTATAACCAACAAATTAAATAGCACCAGCGGCAGAATGACATTGTTGTAGGCATAGGAACGATCAGGGATCGGGGCTCCTAAGGAGGATGAGTGATACTGCTGAGGCACTCTCAAATACAAATGATCCGCATCCATATGCGCAATCGTTCCTTCATATACCTGATGATCCATCGTTTGTACCCTAACCGTGTGGTTCATGTAGGGACTCAATTGATAATGCAAATGATCGTGGACTTTTTTGAGTTCTTGTTGGAATTCCGGTCTAGCTTGATATAAGGTTTGCGGACTGACGGTGTTGTACGACATTCGCCTCTGACCTCCATACTCATATAATGATATATCGTATGCAGGAGCCTGTGCCCTTGTGCAAATACCCAAGTAAGACAGGTTTTACAAAGAGTCAAAACATTAACATTTTACTCCAGTTCACTTGATGTTCCCTTTACATCAAAACGATACACTTACTGAGGTTGGTTTGAAAAGAAAGGGGCGTTCCGTTTTGGGTGAACTTAACAAATCTTTGGGACTGGGGACGAGGAGCCAGCAACGGACATCGTCTAAAGCTCGCATACGCACGGGTTCGCTAAAAATTCAAAGACTGCGCGAAAACGCGCTGGCGTATACCTTTTTGGCTCCATCGCTTATTTTGTTTGCTGTATTTATGTTTTATCCGATGATAAAGTCCGTTTATCTCAGCTTGCATTCTACAGATCCCGCAGGAAACGTTGCAGATTATGTGGGGTTAGATAACTTTGCTATGCTGTTCAGCTCAGGTCAGTTTCTACAGGGGATTAAGGTCACGCTGCTTTTTGCACTATTGACGGTACCTGTGGGTATTTTACTGGCGCTGGTACTCGCTGCCCTTACACACAGTAAATTACGTGGAATGCGTATCTTCCAGTTTGCCTTCTCGCTACCGATGGTGTTATCGGTGGGTTCATCTGCGGTCATTTGGAAATTCCTTTTCCATCCTACACTGGGGATGTTCAACTATGTGCTTTCCCTATTACATATCAATCCAGTTCCATGGTTGACCAGCCCAGATTGGGCGTTGTTCTCCGTAGCCATAATGACCATCTGGATGAATCTTGGCTTCAATTACATTATCTTATCAAGCGGACTTCAAGGGATTCCAGATGACATGTACGAAAGTGCCAAAATGGACGGAGCCGGACCGTTGGTCACGTTCTGGCGTATCTCTATGCCGCTGCTATCACCGACGATCTTTTTTGTGACCGTAGTTTCCATCATTGGTGCCTTCCAGTCTTTCGCTCAAATTAATATCTTGACCAAAGGTGGTCCGGTGAACAGTACGAATGTATTTGTATATTCCATTTATCAGGAAGCTTTCGTTAATTTCCGGTTCGGAACAGGGAGTGCGCAGGCCATTGTCTTGTTTGCTGTCATTTTGCTGCTTACGATGATTCAGTTTAAGTGGGTGGAAAGAAAGGTGCATTACCAATGAAACAACACCTGAATTCAACATTATTGTATGTGCTGCTTACGATTGCAGCCGCTCTGATTTTGTACCCAGTTATTTATACATTTTTTATGGCGGTCATGTCACCGGAGGAAGCGAGCGCTTACCCACCAAGCTTTTTCCCGCATTCCTTTCATATGGCCAATTTTTCTGAAGTGTTTGAAATCGTTCCGATTGCAGCCTTTATCGGCAACACCTTTCTCATTTCGGGTCTGACAATGATCGGACAACTGATTACAGCCAGCTTGGCGGCCTATGCCTTTGCCAAAATGGAATTCAAGGGAAAAAACTTCATTTTTAGCATGTTTGTCGCGACGATGATGATCCCTTGGGAAGTTACTATTATTCCCAACTATCTGACGGTACGAAGCTGGAACTGGCTTGATACATATCAAGGGTTGACGGTTCCATTTCTGGCGACGGCGTTCGGAACGTTCCTGTTAAGACAATTTTTTCTCCAGCTTCCCAAGGAACTGTTCGAGGCTGCTCGTATGGATGGGTGCGGACATATCCGATATTTCCTGTTTCATGTGCTTCCGTTATCGCGTCCTGCGCTCGGAACACTGGCTGTGTATTCGTTCCTGAACATGTACAATTCATATCTCTGGCCTTTACTGGTCACAAATAGCGAGAATATGCGTACCGTACAGATCGGCATATCTATGTTGGAGTTTCAGGAATCGACTTCATGGAATCTGGTGTTTGCGGGTACGGCACTTGTCATTTTACCGTCTCTGCTCCTGCTGATCTTTGGATTAAAACAGCTGGTGCGTGGAATGGCAGCGGGTGCGCTTAAAGGCTAATTATAGAAGCAAAAGACAGCAACACCTGCGCAAGCAGCCTATATACAAAGCTTTAACACACAAGAGTACAAACATTTCATTCAAGAATCATTTAATCAAAGGGAGAGAAGAGAGATTATGAGATTTTTTCGTTTGAAAAGTGCTTTGACCCTGCTTATTCTGACTGCTATGGTCGTTGCAGCAGGCTGTAGCAACAATACAGCGGCGGAGAAGCCGAGTAATGGTAATGATACAGGGGCAGCAGCAACTTCACCTGTAAAGCTGACTTGGTGGCATTCAATGTCCGGCAACGGTGAAAAAGCGATCAAGCAGATTGCTGCTGACTTTAACGCTAGTCATAAGGACATTCAGGTAGAGCCAGTATATCAAGGTAAATATGATGACAGCTTGAACAAGCTGAAAGCGTCGCTTGGTTCTAATAGCGGACCAGACATCATTCAAGTATACGAAATCGGCAGTAAATTCATGATCGACTCCAAAATGATCACGCCTGTACAACAGTTTATTGATGCGGATAAGTTCAATTTGTCGCAGCTTGAACCGAATATTACACGATACTACACGATTGATGGCAAATTGAACGCCATGCCGTTCAATACGTCAAACCCGATTTTGTATTACAACAAGGATGCTTTCAAAGCCGCAGGACTTGACCCAGCTAATCCTCCGAAAACGTATGATGAATTCGAAAAAGCTGCCAAAGCCTTAAGTAAGGATGGTAAATCTGGTGCATCCATTGCCATTTACGGCTGGTTTATGGAGCAACTGTTTGCCAATCAGAACGCGGACTATGTGAATAATGGCAATGGACGTGAGCAAGCAGCTACGGAATCGTTGCTGAATTCGGATGCCGGTGTAAAAACGCTGACATGGTGGAAGAAAATGATCGATGAAAAGGTCGTATCCAATTTGGGACGTAACTCGGACGATACAGCGAAAGCCTTTTCCGCAGGACAAATTGCGATGACGCTGGATTCTACCGCTTCGCTGCGTAATATTGTGGAGCAGGTTGGCGATAAATTCGAAGTAGGCACAGGGTTTCTGCCAAGAGCCAATGAAGCAAAAGAAGGCGGCGTAGTTGTAGGCGGCGCGAGCTTATACATCATGAACAACAAACCTGAAGCCCAGCAAAAGGCGGCATGGGAGTTCATTAAATTCGTCGCTTCTCCAGCAGTACAGGCACAATGGAGTGTGAATACCGGGTACTTCCCGATCACGAAGGCGGCCTATGACGAGAAGGTTCTCAAAGATAACATGGTAAAATATCCGCAATTCCAGACAGCTGTTGACCAATTGCATGCATCGGCACAATCTACTGCTACACAAGGCGCAGTGATGGGCGTATTCCCAGAAGCGCGTCAGATCGTCGAAGGTGCGATTGAGGCTGTTCTGAGTGGCCAGCAACAGCCAAAACAGGCTCTGGATCAAGCTGCACAAGAAATTACAGGCAAAATCGCGCAATACAATCAAACGGTGAAGAAATAGTCGGCCCTCCCTTAAAATCGGCTGATAATTCGTAGATGTGCCTCCTTATTAGCCGATTTTATGAAATAACGGATCGAATGAGTGACCCCCTCACTTATTCGATCCGTTTTTGCATTTTTATTTTAGAATAATCGTTTAGACGAAGTGTCTAAAATGGTCATTTTTGCACATTTCCTATTGCTGGATAACTGAAAATGGGCTTATAATAAATACATAATTTTTGTACTGGACGGTCAGTTCAAAAAAGGAGGAAGCATGAAACAGCAAACGAAGGAAATTATTTTTAACGGCGCACTCAAGGCTTTTTCCGAACGAGGATTTAATGATACAAATATGGAGGAAATTGCCAAGGTATGTGGCATAGCTAAAGGAACCCTGTACTACAATTTTAAAAACAAGCAAGAATTGTACATTTACATTTTGAAGATGGGAATGGAACGTTTTGTCCAGGATATCCATGAAGCGATGGCTCAAATTCCTATGGATCAGGTAGAAGTGAGGGTTCGCAAGCTGATCCAAGTACATATTGAGTTCATTGGAAGAGAGCCGGATTTTTGCCGTCTACTGGTCAGTAAGGGTTGGGTCTCGCAGGAACAGCATTTTAATATTAGGCAGGTGCTGGCAGACTATTTTGATTTTATGGAGGCAGAGATTGATTCCGGCAAGTTCTATGGAAAAATTTCGAGTAAGCTGGATGCAAAAACGACTGCAAATTGTTTATTCGGCATTTACATTTTTACTCCAATGCGGTCGATGGTATGGGGCGAAACGATGAATCTGCAGGAAGTTCGTGAAAGTACCGAAGTATTTGTATGTAACGCGCTGGGGATGCAACATTAAATAGACAAGTGGAGTGATGAGAACATGAAAGCCAAAAAATATGCGATTTACATCGTACTTATTATTTTAATCGCTGTAGGAATCTATGCTTTGACTGCTTTCCCACGAGGGAGCAGCAGCTTATCCGCAGATGAATCTTCTTCTATCCCTACGGCTTATGTAGAATCCGATACGCTCAATGCCAGCTTTAAGATGGCGGGACGTATTGATCAGATGCTGGTGAATGAGGGCGACAAGGTAAAAAAAGGGCAGGTGATAGCCCATCTGGAAAGCCGTGAGCTGGAAGATAAGGTGAAGCAAGCACAGGCTGCTTTGCTGGCAGCCAAGAGCAATGTGTCCAAAGCGAAAGCCAGCGTATTGCAGGCTCAAGCAGGCGTAGGCCAGGCACAGGCTACCGTGAGCGCCGCTCAGGCCAAGAAGAGCCAAGGTACGACAGCGGTCAGTGTGACTGCTGAGGCTTCCTCCAGCCAGATAGAACAGGCCCAAGCGGCTGCGAACGCCGCCAAAGCGAAATTGGATGCCCTCAAGAGCGGGGCAAGACCGCAGGAGATTGAGCAATTGCAAGCATCTGTGAAGGTAGCGAAGGAAACGCTGGACCTGACTGTTAAAAATCTGGAGCGTGCCAAAAAGCTTCAAGAAGCCGGTGCAGCAACTCAGGCCTCACTGGATCAAGCGACATTGGAACATCAACAGGCAGTAGCCAAGTATAATGCTGAGTCGCAAAAATTGGATATGGCGCGGGAGGGAAGCCGTAAGGAGGAAATTACGGCGGCTGAAGCCCAATACCGTCAAGCCTTGGCTGCAGTGAAGGAAGCACAGGCAGGAGCGGGCAAAGTGGCTGTGCAACAGGAAGATGTCAAAGCTGCTCAGGCTTCGGTAGAGCAAGCGCAATCCGCTGTGAAGGCGGCGCAATCGACGGTAGAGCAGGCACAATCTGCGGTTGAAGGTGCCAATGCACAGGTAGCCCAGGCGGAAGCTGCACTTCAGGAGGCTCAGACCTATTTGGGCTATACTACGCTGCGTGCGCCTGAGGATGGGATCGTAAAATCCAAGTCGCTTAGCTTGGGTGAGATGGCTAGCGCAGGATTTCCTGTCTATACTATTGAAACATCCACACAGCGTTGGGCTAAATTCTATGTACCGGAAACGTCTCTGAACGGTCTTCAAGCAGGGGATACAGTTCAAGTTAAATTACTGTCAGGCGGTAAGGAGCTGAAGGGCAAAGTCATTTTGTTAGAATCGGCTGCGGACTTTGCCATTCAAAAACCGAGCCAAAGCTCAGGTGATAAGGATGTCCGTTCCTTTGGTGTGAAGGTAGCATTACCGGATCTTGCGGCTTCCGTTCCAACAGGCTCCACGGTTCTGTTTACAGGCAAAGGGGCGCAGTAATATGCAGGGTTCACAGGAAAGACTTCGTATCCGCGATGTGTTTCGCGAGGAATGGCTGAGTATCTTCCGGGACCGCCGCTTTATGGCTATTCTGCTGATTACGCCAATTGTGTATACGATACTGTTCGGCTTCCTGTATTCGCATCAGCGGATTACCGAGATGCCTGTTACGGTGTATGACGGAGATAATTCGCAGCTTAGTCGCCAAATCATTCAGGCGTTCGACGCGACTGATTCATTTGCCGTTACACGGCAAGTGACCAATCAGGATGATGTAGTCCGCCAGGTAGAGACTGGGGAAGCCAAGGTCGGAATTGTCATTCCAGATAACTTTACCTCTCGGCTTAAGCATGGGGAAAATCCACCTGTGCTTACGCTGATTGACGGCAGTAATATGATGTATTCCAATAGTGCCAGTCGGATTGCCAATCAGGTCATTAGTAGCGTGAGTGCCGGAGTATCGCTTAATTCCATGAAGCAAAAAGGGATGAACGCCGATCAGGCTGCCTCGACGCTGACTACCATCCCGTTCCGATCCAGAGTGCTATTTAACCCGGTATATGATTATAAGCTTTTCATGCCGTTGGGGGTTATTTCTGCGGCTCTCCAGCAGTGTTTGCTGCTAGGTATTGCGTTGTCTTGCACGCGGGATAAGGAAGCAGGGACTTGGGGAAGATTTGGCGCATGGAAAAATACCCCTTGGCGCTTGGCTATTGCCAAGCTGGCACCTTATTATGCGGCGGGAGCTTTCAATGTGCTGACTGTATTCAGTATTAGCGCTCTATGCTTCGATATTCCGTTTAGGGGACAGGTACTACCATTGATTTTGGTGTCGTTGGTCTTTAACTTTGCTTTGTGTGGATTAGGGTTCCTGTTCAGTCTTTTTTCCAAGACCAGAGTGGATGCGACACAAACTCTGATGCTCATTGCTGTTCCTTCCTTTATGCTGTCAGGCTATACGTGGCCATTGGAAGCAATGCCCGGCTTCTTGCGAGGACTTGCTGAAATATTGCCATTAACGTATTATTTGGACGCTGTACGGAACATTACTCTCAAGGGACTGGATATCACCTACATCTTTAAGGATTTGATTGCTCTGGGCGTCATTGGTTGTGTGAGTCTGCTGGTGGCCTTCGTGATCTATCCGTTATTCTTTAGGCAGCATCAGACGACAGCACAGCATGCCGATATGCCCGTACAAGAAGGATTTACACTTAAAGGCTGAGAGCAATTTTAATCAAAAAGGCAGATCAGGAGTAACCTGATCTGCCTTTTATTTATTAGTATAATTTAAAAGTGGAAGAAGTATTATTGCGTTTTAAGATCCTCAATAGAATCAATCGGTACATAGGATGGAACGACAAGTCCGGACATAACGCCAGTCATACTGGTTCCGATGTCATCTACTTTATCCTTATATTGAGCCCAATAATCAGCATGCGTCAATGGAAGCCAGGCGGCTGCGGTAGCATCTACACTTCCGCCAGCCACGCCTGTCCACATAGGACCGATTTCCACTTGCAGCGCTGTTACTTTATAGCCCAATTTTTGTTCTAATACATATTTCAATACGTTCGTACTGGCAATTTCAGAATCCCAAGCAGCGTAGCTCAGCTTCAGGGGATCGCCGTTGACGGGCTGCAAGCCCTTGATCCATTCCTGTACCTTATCAGGATACTTATCAGCCCAGTTCTTGGCAGCCTGCTGTGGGGGAGTACCATCTTGAATTGCGATCATCACTTCACCCATATCTTCAGCAGTCCACTTGAAACGGCTTAGAAATTCATAAGCCACAGGAGCATCCTGTTTCAACCCTTTGCGGGCAATGGTATGAATTTCTTCTTTATCACCGTATGCTTTTTTAGGGTCTTTTAAGTATTTCAAATCATACTTGTTAAACATCCAGTGAGGAGTCCAACCGGTTACAACGATAGGCTGCTTGGCTTTGATAGCTTTATCCAGTGTAGCGGTCATAGCAGCTCCAGAGCTTTCAAGCAGTTTCCAGTCAGACAATCCATAGTCACTGATAGCTTTAGCAGTCAGCTTCATCAGTCCGGCGCCAGGGTCGGTACCGACAATACGGTAGCCGACCTCCTTGCCAAAGTCCCCAGTAGCGGCGGAAGCCGGAGCCGCTTCGGCTCCGTTCCCCTGCAATTCAGTAATTGATTTAACATTCATGTAAGTTGGAACGACCAATCCGGTTTTAACACCAGTCATATTCGCACCTAGGTCGTCGAGCTTATCTTTGTATTTAGTCCAGTAATCCGCATGCGTTAACGGCAGCCATGCAGCCGGGGAGGCATCTACATCACCACTAGCGACACCCGTCCACATAGGACCTGCTTCAACTTGCAGTGCGGTTACTTTATAACCCAATTTGTTTTCCATTATATATTTCAGCAAATTCGTACTCGCAATTTCCGAATCCCAAGCTACATAGCTTAGCTTAAAGGTATCGCCATTGACAGTTTGCAGTCCTTGAGTCCATTCCTGAACCTTGTCGGCATGTTTCTCTGCCCAATCCTTGGCAGCTTGCTCTGGACTGGTTCCGCCTTGGATAGCAACCATCATTTCACCCATATCTTCCGCTGTCCATTTGAAACGTTTTAGAAACTCATAAGCAGTAGGAGCATCCTGCTGCAAACCTTTGCGGGCAATCGTATGAATACCCTCAGCTTCACCATAAGACTTTTTAGGGTCTTCCAAATATTTGAGATCATACTTGTTGAACATCCAGTGAGGAGTCCAACCGGTAATAATGATCGGTTTTTTCGCTTTGATGGCTTTGTCCAGTGTGGCTGTCATGGCCGCACCAGAACCCTCGACTAGCTTCCAATCAGACAAATTGTAGTCTTGAATTGCTTTAGCCGTCGACTTCATAATGCCTGCCCCGGCATCAATACCAATAATTTTATAATCAACCTCTGCGCCAATCGGATTGGCAGCATTACCTTTACCAGCAGCGGAATGATCAGTTCCAACAAAATATTGAGATGCGCCAGCGATCAGAATAACTGCTGTAACTGCTGAGGTGATCCATACTTTTTGCTTACTGGATACACGACTTTTGCTTTTTTTCGTCGGTTTAAACAGGTTTTGTGTAAAGCGGTCAAGCACAATAGCCAGAACGACCACAGCCAAGCCGGCTTCAAAACCTTTACCAATTTGCAGCTGGGTCACAGCACGATACACAACTGCACCGATACCTTCCGCACCGATCATGGAAGCAATAACAACCATGGACAGTGACAGCATAATCGTCTGATTAATACCAGCCATTAAGGTAGGCAATGCCAGTGGCAGCTGTACTTTAAACAGCTTTTGCGCCGATGTTGAACCAAATGCATCAGAGGCTTCAACCAGCTCATCCGATACTTGCATAATCCCCAAGTTGGTCATGCGAATGGTTGGGGGGATCGCAAAGATAACTGATGCGATAACACCTGGTACAACACCCAAGCTGAAAAAGGTAACCGCCGGGAGTAAGTACACGAACGCAGGCATCGTCTGCATAAAATCAAGTAAAGGCGTGATAATGCGTGATGCTGATTTACTGTATGCACACCAGATTCCGATCGGAATCCCGATAACAATGGATACAAGCGCAGACGTGATGACTAGTCCGAGCGTATTCATCGTTTCACTCCAATAGCCGAGATTATCAATCAGCAGGAAGCCGATGACAGTAAATAGTGTAAGCTGTACCCGCCCAATCATAAAGGCGATAATCCCGATGATCACGATGAACACCAGAGGGTGTGGAAGCATAAACAAGCCAGAGAAAAAGCCTACTACGGCTTCAATAACCGAAGAAATAACATTAAACAATCCAGCCAGATGAATACCCATCCAGTCTACAATGGATTGAATCCACTCAGCGATTGGCAGTTTCGGTATCATGGGCATTCACCTCCTTTGTAGTAGGTACATCTCCACTAAGTGCACCCAGTAAAGCTCCACGGACGATAACGCCCAGCAACTTCTGCTTGTCATCGACGACAGCCAGTGGCACCTTGGACGAGCTTGTAATTTCAAACAAATCATTAATGACAGTTTCAGCAGTTACCTGCGGTCCGTCAGTGATCAAAATATCTTCAATTTTCAGATTGTTGCGCAGTGCATGAACAGCATCCTCGGCATTAATAACACCCAGTAGCTTTTTGGTGCGATCAATGACGAATAGATTGGAAATCCCACGCTCTCGCATCAATTCCAGAGCTACACGCGGACCGCGGTCCATGGTGATGGTTTCTGGACGAAGCATGACATGAGCAGCCGTCAATACTTTGGACAGATCCACATCCTCGACGAAGCGGGCTACATAAGAGTTAGCTGGTTGGATCATAATTTCTTCCGGTGTACCAATTTGTACGACCACTCCGTCCCGCATCAATGCAATCCGGTCACCAATCCGCAGCGCTTCATCCAGATCATGGGTGATAAAGACAATTGTTTTCTTCATTTTATCTTGAAGCTCCAGCAGCTCATCTTGCATGTCACGGCGAATGAGAGGATCCAATGCGCTGAATGCTTCATCCATCAGGAGAACTTCAGGGTCATTCGCGAGTGCCCGTGCCAGACCGACACGCTGCTGCATACCGCCACTTAACTCATCGGGCATCTTATCGCCCCAGTTTTTAAGACCAACCAGTTCCAGCGCTTGTTGTGCCTTTTCCTGGCGTTGTGCTTTATCTACCTTTTGAATTTCAAGACCGTATTCTACATTTTCCAATACAGTCCGATGTGGGAACAGGGCGAACTTTTGAAAAACCATACTGATGGTTTTACGACGAACTTCGCGGAGTTGTTCTTTGTTCATCTTACGGAGATCTTTGCCGTGGACCAGAATTTCACCGGAGGTAGGCTCAATCAAGCGATTTAGCATTCGCACCAAAGTGGACTTGCCGCTACCTGATAACCCCATAATTACGAAAATTTCACCTTGCTTAATTTCCATGTTGGCCTTATTAACACCAACAGTAATCTGTTTTTCTTTGGCCAGCTTTTCTTTGCCCCAGCCTTGCTCCAGGAGCGGAACACCTTGCTCTGCGTGAGGACCAAAGAGTTTGCTGACATTTTTGACTTCCAAAATCGTCATACATACACCTCTTCTTTCTATACTTTGCTTGGTATTAACCCCATGTTGCATGATGGATTGAGTATAAAAATCATAATTCTGTACATCCTGAACGGTTAATGACAAAATTAATTGTAACAGAAGCATTGCTTACATTTCAAACAAAAAAACTGTTCGTAAAGTACGTACAGAAAAAACTGTACAAACTTTTCTTCGATATGCTCCTTCGTTCTTTAGAATGCTCAAACATTCGGAACTTTACAACCGATAGTGCTTTTTTTAAAATAGACAATGAAATATGACCATAAGAAAAAGATTTATGTATATCCATAATTTTAAAAGTTTACTATCATTAGCAATTTTGCGAATTATGATTTTGAACGATCATGCTGTTGTAATATAGACAGAAGCTTTGCTTTTGAAACATTTCATTTAGTATTGAAAGATTTCATATATTGCGTCAAAGCTAATCCTTTACGGGTAAGTCGTTCATACTAGGTTGTGCAAAATGCTCTAAAATTAGGAGGTTGCAAGCATGAGCTTGTACCAGTTAGGTGATGAGCAGCAGGCATCGCTGCAAAAAATTCGCAAACGTGTCATAGAAGCTATAGGTAAAAACATGGACCTATATGGGATCACTCTGTCCGCGGGGCATTTGTACGGTTTGCTTTTTTTTGCGGATAAACCGATGACGCTGGATGAGATGGGCCGTGAAATGGAAATGAGCAAAACGAGCATGAGTACAGGAGTTCGAACGTTGTTGGATCTGAAAATGGTGAACAAGGTATGGAGCAAGGGCTCACGCAAGGACTTGTATGAAGTCGAGTATGATTGGTATCAAACATTTACTGACTTCTTCGCTATTAAATGGAGAAAAGCAGTAGAAACAAATTTACTCGTACTGCGCAAAGCCATGGATGAACTGGACAAATTGATGGCGCAGGGTGAAGAATACGAGGAATTTAAGGCGATTCTACAGCAAGACCGTATGAAAATGAAGCAGGCTGTGGCTTATTACAAGTGGCTAGACCGATTGATTGATTCAATGGAAAGCGAAGAGATTTACAAGCTGATTCCGAAAGAAGAGGTTCGGGACTAATCACGATCAGCCCATCCTGTTTACAAAATGCCGGGGCGCAAAAGCGCTTCCGGTATTTTTTGGTTTGGTCCTGCACAAAGGGTATAATAGAGATATGTAAAGATTGATAGTATACCGTTATGTTAAACATACGAGATAAAGGAGGGTTCATGATGGAGAGTGTTACAGTACATACTCGTTTAGGTCAATTACGTGGGGAAACGAGGAATGGATATCATGTATGGAAAGGTATTCCATATGCACAGCCTCCTGTTGGAAAACTACGTTTTCATGGGCCACAGCCTTTGGAGCCTTGGGAGGGTGTACGGACTGCGACGAGTTTCGGACCCATCTGTCCGCAACCCATGCCCTCCGCTGAAAGTATGACTGGAAATCTGGTGGAACCGCCGGAGCAGTCCGAGGATTGCTTGTACCTGAACATTTGGACACCAGCTTCGAAGGCTCCTGAGAAGGGACGTCCGGTGATGGTGTGGATTCATGGTGGTGCCTTTGTCACTGGATCTGGGATTATCCCTTTATATGACGGGGAACGCATGGCGAAGAATGGCGATGTTGTTGTAGTTACGGTCAATTATCGGTTAGGGCCGTTAGGATTTTTGCATTTGACTCCAAAGGGAAATGGGCTGACCTCAAATGCCGGACTGTTGGATCAAATCGCTGCGCTAAAATGGGTTAGGGATCATATTTCTGCCTTTGGCGGCAATCCGAATGAAGTAACGGTGTTCGGTGAATCGGCAGGCGCGATGAGTATTGCCGCTTTATTGGCGATGCCAGCCGCTGAGGGGCTGTTCCAGCGTGCAATTTTGCAGAGCGGGGCATCGCAGGTGTTGCCAACTGCACAGGCCGAGCAAGTGGCGGCTGTGTATTTACAGCAACTGGGTGTAGACACTCAGCATCCTGAGCGATTGTTTACGTTGCCGATAGATGCGTTGATGCTCGCTATGGCAAAAACACATGAAGTCATCGGACCAGGGATGGCGATGATTTATCAACCCGTTGTAGACGGGGTGACCTTGCCGGATGTACCCCTGTCTGCAATCGCCCAAGGCTCAGCCAAACAGGTATCTGTTATGATTGGAACGAACTTGCATGAGGGGAACTATTTCATCCGCAAAGAATCCCATCTAATGAACAAGCCAACAGCACGTCAGGCATTGGAAATGATGACAGGCATGTCCGACATTGGCGACCTGATAGAGCCTTTTCCAGTTACTATTGAGGGACAGGCGCAAATGTTGACCGATCTCATTTTTTGGCGTCCCGCGTTGGCTCTTGCCGCTGCACAGTCGGCGTATGCATCGGTATGGATGTATCGTTTTGATTGGACACTGCCAGGACATCCTACCTTTGAACAAGCGGTGCACGGTGCAGAGATTGCTTTTGTTTTCGATAATCTGAAGCTGCTGGGCAAGCTGGGATTAGAGATTCAGCCTTCGATGCAGAAGCTTGCTCATGATATGCAGCAGGCATGGATTGCTTTTGCACGTGAAGGGAAGCCCATGCTGCCTGAGACGGCATGGCCGATGTACGACAAGCAACAGCGAGCTACAGCCATTTTTCATCAGAATATTATGGTGGAACATGATCCAGAAGGGGATAGACGCCGCCAACTAATGGGGCAGATGAGCATATAGGTAAATACGAGACATTGTTTCAAGGATTCAACGAAAAAGCCTCCGCCCGTATTTTGTATGCGGACGAAGGCTTTTGTTAGTAAACAGATAAAGCGCTGTTGAGCTTTTGTTGATGAAATTTCAAAAATAGCTGTGGAAGCTAAATCTTAAATCGCTTAACCAGCTCTTGCAGATCCTGTGCCATGTTGGACAACTCTTGTGAGGAAGATGCGATTTCCTCCATGGCTGCCATTTGCTCTTGAGCGGCAGCGGAGGTTGTCTGCGAACTGTCCGCCGAATTGCGGGATAGGCTTGCCAAATGGGTAACAGTGGCGGAAACTTCCTCCGTACTGGCTGAGATTTGTTCAGCAGCAGCGGATACACTTTGAATTTGTTCCACAATGTGAGAAGTTGAGCGTTCAATATTCGCAAATGCACCTTCTGCATCTTGGCTAATTCGTAATCCTTCACCCACCTGATTACGAACATTACCGTTCATCGTAGCAGTAGAGCGTTGAATCAAGTCGAGCATCTGCGTAATGATCTGACTGATGGAATCGGCACTTTCCTTGGACTGTTCCGACAGTTTGCGTACCTCTATAGCGACTACGGCAAAGCCACGCCCAGCTTCGCCTGCTCTGGAGGCTTCAATAGATGCGTTCAGGGACAACAAATTAGTTTGCTTGGCAATGGCAGCTATAGCCGCATTCATTTGCTTCGCATCGTCCGAGAGTTGGGATAGCTCATCCATCAGACTAGCCGTTTGGCTTACAGCTTCCAGAATGCGGTCCATCTGTGTCCGCACATGGCTAATCATTTGACTGCCTTGAGCTACGTCTTGCTCGGTTTGTCCTGCTGAATCCACGATGGAGCTTGCCGATTCGGCAATCGTGCTGACACCCTTCGCCATTTCTTCAACGGCATTGGCAGTTTGCTCGGATGCCTCGGCGCTGGTTGCTGCATTTTCTGCGGATTCCATAACCGTTTCCGCTACGTGTTGTACGGACTCCGTCGTTTGTTCTGTGCTTTCCTTGATTACCAGAGAAGAGGAAGCAAGCCGTGAGGACGTTTGGTTGACCTCGGAGACCATCGTATGCAAGGAATGTGTCATCTGGTCAAAATTCTGTGCCAGCTCGCCGAACTCGTCCTTTCTAGATATATTAACACGTTCGGTCAGATTTCCATCACGGACGATCCGTGTTCCTGCTTGCAGCTTCTTGAGAGGGATCAGGAATGAGCGGATCATTAGCACTATGATGATCGCAGCGGCCAGTATGGAAATAACAATTACAATCAGGCTTTGCCTCAGAATCGGTTGGGCTGCATCACTGTAATCCTCCAGATCCGATAATGCAACAATATTCCATCCAGTGAGAGGGTCCTTAAGTGTAAAGGCCAGCACATCCCGATTCATAAATTTAATTTGCGACACGGAAGGAGTATTATTTTCTCCGGTTGCCGCCACTTTGGGAAGTCCCTCCATAGTGTCAGCCGGTTTTTTGCCAGTCTTGTCAAAGGCTGTTCCAGCTCCAGATACAACCTTATGATCAGAATCAACAATGATGAGTCCTCCGCGTTCGCCTATCTTAACAGACTGCAGACTGTCCCCCATCTTGTCCAGATTCAAAGCCAATGCAACAGCCCCTTCACCGTTCTTCAGCGTTGCCGATACATTAACTACTAGGTTCCCTGTCGTAACGCTGGCAACTGGAACACCGACAAATATGTTGCCCTTATGTAGCATCGCATTTTTGTACCATTTTCTCTCCCTAGGATCATAATCAGCCTCCTTTTTTAGCGGAGAACGGATATATTCTCCTTTCGCATTGCCGAGGAGCGCGGCATCTAACTCAGGATGAGCTTTGACGATGTCATCCAACTTTTTCTGAAGGGCTTCTTGATCGGAACCAATGGAGTCAGCCTGGATTTCACTGGTAAGAACGTCCACGTCCTTCATGATCGGGGATACATACTGATTGACATTGCTTTGGATCAGATACAGATTCGTGTATACGGAACTAGCCATTTGCTGACTGAGCTGTGTCGTGGCCCCCTGATAAGAAAAGTATCCAATAAGTACGCTTGGAATCAATAACACAGCCAAAAAAGATATTATTAATTTTGTCCTCATTAAATAAAACTGCTTGAGAAACCTGTTCCACCACGGAACTGTTTGTTTTGCTTTAGTCATCGTTTTTTCTCCTCTGTGTCAGATGATCACTACATAGTTTTATTCGACATAAATCGACTAATTTTATAGATGTAATCTTTAAAAACGAGGAATAGTACACTTTTTTTGAGAAAATAGGTCTTAGGAACTAATATTAATATGAATATGAATACATAAAAAGCCAAATCAGAGATGCAAAAGCATCTTCACGATTTGGCTTGGATGAGCATGAAAGAAGATTAAGCTATTAATTTTTCTGCTGACGAGAAATCATAAAGAGTGTAATCCAGATCAGCATAAAACCAGTCAATTGCGCTACGGTAACGATTTGCTGGAAAGCGATCCAGTTAATTACGACACCAACCATGGGGAAGCTCAATTCTGCCATCGTAGCATAAGAAGCTTTGGTTGTACTTAAGCCTTTGTAATACAGTAATAAACTCAGAAGACCCGGAAGCAATGCTTGCAGCAGCAAGTTGATCATTACAGCTGCGGCCGCCCATGTACCTGTAGGCATATTCCACGGAGCATGCTCCACCGAGGTGAGAACAATGAGCAGAGGGAGCGCCACCATGAAGCGGAGGGAGGTTACCGTCTCATATTTCATCGAACGAAGCAAGTAGCTACCCATAACGGTCGAACCGCCCCACAGAACCGCTGCACCTAGTGCGAGCAGACTACCAACGTGAACAAAATCATGAACATGCCCAAAGGGAAGCGACCAACCGAAGGTCAAAAGATACGTTCCGAACAGAGCGATGACAATTAATATTCCAAAATGACGCGGTAGCATTTCCTTCAATATAACGCGGGCCAGAATAATAGCAACCAAAGGCTGAAGCTTCTGGAGCAAAAGAACTGCATTCAGATCACCGTTGCTGAGTGCCATGGTGAAAATCACACTGGCCAGTGCCGAGCCGCCCCACGAGACGAACAAAATAGCGAAAACCTGACGAAATCGTATCGTTTTGAGCTCCTCGCGATGCTTCCACAGCATCGGCGTCAGAGCGATAAAGAGCAGCACATGCTCCATCAGTACGATTTGTGCTGAGGTAAATGACTTTAACAAAATAATACGAAACAACGGGTCTGCACCCCACAAGGCCGCTCCGATCGCGACTAGCCAAAAACCGCTTTTCATGTGGGAGCTACGATCAAAACCTTTGGATGATAGTACAGTTGATGATTGACTCATACTTATTTAGCTCCTTGCGAATACAGGACCGGTGGCACAAAAACCCCCGTCCATGGCGAAAGCCATGCAAGACGGGGGGTGATCAAATAAACTTGCCGTTTGATACAAGTTAAATGAAGTTACTGCAAAAACAATAGCGCAGCATTCATTCACTTTGCGGCATGTTCATACTTCGATCTTCTTCCATCCGGACTTTACCGTCGGCTTTGGCATCTCACCAAATCAGTCCGTATCCTGTTGCCAGATACAGAGTCGCGGGCTTAGCTCCATGAGCCATACCGCCGGTTGGGAATCTCACCCTACCCCGAAGATCCTTATTCCGTTTTTTAATTTCTCCTATAGGATATACCTGTTTTAGAATGAAGTCCAGTGAAAAATGTGTGTATATCTAACAAGGATTTTCATCTTTTTTTGAAAGCGTTCCACTAAAATCTATATTACTAAGCAATATCCTTATACTCAATGCGCCGAATTGCCGCATAAGCTACAATCATTCCCAGCACAGAGAAGCTGATTTGCACGGGGGCAATGGAGCTAAGTGTAGCGCCGTTATTATTGGAGAAAAGCAAGGCTACAACCAGAATCGAGGTCACAATAGTCGTGGGTACTGAGTATCTTCGCATTCCCATATACAGCGGAACCAATCCCATAAAACTGGCGGCCACGGCATTGATTAGCGTCCGCGCGGATTGTTCGGCCAGTATGGAAAGAGTAAGCTTATCCGGTACAATCATGACAAACTGGTTGAGCAAATGAATCGCAGCCGTAATGATGATTTCCGATATAACAACAGACAAGAACGTAAACAGCAGCACAATCAAGAGTTTGGCGATCATCAGCTTTTGACGATGAATCGGATACATGAACAAGATTGTAATCGATTTGGACTTAAATTCTCCTACGATAAAACGGCATAGCAGAACGGAGGCAAATACAATAAATGTGGCTCTCACCATATTGTCCATGAGATCAAGAAGCTGAGCGTACTGTGTAAATTCGGGTACTCCTTCATTTTGGCTATCCAGCGCAATAATACAGAGCAACCCCAAAATACAGGCGTTGGCGATCAGTGCTGAACGGATATAACCCGCCAGATGAAGCTTTTTCATCTCCAACTGTATTAATCTAAGCATGGGGCTCACCTCCATGTAACAGACGTAAAAAGTAGTCTTCCAGCGTACTGCTTTTCTGATGAATGGAATCGACTTCTACATCATTTAAAATGAGCGTTTTCGTAATTTGCTTCTGCGGTACACTCATATCGTAAATACGTATACTCTGTTCATTGAGTACCTTTATATTATTCAGACTCAGATGATGGGAGAGGACGTAGGCCGCTTTTTTACAATCGTTGGTCGTAAATTCGATGTATTCTGTATTGGTATCCCGTACCTGTTCCATCGAAACTTCCTCAATCAGCCGTCCGTGATTAATCACACCTATTGTATCCGCAATCTGCTCTATTTCCGCTAAAATATGACTGGATACGAGCAGCGTCATCCCATATTCCTTGCATAACATGTGGAATAACTGCCGAATTTCCTTAATTCCCACTGGGTCCAGACCATTAATTGGTTCATCCAAAATGAGTAGCTCTGGCTTGGTCGCAATGGCTCGGGCAATCCCGAGACGCTGCTTCATTCCTAGTGAAAAGTCTTTTACTGGCTTGTCACCCGCATTCCGCAAGTTCACTAATTCTAGCGCATCCCGGACAGCCTGTTTATTATAATAGCCCATGTATTCACAATGAAGTTCGAGATTTTGCTGAGCCGTCAGTCTATCATAAAAAATCGGGTATTCAATAATCGAACCTATCCGTCCGAGCAGATGATAAGACTGTGGCGTTAGCTTTTCACCGAACAGTTCAATCTCACCCGATGTCGGCTTGAGCAGGTTGGTAATCATTTTCATGATCGTTGTCTTGCCTGCCCCATTGGGACCGAGAAAGCCATAGGTTTCCCCCTTGCGCACATTCATACTGACCCCTGCTATAATTTCATTGCCCTTCATGGCTTTGGTCAGATGATGTGTACGTATTATGTAAGTCATGGGTGTTCTCCCTTCGTATACTGTTGATAATTCAAGAATACAGGGCGAAATGTTCATTTTTCTTTCGTAATCCTTACAAATTTATTAAGTTGAGCAGCTCGCTTAATAGTTGATCTTCTTCAAGGTAAAAGAGAAGACGGTCTGCTCATAAGGTTTGCTGGTCAATTGCATCTCTCCATTCATGCATTCAACCAGGCGCTTGGCAATCGTAAGACCCAGTCCACTGCCCTGTACCGCCTTATTACGGGAATCCTCAAGTGTGTACATGCGTTCAAAAACCTTATCCTGCTCCGGCTCCTGTATGCCTTTTCCACGATCCCACACTTCTATACGCACTGTATCCTGCTGTTCTGACAGCGTCAGGCCTAGCGTTCGACCCTCTGCCCCGTAGCGAATGGCATTTGAAATCAGATTGCTCAGCACCCGCCCAATGGCTCCTTCGTTCCCCAAGGCATAAATGGGATGCTCCGGAATGTCAATATGTACCGTAAAACCCTGAGCCGTCAGCAGATCATAAAACTCCAAAATGCTGCGTCTGCACAGTTCTCCTATCTCCAGTCGGGTCAGTGGAATATCCGTATCGTTGGCTTCCAGCTTCGCCAAACTAAAAAAACTTCCGATCAGCTCAATCGCTTCGCTTGTCTTTTGATGAATTCTGGATAGCAGCTTTATACGTTCTTCTGACGAAATATCTGGATCGCCATCCAGCATCTCGGCATATCCAAGCACAACGGTAAGCGGGGTCTTGAGGTCGTGGGAAATATTCGAAATCATTTTACGCATAGCGATTTGGCCTCGGTTGTAATCGGCTGATACTCTCAGATTTAAGTCTAGTAGTCGGTTAATTTCCGTCATGAGTCGTTGCAGTTCAACATCACCTGTGACATATAGCAGCTTTTCGGCATGATTCACGGTCACGATCCGCTCTAGGGCGGTTCGGATATCCTTTATTTTGCGCTTATGGGATACACGTTCCTGCCAAAGCCATATAATAACGACGGACATCATGAGGACGACAATCCATTCGAAAATGATTTCGATGCTCATATCAACCATTCTCCCATTTGTAGCCGATGCCCCACAGCGTCTTAATGTGGACAGGGTGGGAGGGATCTTCTTCAATTTTCTCACGCAGGCGACGAATATGGACATTAATCACATTCTCATCACCCATATAATCGTCTTTCCAAATAAATCCGTATAGTTGAGCTTTCGTAAATACCCGATTCGGGTTGGATGCAAACAGCTTCAGAATATCGGATTCTTTGGCTGTTAGCTGAATTTCATTTCCATCGCGTATGACTGTAAAATGATCAAAATCAATGCGCAAATTTCCATAGGTCAACACTTGTGCTTGCGGCTGTTCCTCCTGCTGTTGCAGACGGGCATAGGTAGTCGATCTGCGGATCGCGGACTGAATACGAGCCGTCATTTCGAGCATTGAGAAAGGTTTGGCAACATAATCATCTGCCCCGAAGCCCAGTCCAAGCGCTTTATCCACATCACTGTCCTTAGCCGACATAATCAAAATCGGCACGGCGCTGCGGGTACGAATTCGGCGGATTACCTCCATACCATCAACCTTTGGCATCATCAGATCCACGAGTACGAGGTCATAGTTATGCCGTTCAAAGGCAATAAGTCCTTCTTCTCCGTCATAGGCGGTGGTTAAATTGTATCCCTCCTTGGTGAGTGCTTTGAGCAGCATTTCAGCAATGGATAGATCGTCTTCAATAAGTAAAATATGCTGTGACATAGGTGTGGAACACCCCTAATTTTTAGATTAAGCTCGTGTGACGAACTGTACCTGAATTATATAGAGCGGTGAAGGGGATTTCCATAAAAAATATCCACTAAGAAAACGAAAATGCCCTGGATTGTCCCGAAGGAGCTACGTTCAGCAGTGTCAGGTAATTAATAATTCCCCTATCCTATACTGAAATAGTCTATAATCCGATGTTTGGAATACGGTGTTATAATTTCCGGGGCAAGCCTAATGTGAGAGATTAGGGATGTCAGATCACGAGCTACGGTACAGAACCGTCAATAAAGGAGAGCAATGATGTTTGTTATACGGGGAACCCAAAAACTGCTGAAGGAATGGGAGACTGAACCACTTCAAGTTGATATTTATCCGCCTTTGAATAGTTGGCATGCCAGCTTGTTTTTACTGAACCGGAGAAAAAATATTGTGTTTATGCATGATATTTCCCGCTTAAGCGTCACGCTGTTTGGGATTAAAAAATCGCAGTACAAAAACCTGCCGTCTCTTTTTGTACAAACCTTGAAGGAATTAATGATCAGCGAAGGGTTTGATGAACAGATCGTTAAGGCATACATACAGGAAGGCGAGCAGATGCTGGCGACTACGACGAATAGACATAGTGTGATGGTAACCTTAGATGAGATTATATTTATTATGAAGGAACTGGACATGGAGCATGGGTGCGAGCTGGAAAAGAACCAGTGGAATAACCGGATTGTGTTCAAAACGGATCAATACAAGTACCCGATTGATGTTTTTAAGGAACTGCTAGAAAAGCATTATTAAGTAGAGAGTAGTTGAGAGTTTAATTGCTTACATATGGATGGTTTGTAGTCCCAAGCTGTCCTGATTTCTAAAGGATTTCTGCTGATTAGGACATGCCAAAAGAGTATCCTCAAAGTTCATGCAGGCAGGGGATGCTTTTTTTATAACTCACAGGATAGTCATGCTTGCGATGAAATGAATCATAGCGCAATAAACCGTACACTTTGGTAGAATAAAATGATAAAGGGTTCGACACCATGGGTCAGACTTATAAAACGGGGGGTACATAACGAAAGATGAAGAGGATTATTGATATAGCCAAAGAAGCAGGAATTGAAGAAGAGCATCTGGAGACGTATGGAAAGTATAAAGCGAAGCTGAATCCATCTCTATGGGAACAGTTAAAGGATCGCCCGAATGGAAAGCTGGTGCTGGTTACAGCGATGAATCCCACTCCGGCTGGAGAAGGAAAAACGCTGACAACCATCGGGCTGTCCCAGGCACTCAACGCGATGGGGCATAAAACCGTTGCTGCGCTGCGTGAGCCGTCCCTTGGACCTTGCTTTGGGATGAAAGGTGGAGCCACTGGGGGAGGACAGGCCCAGATTGTTCCGGCGGAAGACATTAATCTGCATTTTACAGGGGATATACATGCGATTTCGGCAGCACATAATTTGCTGGCAGCGATGATTGATAACCATTTGTTCCATGGAAATGCTTTGCGGCTGAAGCCAGACCGAATCGTGTGGAAACGGGCTGTCGATATGAATGACCGGAGCTTGCGAAGTATTGTGACTGGATTGGGGACGGGGAATGGAGCGGTAAGAGAAAGCGGCTTTCTGATTACCTCGGCATCGGAAGTCATGGCGGTGCTATGCTTAAGTGAAAATATGAACGATCTTAAAGTACGGTTGGGTCGGATGGTGATTGGATATAACGAATCCGGTGAAGCGGTAACAGCAGAGGATCTGCACGCGGTGGAAGGAATGGCTGTGCTGCTTCGGGAAGCATTAAAGCCTAATCTAGTGCAGACGTTGGAAGGCACTCCGGTTATTGTGCATGGTGGACCGTTTGCTAATATTGCCCATGGATGTAGCAGTCTGATCGGTACAAAGCTGGCGTTGAAGCTGGGAGAGGTCGTCGTCACAGAGGCGGGATTTGGGGCTGAGCTGGGAGCGGAAAAGTTCTTTGACATCAAGTGCCGCCAGTCCGGCTTGCAGCCAGATGCGGCTGTGCTGGTTGTAACCGCCAAAGCGCTGAAATATAACGGCGGTGTAGCTAAACATGAGCTGGATGCGGAAAATTTGGAGCAATTGCAACTCGGATTAGCCAATATGAGCCGACATGTACGGAATTTGCAAAAGTTTGGTGTGCCTGTATTGGTAGCGATTAACCATTTTGTAACAGATAGCGAAGCCGAGTTGGATTTGATTTTCTCAGAATGCCGCAAGCTGGGTGTACCTGCAGAGCTTTCACAAGTATGGGCGCAGGGAAGCCAAGGGGGAGAAAAATTGGCCCAAAGCCTGCTGAACTTACTTCAGAAGGACAAAGCCCATTTTGCGCCGCTATATGATCATACGCTTGATTTACAAGCGAAAATTAGTGTCATTGCCAAGGAGATTTACGGTGCGGCAGAGGTGGCTTACACGCCTGCAGCCAAACGGGCGTTGGCTGGTATGGAGCAGCTTGGTTTTGGACAACTGCCTGTATGTATGGCCAAAACGCCGTATTCTTTCTCAGATCAACCTTCCTTGCTAGGTGCGCCGGAGGGGTTCACCATTCACGTGTCCAGCGTATCATTGTCCGCAGGCGCAGGCTTTGTAGTCGTGGAAACAGGTAATACCATGACGATGCCAGGATTGCCCAAATCTCCAGCAGCTGAGCATATGTCGCTGGAGGCAGATGGGACTATTCAAGGACTCATGTAGCTTTTGAAAAATAGCAGCATTTCAGCATCAATGAACGAGCAGTTTGGGCAGTGCAGTGAGCAGCTTTTGCCGAGTCATGGCATCGCTCCAGTTCCAGCGGTCTGCTTCTACGAAATATACCTGGCCTTGACGTACAGCAGGGAGGCTATGCCAGAGAGGGCTGTTGAGCATGCATTCCAGCGTATGCTTGGAGTCTGGTGCCGTAGGGACGAGCATAAATATGCGATCTCCAGCGTAATCAGGCAATTCGTTTGGATTAATTTCTGCGAAGCCCAGTCCCTCATCAAGCATCTTTTGAATTGGCTCGACAGGCTGGAAGCCGTGCGGGTGGTAGAGGGCCGATGAGAATCCGGACATGCCCATGACAAAGAGCCGATCGCCATGGTCGAAGATAAAAACAGAGGCGGTTTCTCCGGCTGTGATATGCGTGCTGAGCTGCTGCCACATCGCCAGATTACGAGCGGTGAAGGTCGCTAACCAGCGTTCGGCCTCTTGTTCCTTATCGAGCCATGCGCCAAGTGTACGCAGTCGTTCCTCCAGGGCGGCAAAGGTGTTGAAGGTGAGGGTGGGCGCGATGCTTGCAATACGCTCATATTCCTGTTCATCCGAGTTAGCGATGATAATCAGATCAGGATCAAGAGCGCTGGTCAAGCGGGTATCCAGCGGAAGTCCCACGTCAGTTACGTTCTCAAGACGATGCTTATAGACGCTGTATTCACTGAGCCGCAGGCTTCCGCCTATGGCTGTGGCTCCTAACGCGAGCAAATCGCCCATCGTTTCTCCGTGATAGATGATGCGGCTCGCTCGACGAGGGATATGAATATGGTGGCCAGTCCAATCCTTAACGCACACAGAACCGGGAGCGGAAAGCGCATATTTACCCGGCGGAACCCCGGTCATTTGCCTAAAACGCCGATTAAAATAATATTCGTCAGAGAAACCCACCTGACGGGCAATTTCACGTAAAGGCCGTTTGCATCCCAGCAGCAGCCGCTTGGCATGGTTCAAGCGCAGCTCAGTGAGGTAATGCAACGGCTTTTTGCCCGTTATTTTGCGAAACAGCTGGGAGTATTGCCATATGGAAACGTTGGCCTGTTCGGCAAGCTGCTTGACGGTAATAGGCTTTTCGTAGTGGTTTTCCATATATGCAAGGGTGCTTTCCACCGATGCAGGCAATGTCGGATTAAAGCCCTCGTTATGCTTAATAGGGACGTGGGCTTCCTGCCACAGTAAGAGCAGCTCTTGAAACATGATTTGCTGACGCAATGCAGTGGTTTGTCTATGCGGCTGTATTGTTTGTTGGGTGCTATAAAATAACTCTTCGGCCAACTGAATAGGCTTGAAGGAAGAGGAAACGATGTATTCACGCGGTTCTGGCAGGACAGATCCATGATATATGGATGGCATGCCCGTTGCGTTTTCAACCAAGGTCGCGTCCGATTGTGGCTCCAACGGCATGGTAATGACCTTGAACGTGATTTTGTAGTATTCAGGAACAGTTCCATCCAAGGGAGCGATGCGATAGGATTCGCCAGGAGTTAACCAATACCCATGACCTGAATGGAATACATATTGTTCTTGACCCACATCCATCCTACCAGCCCCGCCGATGAACATAAGCAGACAGTGATCGGAATTTGATTGAGATATTAGTCCAACGGTAGGCTCACTAACCAACACAATTCCTTTAAAATGAAAAAGCAGTGTGTTGGGTGGAGGTGAATTTACAGACGACGAAGGCTGATTCACGGTGTAAAGCTCCTTTTACTGAGAATGGTTATCATATATGCA
This sequence comes from Paenibacillus sp. EKM211P, assembly GCF_011066175.1. Lineage (NCBI taxonomy): Bacteria > Bacillati > Bacillota > Bacilli > Caryophanales > Paenibacillaceae > Paenibacillus > Paenibacillus sp. EKM211P. The sequence goes on from NZ_JAAMNS010000003.1 coordinate 386,464, forward strand.
TAAGTATACCTCCTTTAGGTTCAACAAAAAAGAAGCCTATCAACAAGGACGATAGGCTTCTCCAATCTTATTTTATGAGCTTGGGCAATTCCTCCAGCAACCATTCCCGAGTAGATGCATCACTTTCGGTTTTGCCAATGTCCTGCATGTACACATGTCCCTGCTTGACAGCAGGGAGCTGAAGCCACAGCTTGCTTTTCATTAATTGTTCGGTGGATTGCTGGGCTTCTGAACTTGGAGTGCTTAGTATGAAAATCCGATCTCCAGCGTATTGTCCGATTACTTCCTGTGATAATTGCACGAATCCTTTGTCCTCATCCAGCGCTTTCTGAATAAGAGGAGTAGGCTTGAGACCATTCTCTTCATATAGTATCTGTGACAGGCCTGTCCGTGCCATGACGAACAAACGGTCACCGGGATAGTAGGTAAAGACCGAAGCTGTTTCACCCGACTTAACACCTTGCGCATGAAGTTTGGTCCACATCTCTGCTTCCTTGATTTTATATTGGGCAAGCCAGTCCTCAGCAGCCTTTTTCTTGTTCACAATGTCTCCGAGATGTAGCAAACGATCGTTCAGTGGAGCGAAGGTATCGAACATAATTGTAGGTGCAATTATCGTTAACGCTGCGTATTGTTTTTCATCCGTATCGGCGGTGATGATTAGGTCTGGTTGTAGAGCCAATGTTTTTTCTAAATCAATGGGAAATCCTAGGTCCGATACATTCTGAACTTTTTTCTCATATATCTTTCCCTCGATCATAGAAGTCGATGTACCAACAGCCTGTACGCCTAAAACCAATAGATCCCCATAGTTTTCTCCGAAGTAAGCAATGCGCCCAGGAGTCGTGGGAATGTTTACTGTATGACCCTTGTAGTCTGTGTAGGCACGAGTTGTGGCAGCTTTCGAGGTTGTAGATGCTGTTGTGTTGCTGCTTGCAGTCTGCTTATCAGATGCGCCGCATCCTAGCAGCAATGCCCCCATAAGAGAGAATAGACAGATCAGAGCAGTGTATTGTCGAGTAGATTTTTTGTTGGTCATAGCAACCTCCGTATAATATGATAGTTCATAAATTTGCGAATGAGAATTATTATCACAAAAGCAATGATAAGTGCTGGAACCTCAATACTCAATGGACAAACTTGGTCAATGAATCCGATTTTGTACAAAATAAGTCTCATGTGTTTTAAGCTCATACAGGCTTCAACATTTTATTGATTTGTCATTTTTTATAGTATAGAATAACGTTTTTATACATTTGAAAGGGGTTTTGAAATGGCATTGTTCATTACATATGTTTTACTAGGTTTCTCCATAGCACTACCTGTAGGTACCATTACGGTTGAAATGACGAAGCAAGGGCTAAAGAATGGATTTATGCATGGATGGATTGTGGGGCTCGGGGGGATGACCATCGATTTGTTATTAATCATTGGTTTATATTTTGGTCTGGCCTCTGTTCTGTCCTTACCTGTTGTACAGGTGATCATGTGGCTCGTTGGAGCCATATTTCTGTGCTACGTGGGGTACGACAGCATTAAAAATGCGGATCATGATATTGCACTAGAAGGAGAGAAAAAGACGAAATCATTATTTTCTTCCTATAAAAATGGGCTGCTTGTAGCTGTTTCACCAGGGAATTTAGTGTTCTGGGTAAGTGTTTTTGGGACTGTGCTGGCAAGTTCATTTGATCGGTCAAATACAAGTCAATTTTTGATTGTTGGTTTAGGTATTTTGTTTGGTATTCTTATCCATGATTTAGGCTTGATGACCCTCGTAGCGACAACACGAAAAGCCATGAACAGAACCGCCATCAAGTGGGTTACAATCTGTGCCGGTGTGGTTTTGGTTGGTTTTTCGGTTTATTTCCTGTATGAATTTATGATCAGTCTTCAAAAGATTTTATAGCATTACACAAGGATACGCTCAAGCTTGTCATGCCAGTCTGCATAAATCGAACAAGTCCTTCATAGACATGTACTAATTCATTTAAAACATGTGCTGAAGGGGTTGATGACATGCGCCGGATTTCATGGATGCTTGCCATGGTCATGTGTGTAACGTTGCTGCTGGCCGGGTGCGGCAAGAAGAGCGCAGACGATGTGGTTAAAGATTTGAGTGACGTGGTGAGCGACCTGAACAGCTACCACGGTACAGCTTTGATGACGCTGCATACCGGCGACACGCCGCAGGAATACAAGGTGGATATTTCCTATCGCAAGCCGTCCTATTACCGAATTGCCATGACGAACGAGAAAAAGGATGTTACGCAAATCGTGCTTCGTAATGATGAGGGTGTATTTGTACTGACCCCCAGCCTGAACAAGAGTTTCCGTTTCAAAAGCGACTGGCCAAACAATCAGGGTCAGGTATATTTATATGAAACGCTGGTTCGCAGCATTATCGGTGATGCCTCCCGTCAGTTGGCTACCGACGATAAATCGTATGTGTTTGATGTGGCCGCGAACTACAACAGCCATGCGCTGGTAAGGCAAAAGATTTGGCTATCCAAAAACAACTATGCCCCTACTCAGGTACAAGTATCTGATGCGAATGCCAAGGTGGTTGTCGATCTGAAATTCGATCAATTTGCTTTTGATACGAAGTTTGACAAGGATTCCTTTGATATGGAGCGAAATATGGCTTCCGGAAAAACGAATGCAGGTAACGAGGGATCGCCATCTTCAGGGGCAGTGGATTCCAGCGGTCCGCTTGATACGACCGGTACGTTAGAAGGGACGACTGGCGTGACGTCCAGTGAAGCCGGACAAGAGCAGGGAACCGTAGGGGGCGATGTCCAGCAACCGTCTGGTGAAGCGAAGAGCGACGGAGCTGTCACTGGCGATACGTCCAAGTCGCAAGCAGCAGCTAACGCAGAGGAGCAGCAACAAACACCGGGCACAGCGGATGCTGCAACTGGAACGTCAGCGGGAACGGATGCCGCAGAAGCTGTGTTGGGTGAGTTCGGCTTGATTGAACCGTCCTACACGCCAGCCGGAGTACAAATCAAGGATACGCCGGAGCTGGAGGATAATGGTACACATGCAGTGATGCTGCGGTACAGCGGAACGTATAACTATACCATTGTGGAGGCGCGTCCAAAAGATCGGGCGGTCGCATTGACGGCAGGCGAACTGGTTGATATTGGAGGAAGTTTTGCCGTGCTGACAGGAAGTGAACAGCAGACGATGACCTGGATGAATGATGGAATAGAGTTCAGAATCACCAGTGCTGACTTGCCTGTGAGCGAAATGATAAAAATTGCCGCTTCTATACAGGAACAATCGGGTAAATAAAATTTTATAGACGGATGCAGACGGTCTAGAGTGTAAAATGCTCTGCTACCGCCCGTATCCGTCTTTTGTTCATTCGCAGTCTAAGATGTGCATCGCTTGTATATCTTGTTCTATTGTAAAGATGGTAGAGGAGGCTGGCAGAGCCCCCTGCCATTGACAGCCACGTCTCTGAACATTACCATTAACCTTTGGAAGCAAGGATTTTGCTATATCCAAAATGGTAAAAGGTTACGTTACAGGCTAACAATTGAAGAAGGTGACTGGATTTTGCAAGCACAATACAGATCGACCCGGGCCGAAATCAACCTGGATCACCTTGGCGCCAACTATGAGGCCTTTCGCAAGGCATTGCCTGCGGATAAGCTGATGCTGGTCTGTGTCAAGGCTAATGCCTACGGTCACGGTGCCGTAGAAATTTCAAAGGAAATGGAACGCCTTGGTGCGGATTATTTGAGCGTCGCTTTTCTGGATGAGGCTCTGGAGCTTCGTCATGCGGGGGTTGGACTGCCGATCCTTGTACTCGGCTATACCTCACCTGAAGCTGTCCAAACAGCTTGGGAGCATGATATCTCATTGACTGTGTTTAGTGAGGAAGTGCTGGAGGGTATCCGCAGATTGGATCGCCAAGGAAGCGAACGCAAGTTGAAGGTGCACATCAAAATAGACAGCGGTATGGGAAGACTCGGTTTGCTGCCTGGAGAAGCAGCTTTGGCTTTTGTCTGGCAGGTTCACGAATTAGAGCAGGTGCTGCTGGAAGGCATGTACACCCATTTTGCCCGTGCGGATGAAGAAGATAAAAGCTATACACTGCTACAATATGATCGGTTTCGGGGCGTGGCGGATGCGCTAAGGGAACAAGGTATTTCTATTCCCATTATACATACGGGCAACAGCGCGGCCACCATTGATACCCCTTCCCTTTCCCCCAATATGGTGCGGATTGGCATCAGTATATACGGTCTGTATCCGTCTGATGAGGTTAACCGGCAAGTCATTGAACTGTTGCCTGTATTGTCATTAAAGACGGCGGTGGTTTATACCAAGACGCTTCCTCCCGGCTGGGGGGTTAGCTACGGCACCCGGTATGTGACCTCTAGTGAAGAGCGGATCGGCACACTGCCAATTGGTTATGCGGATGGATACTCCCGCATGCTAAGTGGGAAGGTCGAAGTGTTGATACGCGGTCGTCGCGTCCCTGTACTCGGTACGATCTGCATGGACCAGTGTATGGTATCCTTACAATCTTTCGCAGAGGATGCGGAAGAAATCCAAACCGGCGAAGAGGTTGTTCTCATCGGCCAGCAGTCCGGCGAAATCATTGCGGCGGATGAGCTGGCATCCAAGCTTGGTACGATCCACTACGAGGTGATCTGCATGATCGCAGACAGGGTACCGCGTGTTTACATGCGAGATCATGTTCCTGTCGTTCGGGTGAACTCGCTTCTTCCAACCCGCTGGAATTAATTTCATAACGCAAATTACCGGATAAAAGCAGGAGTTTTCGTAGAACGTCCCGAAATATGTACAAAGGAAAGAAAAGAGCGCTATAACTGTCAAAAGACGCACTAGGCTCCGCTGACACTTGTATTTCGGGGATCAAACGCCTGTACGAAAACGAACTGCGTAGTTTATAATGGAATGCAGCATAGATGATATACGCATATCATATACATTCTCTTATATTCCGTTTGAATAAATTACCGGGAATAACGTTATAATGGTACAATGGCGACAAGGTTTTGGGGGTGGAAGAGAAGTTGGCCAATTTGCAGAACACCAAAAGAATAATGATCAGTTTGCCAGATCATCTCTTGCAGGAAGTGGACGGGATCGTAGCTATGGAGAATTCCAACCGCAGTGAATTTATCAGGCAGGCAATGAAGCTTTATGTAGGTGAACGTAAAAAACGTTACATTCGTGAAGCTATGCAGCGTGGATACATGGAAATGGCTAAAATTAACCTGACCATGGCATCTGAAGCCTTTCACGCGGAGGAAGATGCAAACAGCACCTTGGGCCGTACAGTTAGCGGGGTGTAATCCATATTGATCGTAAAGCGCGGCGACGTTTTTTTTGCAGACCTTTCACCCGTAGTCGGTTCCGAGCAAGGTGGCGTCAGACCTGTGCTGATCATTCAAAATGATATCGGCAACCGGTTTAGCCCTACCGTGATCGTAGCAGCCATCACAGCACAGATTCAGAAGGCAAAGCTGCCTACACACGTGGAAATCGACGCGGCGACGCATGGCTTTGATCGTGATTCTGTTGTTCTTCTGGAGCAAATCCGGACGATCGACAAGCAAAGGCTTACCGACAAAATCACCCATTTGGATGAAGAAACCATGCGCAAAGTGAGCGATTCGCTACAGATCAGTCTCGGTTTGATTGATTTTTAGTATGATGGAACGACGAGTGAAACGGGAAAGGACAGCGCTCTAGCGCTGTCCTTTTGCATGTCCGAAGAAAAATACAGGTAGGGCTTGCTTTTACGTCACCTGCTGGCGCTTTGAATCATTTTTTGTGATAATAAAAGACATGATGTATGACAAGAGCTGTGAGGAAGAAGGGATAGGTTTGTCTAACGAGGAAATGAAGACGGAAATTGGGCAGGAGCCGAACGAAGCAGAACGCCAAGAACGGATTGTCAAACAAGTGGCGAGAGAGCTGTCGCTGGCACTCAAGCAAATCCGGACAACGATCAGTTTATTGGATGAAGGAAATACAATTCCTTTTATCGCGCGTTATCGTAAGGAAATGACAGGAGAGCTGGATGAAAATCAGCTGCGTGAAATTGAAGATCGTGTGCTGTATTTACGTAATCTGGAGGATCGTAAGGTAGAGGTCATCCGCATTATTGATGAACAGGGCAAGCTGACTGAAGAGCTGCAGGCTGCTATCACCTCTGCGGTTAAACTTCAGGAAGTGGAAGATCTATACCGTCCATATCGGCAAAAGCGCAAGACTCGCGCCAGTGTGGCAAAGGAACGGGGGTTGGAGCCGCTATCCATCTGGATTTGGGGGCAGCCGAAGCAGGGTGATGTTTTGAAAGAAGCTGAATCCTATGTGAATGCTGAGCTGGGAGTCGAAACCCCTGAGGCAGCTATCCAAGGAGCTATGGATATTTTGGCCGAAAATATAGCTGATGATGCGGCTATTCGCCAATGGGTGCGCCGATACACGCTGGATCATGGGATGCTGACCTCTGAAGCGAAGGATACCGAGCAAGAGTCTGTGTATGAGAATTACTATAGCTATCGTGAGCTGGCTAAAAAAATGCCGCCTCACCGTATTCTGGCGATTAATCGCGGGGAGCGGGAAGGCATTCTTAAGGTTGGTCTGGAGGTAGCACCAGATTCCATCTACAATTATGTGGCTGGCCAAGTGATTAAAGGATCGTCTGTGGTGGAAGACCTGCTACGCAGTGTCATTGAGGATGCGTATAAAAGACTTATCGCGCCATCTATCGAACGTGAAGTGCGCGCTGAAATGACAGAGAAGGGTGAACAGCAGGCCATCACTATCTTTGCAGGCAATTTGCGCAGCCTGTTGCTACAGGCTCCGATCAAGGGGCGTCGTGTGCTTGGAGTCGATCCGGCCTATCGGACAGGCTGCAAGCTGGCAGTTGTCGATGACACAGGCAAGCTGCTGGAAGTGGCTGTGACATATCCAACACCGCCGAACAACAAGAAACGTGAGGCTGCCGAAACGTTCAAGCAGCTGATTGCCAAATATGGCATCGAGTTGATTGTCATTGGTAACGGAACCGCCTCACGCGAGACAGAGCAATTCGTAGCCGAAGTCATCGCGGATATTGGTGACAACAGCCTCGCGTATCTGATCGTCAATGAGGCAGGTGCGAGCGTATACTCTGCCTCCAAGCTGGCACAGGAAGAATTTCCTGATTTGGACGTAGCTGAGCGCAGTGCGGCGTCCATCGCGCGTCGTGTGCAGGACCCGCTGGCTGAGCTGGTCAAGATTGAGCCGAAGGCCATTGGTGTAGGTCAATACCAGCATGATGTGTCGCAGAAACATCTGGATGAGAGCTTGAAGGACGTTGTGGAATCCGCTGTTAACCACGTCGGTGTGGATGTGAACACGGCTTCCTCGGCGCTGTTGTCCTACGTAGCAGGGATCAACGCTACTATTGCTAAAAACATCGTTAAGTATCGTGAGGAAAACGGTAAATTCAGCAACCGTCGTCAGTTGCAGAAGGTGCCGCGTCTTGGCGCAAAAACCTACGAGCAATCCGTTGGCTTTATCCGTATACCGGGTGGAGAAAATCCACTGGATCGCACACCGATTCACCCTGAATCGTATGCTGTCGTAGACCGTCTGTTGGCGGAGCTAGGTATCAGTGCCCATGATCTGGGTTCGAAAGTTGCAACAGAAGCGCTGAATGTGTCTAATATTGATCAGCTGGCTGCGAAGCTGGAAGTTGGTGTACCAACATTGCGGGATATTTTGGACAGCCTCCAGCGACCAGGTCGTGACCCGCGCGACGAGTTGCCATTGCCTGTATTCCGCAAGGATGTGTTGAAGATCGAGGATCTGGCACCGGGTATGGAACTTCAGGGAACGGTCCGCAATGTCATTGATTTCGGTGCATTTGTGGATATCGGTATTAAAAGTGACGGGTTGGTTCATATTTCACAGCTGCGCAGTGGTTTTGTTAAGCATCCGATGGATGTTGTATCTGTTGGTGATAACGTAACCGTGTGGGTGTTGAATGTTGATTTGAAAAAAGGCAGGGTAGGTCTGACTATGAAACCTCCCGCAGATGCGCAGTCACAGGCATAGTGCTTTAAATAAACCTGTATAACCTTTTGTGAGAGTAAAAAAAGCCGGAATCTCCGAATCATATTGGAGACTCCGGTTTTTCATTTCTGGAACTTTTCTGCTTCTACCCGTTGTTGGCGTCAAATTCTATACCAGGTGCTTTATGATAAAAAAACCAACAATCGTTCAACAGTTTAATTTGGCGTCGGTCCTTCTTGTAAAAGGCCCGCATGAGCTGGTTGCTGAGCCATTGAGGCAAGCCGATCTCCTCCTCTGCGTTACATCTGTATGTTTAGCATATGGGGTGGATACCTAAAGTGTGCTTATGAACCAGGGTTAGACTTCGGCCGTCATTTTATAATATGCTTGTCAGTATGAAGCAAAGGAGGGAAACCATAAGGATGGAGTCCAAGTCTCTGAGCAATTCAATGAACCCTTCCATGAGTAATAAAGAACTTCAAGAATGGGTAGAGCGCATCTCGCTGGAGAGCTTTGGCGTGCCGTTTCAACATCAAGCCACCTTTAATACGCGCCTGTCTTCTACAGGCGGTCGATATTTTATGAAAAGTCATCATATTGAAATTAATCCACATCAACTCGCAGCTTATGGACGTTCTGAGGTGGAAAAAATTATAAAGCATGAGCTGTGCCATTATCATCTACATCTGCGCGGAATGGGCTACCAGCATCGTGATGCTGATTTCAAAGCATGGCTGGCTCGCGTAGGAGGAAGCAGGCATTGTCAGACCCTACCGGGAAGAGTGGGAAGAAAGCCTCAGCCTTATCGTTACAAGCTTGTGTGTGTTTCCTGTCAACAGGAGTATATGCGTAAGCGTAAAATGAATCCACAGCGATATCGCTGTGGGAAATGTGGAGGTAAACTTCGCTTGTTGGCACTTGACGAGGCCCCCTGATTCATGGTAAATTAACCATACTGTATGATAATCTACAGTAATATTCCCTGATAGCTCAGTTGGTAGAGCACTCGACTGTTAATCGAGTTGTCACAGGTTCGAGTCCTGTTCGGGGAGCCATGGAGAGATACCCAAGTGGCTATAAGGGGACCCTCTGCTAAGGGGTTAGACTGCGTAAGCGGTGCGAGGGTTCGAATCCCTCTCTCTCCGTTGGTATTTCAAACAGAAAAGGACGCTCGTATGCATGGTAACCATGCTTGCGAGCGTCTTTTTCGTCTAGATCTGCTTTTTAAGAATTGTTATATGTAAGACGGACATGTTGCGTACAGCATGAAGCAGCGTTAGCCTGAGTTGTACGCAGTACGCAACTAATCCCTTCTATTTCACAGTGTCAGCCTCGACGGTGTTGAGGAGGTTCAACAGAGCATTAGCAACGCCATCTTCCACATTGGTCAGGGTAACTTCGGAGCAGACAGCCTTAATGTCGTCATTTGCATTGCCCATGGCAATACCTCTTCCGGCCATCGTCAGCATGGAAATATCGTTATAGCTGTCACCGATCGCTACGGCTTCCTGCATAGGGATGTTCAGATAATTCGCGAGATAAAGCAATGCATTACCTTTAGACGCATCCTTATGCTCGACTTCAAAGTTGCGATCTGAGGAGATGACCATGTTTAGACCTTGAAAATCTCGGTAACGTTTACGCCCCCGTTCCAATTTGGCGTGATCAAAGGAGAAACAGAGCACATTATATATCTCTACATCCAGTGGAATCTGCTCATATGAAGCGATGCGGGTATGCCCGGTCTGTTCATATTGTTTTTCAGCTGCATGTAATAAAGTATCCAGCGAAATATCTGGGTTGGCGCTCAGCAAGCGGTCCATTTCAACAGCAAGTAGCTGATGCCCCTTTTGTGGAGAATAAATAGCCCGGTCTGTCATGACCTCATAGTAGAAGTCGTTACCCTCGAGCCAGCTTAGCACTTCAAATGTTTCGCTCCGGCCCATAGGAGTAGAGGTTAGCTGGCGACGATGCACATCGTGCACAGTGGCGCCGTTTGCCCCGATGACGGGAGTAACCAGCTCTGCTTCCTCTAGCTTTGTCCAGGCATCATAAGCGGCTCTGCCAGTGGCAATCGTCACTTGAACACCTTGCTGCTGTGCCTTGCGGATTGCCTCTGCGTTGGCTTTGCTTATTTTTCCTTCCTCGTTCAATAGCGTTCCATCCATATCAATCGCAAACAGTTTCATTTCTCTCCAGCTCCTGTCTTCTGATATCTCTGTTATACATATTGCGTCTAGTTAGAGCGATTGGCTTCAAGTTTATGAGGGGACAACAACTTCGATATCATGGTGTTGCAAAATTTCCAGCATCGCCGGTTCTGGTAAGCGATCGGTGATCACGATATTAACCTCAGACAAATCAGCAAAACGATACGGGAAATTGATTCCGAATTTCGAATGGTCCGCAAGGATGATCACCTGATCTGCCTGTTTCATCATCTGATGCTTCAGCATACCGTCCTCTTCATGAATCAGGCTTAGTCCGTGAGCTGATATGCCTCCAATCCCGATAAAAGCTTTGTCTACAAAATAGTGAGACAAAGTGGCGATTACGGACGAGCCGTATACATATCGGTGTTCTTTTTGGAGGCGGCCCCCCAATAGATGAATGGAGACACCGTCTTTTCCAGATAGTACGTCAGCCTGATTGATTGAATTGGTGATAACCGAACATTCCTGCACATTCAGTCTTTCTGCACACGCCTGTACGGTGGTAGAGGAATCCAATATAATACGATCCCTATCTCGTACCATACTGGCAGCCAATTGTCCGATCACTTGCTTCTCCTCAGATACAGTAAGCAGTCTTTCGTTATAATTTCCAATTGGATCGTGATGCAGTTTAGGGAGAAGGGCGCCGCCGCGGGTACGAATAATTTTTTGGTGCTCCTCAAGTTTTACCAGGTCTCGGCGGGCCGTATCCCGTGAAACATTAAAAATTTCGCAAATATCATCCACCGAAATACGCTTGTGAAGCTGTAAGTAATCAACGATTTTTAACATTCGTTCTTCCTGATACATAAAAAGCTCCTCTAATATATAATCATTTCGGTATCTCGTAAGTGATTATAAGTAAATGTAAGTGATTTTGCAATCATTTATCGTGATTTTTCAGGGTTTAGATGATAATAAATAAGTTGATGTAAGTAAATATGCATTTTACAATTATATAAAATAGCTTTTTTGAAAATTTTAAAAATAAGTATTGCCATTTACTATTCTATTTGATATACTCTTTCTTGTCGCCAAGTTGGTGTACATTCATAAGGCCCGTTGGTCAAGGGGTTAAGACACCTCCCTTTCACGGAGGTAACAGGGGTTCGAATCCCCTACGGGTCATTGTTGTCTTTACAGACTACATGTTGCATGCTTAAGGGGAATTCCTGAGGTCTGATCTAATGGCGGACAGCTAGGATGAACAGCATGAGCCATTAGCTCAGTTGGTAGAGCACCTGACTTTTAATCAGGGTGTCGAAGGTTCGAGTCCTTCATGGCTCACCATTTATATTTTGTTATGCGGTCGTGGTGGAATGGCAGACACGCTATCTTGAGGGGGTAGTGAGCGTACGCTCGTGGAGGTTCGAGTCCTCTCGACCGCATCAATGGAATAAACGGAAAAGTCTCTCGCGTTAGAGGCTTTTTTTATTTGTGCATGGATGCAATTAAACAATGATTATGATGAAATAATGATTCCATAGTATAATATAACGCCATAATGTTATAGAATAATAAATATATAAACTTATGAAGTGACGGTGAAAAATATGGACACTCAACTGTTAGGAAATATATCAGAAAATATTTTGGGCTTGTTTCCGATTGTGAAGAAGAAATTTTTCACCTACGGTCCGCTTGATTTTCCGTTGCATTTGTCGCCTAATAACTTTCAGGTACTCTTGCTTCTGCGTGAAGTGCGTTCGTCTACGGTATCCGATTTGTCCAAACAACTAAATGTCTCTCGTCCAAACATGACTCCTCTTCTGGATAAGCTGGTGGAGCATGGGTTGGCTGACCGTCAATCGTGCGACTCGGATCGTAGAGTCGTGAACGTAGCCATTACAGAAGAAGGCGACGCTTTTTGTGAACAGGTGTTTCATACCTTCTCTAATAAAATTCAAGAGAGACTGGTGTATCTGCCGGAAGAAGATTTATTGCACTTAAGTGAAACGTTGAACGAATTGAAGCGGATTTTACTTAAAATCGACAACTCTGCTACGTGATTGGCGTAAGCGAACTGACTTAAAGACCGCCCTTTCTTCGGAAAACAGGCGGTTTTTGTTGCATATTGTGGTATAATGAAAACCAACATACATAATTCGGTAATTTTGGCACACGTGATCTTTGAAAAGGGAACAAGGGACATGATATCGTTATTTGGAGAGCCTGCTAGGGAGGAAGGAACTTCTATGCAATCTATTTACCAACGCATTGAGGAGCTCATTAAGGAACGAGGTATGACGAAAAAGGCGTTTTGCCAGCAGTTGGGCATTAGTACAGGGAACTTTGGAGATTGGAAAAGAGGAAAAACGACACCAGGCACGAATAAACTCATAGAAATCGCTTCTTTTTTTGACGCTAGTCTGGATTGGATTATGCTGGGTCGAGACGTGCAGAGTAAGGTGCTGAAGGAGTCGCAGGACCCTTATTTTTTTGGAGCTTCAGGGCAACTGAATTGCCAGGGGGGATCGCTAAGTGAGGCGGAAAGAGATTTTATACTTGAGTATATTGAATTTACCCGCTTTCGTAAAGAGAAAGACCAGCCCAATTCAACTACTGATTAATGTTTGCTGTGGGATTTGATAAGGACATTCTAATATGTACAATTGAAAATTAATTAGAAAAAGCTACAGTGTCGGAGGGGAAACGTTGTGGGAGATCAAACTATTTATCAGCGGATTGAAGCTTTAATTAAGGATCGAGGAATGACCAAGAAGGCATTTTGTGAAAAGCTTAAAATTAGCTCAGGGAATCTCGGTGATTGGAGAAGGGGAAAAACAACGCCAGGTACCGCCCATTTGATTCAGATTTCGGACTTTTTTAATGTATCGCTCGACTGGTTGATGAAAGGGATTAAGCCAGGGGAAGGCGTGCTTCAGGAGCAGAAGGCTGCTTATTTTTTTGGGGTGATGGGGCCACTGAATTGCCAGGCTGAAGATCTTGAGACAGAAGAACAGAACTTTATTTTAGAATACGTTGAATTTGCGAAGTACCGTAAGCAAAAAAGAGAGAAGGACAAAACAAAACTTGAATAATCTATGGCTAAACGCCTGGGTGATAACCCGTAAAACGAACTGAGGGTTCGGTTTACGGGTTTATTTGGTTTCCTGATAATATGGCGACGCATTGGTTGCTGAAATGCTTGTTCGGTTTAGTGTGGTGTCGCCTCCTTATAATCGTTATCGTCGATATTCAGAATTGCAGCAACTTGTTTTCTGTACCTTTGTGCTTTGCGGGTGCCGTGAATCAGATTGGACAAGCGTGAAGGCGGAATATTATGTGTCTCGCAAAATGTTTTCTGATCCAGCCGAAGCTCGACAAGCCTTTGTTTGATGGCCCACCCGAAGGAGGTGACAGGCATTTTGTTGTTCAAGAGAAATCGCCCCTTACGGATTCTTACGGAATAATTGGTGTGATATAATAATCATCAGTAAACATGTTAGAATTAACCATCTAAAACTATGATACACTTTTATACGTGTTTATACAATCTTAAATACGGTATTTTGTTAAAATGATTACTTAATTAAGTGCAAAAAGTGAAAATAATCCGACTATGGTCTGTTATTGGTGTGAATTTGGGATACATGAATAAAAATACTCTGCCGCTTGAGAAAAGGGCAGAGTATTTTTATTGTGACTGCTAGATTGGTAAACGACGCATCAGAGGGATGCTGGAAGGTGTTTAAATAGGACGGAGGAGGAAAAGGGTCTGGATGCATTCAATTGGCTGCTATGGCTCATATAGGGTGGCTGAGTGATGTAGGAGCTGGTCCGATGGCTGTGGAAAAGATGGCGCTGATATGAGCTTGGCGTAGGTTTGTTAATCTTCTTCCAGGTGGTAAGCAACTCGCTGGTCATATGATCGATAAGAGGATTTTTTTCCTCATAAGGAGGATTGAGCAGTCTAAAGGCATCTTCGATACAGAAGGATACCGCTGTGGCAAAATAGCCGTGAATGGTCTGTTCTATATCGCTTCCGAGGAGGGAGTTAATCCAAGTGTGGACAGTAGCGAGTGTGCCAATTGCATTGTATTGAGTGAGTGTGTCTTCCAGTTGGTCAAATGCGAGCCAAGGATAGAGAGCCTTGGTGAGCTTGAGCAGTCGCTGGCCAGAAAGTCGCGACTCTTTTACATGCTGCAAGGAAGGATGTTGGGCGTGCAGCATTTTATCAATAAGGGCGATCCGCCAACCGTCATTCTGCTGGATGGCTGCATACAGACTTTTAATGGCCATGCCGTCAAGGGTTGTGATTTGAGGATACCAATCGTCTCGCATGTAATGTTTCAGATCCTGTAGACTGTTCAGGTGTCCAGCGCGGAAACGCTCCTCCAATCCGTAGAAACGGGTGAAACCACCAATAGGTAGGGAAGGGTCCAACAATAATGCGTAGTTTAGCAACCGGTTACCTTTATGCAGGACGGTTCGCCTCCTTGAAGTGAATGTTTGTGTGATGTTATTTGACTCAAATCTTATTTTTATAATAATAATTTAAACATTTATGTAATATATATTTACACTTCGAACTCAATTATGTCAAATTAAATAATTTTATTGCTTATATATGTTATATAAAGTTACATTAAAAATAATTATAATATTCTTGTTTACAAATTGTTGCTGAGAGAGTATAATAAATCTGTTGCCTCAATACATTATGACATGCGGTCGTGGTGGAATGGCAGACACGCTATCTTGAGGGGGTAGTGGGCGTACGCCCGTGGAGGTTCGAGTCCTCTCGACCGCATTATATGCAATACCCAGTTGAAAAAGCATCCTGACACGTTTTACGTGAAGGGATGCTTTTTTTGTTAAATACTTTTCGTCATATCCTCCCGTCACAGAAGCAGTCGTATGGACAACGGACCGCTCGTTAACTGTAATGCATAAAGATTGTCAGTTTTTCTGCAAAAGCTTCTTAATATCTCCTACAAGCTTGTCTGGAGTGGTTTGCGGCGCATAACGCTTAAATACGTTACCTTCTCGTGTAATTAAGAATTTAGTAAAATTCCATTTGATCGCTTTGGAGCCTAATACGCCTGGAGCAGTGTGGGTCAGGTAGCGAAATAGAGGATGTGCCTGATCACCGTTAACATCTGTCTTGGCGAACATGGGAAAAGTCACTCCGTAATTGAGTTGGCAAAACTCGGAGATCTCCTCGCTGGAACCCGGCTCTTGTTTGGCGAACTGGTTGCTGGGAAATCCCAAAATTTCGAGCCCCTGTTCATGATACTGGTCATATAGCTCTTGTAGCGCCTTGTACTGGGGGGTTAAGCCACATTTGCTGGCAGTATTCACGATAAGAAGAACTTTCCCTTCGTATGTGGATAACGGAATTTGTGCCCCTTGTAGGGTCTGTGCATCATATTTATATACGCTCATGATATCCCTCCTAATTAAATATTCTACAATTAAATTGTGAACAATTCAACAAGGGGTTGCAAGTCCAGAAGAGTCTACAGACATTGTGCATTGTAAAATCGTCTTTTGTTCAAAACGGTAAATCGCACTTCAAATGGAGCAAATTGAGGTGTTTCTTCTCATAAAAAAGGCTTCATTCGATAATTATCTAGTACATATAGCGCATTTTCTTTCTTTTTTATAAATAAAGGGCAACCGTACCATACCCTACGCCAATATTGACATGCCTTTCATTTTCAAAAAGAGGTGAAATACAGAGTTTTAGAGAGATACGAGAAGCATAGGTTGGTTGTAAGCGTTATCCTTAATCTTCTATGCTCTAAAGGGTGATTTATAGCCTTGCCGTTGAGCTTTACAGTCTTCCTTGCACGGGTGTATGATTCAAGACGTAATTTCAAATTAACAACAATGAAGCAACAACGAATTGTCTAAAGCGCTGAATTTTGCAGTTGCAAAAGCGGGGGAACCAACGAGTATATACGGCTTTGCAAGCCGTGTGTCTCATGGGGTGAATTTTCCGGCCAAGTGCCGTAAATAGGGCGACTCTCACGTCCGAATCCGACAGCTAACCTCGTAAGCGTACAGGGAGAGGCAACAAACCGCCGTGTGCAGCCATGGTTTATTTTATCATGGAATGTATGAAGCCGGAGGAAGCCTTTTTCCTTCGGCTTCTTTTTGTTGTCTTTTTATACCGGGAGAGGAGCTACTGATGGAAGGTCGGTTAATTATTGTCACTGCACCGAATGAAGCGGGCAGAAGTTTTGTGAAATTGCTTATGTTCAAAAAATTGGCGTTTGCAGTTCTCACAAATAGCACCCAGGAGGAACGACAGCTTAAAAAAATGGGTGTGGAGCACATTGTGCGCATCAATACGATGCAAGCGGGAAAATGGAATTTTCCTAAAAAAGAAATTGGTAGTGTGTATTTGTTCGAAAACAGCTTGAATCTAACTTGCCGTTTCCTGCAAATATGTCGGCCACTAACATCAGAATTGATCTATGTTATTACGCACGGCTGTAATCCACAAGGAATTTATCGGGGATTGGGAGCGGACCATGTGATCTACACATTGAACGGAGAGGTGGGTTTCCTGCTGAACGGATAAGCACTTATAACATAGCTGGTTTATGATTTTATGATGGAATCAAAAGGGCAATCTGAAAAGCGATACGGAGGGTATGAACATGATGGATTTATACATGCTGCTCGTAATGGCTGTGAGTTATGGAGTGATACTGCTGTTTGTACGCTGGTGTGATGCGCAGACCTCAAAAGGAGGGCGAAGAGGATGATCGTTGTGCTAGGACTTACGGCTATTGTGTTCGTGTATTTAATCTACGCACTCCTGAATCCTGAAAAATTCTAGTCAACTATAGGATCGAGCAGGCGGGAACAGCAGATCAAGAATGCAGCATCAGAGATGCAGATTTTCGCAAACGTGTGCACTCAATGGATGGTCTGAATCAGGTCTGTTGTTCCAAATGCAGGGGCATTTTAAGGAGGAATAGAGGATGGAGCTACTGCAAATTGGGATTGTGATCATCATATTGTTGCTCTTGGTAAAGCCGATGGGCACCTATATGTATCACGTATTCTCGAATGAACCGAATCGGACGGATCGTATTTTTGGTGGAACGGAAAAGCTGATTTATAAGGCTGTAGGTTTGAAGAAACAAGACAGCATGCGCTGGACCACGTATGCTATGAGTTTCATTGCAACCAATGTGGTGCTTGTGGGGATCAGCTACCTGCTATTGCGCTTGCAGGCTATACTTCCGGGCAATCCGGTTGGGAACAGTAATATGGAAGCATCATTGGCCTTTAATACAGTAATCAGCTTTATGACCAATACGAATCTCCAACATTACAGCGGAGAAAGCGGGCTTACGTATCTGACACAGATGGCGTTCGTCACGATGATGATGTTTACTTCGGCTGCTTCGGGGTTTTCGGTTGCTGCGGCTTTTATGAGGGGATTGACGCGGCGCGGTGAAGGGCTGGGTAATTTTTTTCAAGATTTTATTAAAGCCAACATACGGATTTTCCTGCCGCTTGCTTTTGTACTTACGCTGGTGCTGGTGGGATTAAAAGTACCACAGACGCTACAACCCACGGCGGATATTACGACTTTAAGTGGTACACAGCAGCAGATTGCTATGGGACCCATTGCCTCATTGGAATCCATCAAGCATTTGGGCACGAACGGGGGCGGTTTTGCGGGAGCTAATTCTGCGCATCCTTTTGAAAATCCAAATCCTTGGACGAACGTACTGGAAATTTTGGCAATGTGGGTAATGCCGGCTTCGCTGCCGTATACATTTGGATTGTTTGCCCGTAATCGCAAGCAGGGCTGGATTATTTTCAGCTCGATGATGGTCTTGTTCCTTATTTTTCTAACCATAACGTATGTGTCGGAGAAAACAGGTAATCCGTTAATTCAGGCACTGGGTATGGATGCATCTCAGGGAAGCATGGAAGGGAAAGAGGTTCGTTTCGGCATTGGACAATCGGCATTATTCACTGCGGTCACAACGGCGGCAACGACAGGTTCGGTCAATAATATGCATGATACATTGACCCCGCTAGGTGGTATGGCTGCTTTGGGAGAAATGATGCTAAACGTCATTTTTGGCGGCAAGGGCGTCGGGCTGATGAATATGCTGATGTATGCGATTCTGGGAGTGTTTATATGCGGACTGATGGTCGGAAGAACCCCGGAATTTATGGGTAGGAAAATTGAAGGCAAGGAAATGAAGCTGATTGCGATTGCCATTTTGGTACATCCGTTTCTTATTCTTGCTCCCACTGCGCTTGCGTTTATGAGTCATTGGGGATATGATGCGGTCTCTAACCCCGGATATCACGGGTTGACTCAGGTGCTCTATGAATATGCATCATCTGCGGCAAATAACGGCTCGGGATTTGAAGGTCTTTCGGATAACAACGTGTTTTGGAACGTTACGACAGGAGCGGTTATGTTCTTTGGACGATATGTATCCATGATTGCATTGCTGGCTGTGGCGGCTTCGTTGAATGCCAAAGCGCCGACCCCGGTGACGATGGGTACACTGCGCACGGACAACAAGCTGTTTGGAGCCATCCTAATCGGAGTGGTCCTGTTGATTGGTGCGTTAACCTTTTTGCCGGTGATCGTATTGGGTCCTGTAGCTGAATTTTTGACCATGTGATGAAGAATGAGCATAGAAGGAAAATGAGAATGGATGAACGGGGTGCTTGATCATGAAGGAACAACGCAAACGCATGCTGGATAGAAGCATCTTGAAGCAGGCGGTCAAGGATAGCTTTATCAAATTAAATCCGATGATCATGATGAAAAATCCTGTCATGTTCGTCGTGGAGATCGGTACATTGGTCGTACTGCTCATGCTACTGCTTCCCGGTTATTTTGGAACCGGCAAGGAAATGGGCTTTAACTTGGCTGTATTTATTATTTTGTTGTTCACGCTGCTTTTTGCTAACTTTGCTGAAGCGCTCGCGGAGGGACGGGGGAAAGCACAAGCTGCTTCCTTGAAAAAATCCAAGCAGGACTCACAAGCTAATAAGCTCGTCGGGAATGAGATTCAGGTGGTCAGCTCAACAGCATTGCGTAAAGGTGACCTGGTAATCGTCTCTCAGGGCGAAATGATTCCAAGCGATGGTGAGGTTATTGAAGGCCTGGCCTCGGTGGATGAATCTGCAATTACGGGAGAATCAGCTCCGGTCATTAAGGAATCGGGCGGTGATTTTTGCTCGGTAACTGGCGGGACGCGGGTAGTCAGTGACCGCATTAAGGTGCGGATTACGACTGAGCCGGGTGAGACGTTTATTGATAAAATGATTTCGCTCGTGGAAGGTGCACAGCGGCAAAAAACGCCAAATGAAATTGCGCTGAATACATTGCTGATTAGCTTAACGATTATTTTTCTCATTGTGGTGGTGACACTGGCCCCGATAGCCCGTCATTTTAAGATTGATTTGCCTGTCCCCGTGCTGATTTCGTTGCTGGTCTGTCTGATTCCGACCACGATTGGCGGGCTTTTGTCGGCCATTGGGATTGCTGGTATGGACCGAGTTACCCAGTTTAACGTGCTGGCCATGTCAGGCAAGGCGGTAGAAGCATCCGGGGACATCAATACGATGATTCTAGATAAAACGGGTACCATCACCTTCGGTAACCGGATGGCGAGTGAATTCGTGGTTGTAGATGGTATAGAAAAGGCAGAGCTAGCGAAATGGGCGGCGATGAGTTCACTAAAGGATGAGACGCCTGAGGGACGCTCGGTACTGGAATTGATGCGTAAGCAGGAATACACGCTGGATGAATCCTTGGCAGCAGGTGGAACCTTTATCGAGTTCAAGGCAGAAACCCGGATGAGTGGTCTGGATTTCGCTGATGGACGAAGAGTACGCAAAGGCGCCGTGGACTCTGTCCGGCAGTGGATTGTATCGCAAAAAGGCAGTGTTCCGGCCGATCTGGAGGAAAAAGCGAATCAGGTAGCCGCAGAAGGAGGTACACCGCTAGCAGTGGCGCTGGATGATCGGATATACGGCATTATTTATTTGAAGGATACGGTGAAGCCGGGCATGAAGGAGCGCTTTGATCAGCTCCGGGAAATGGGCATCCGCACGATTATGTGTACAGGTGATAATCCGCTGACAGCAGCTACCATTGCACGGGAAGCGGGAGTGGACGACTTTGTAGCTGAAAGCAAGCCGGAAGATAAAATTGCGGTTATCCGCCGGGAGCAGGAGCAGGGTAAGCTGGTGGCTATGACCGGAGATGGTACCAATGATGCCCCTGCGCTGGCCCAGGCAGATGTCGGTCTAGCCATGAATAGCGGCACAGTCGCGGCCAAGGAAGCTGCTAATATGGTGGACCTGGATTCTGATCCGTCCAAAATTATTGAGGTGGTCGCTATCGGCAAGCAGCTGCTTATGACACGTGGGGCATTGACAACGTTCAGTATTGCGAACGATGTGGCTAAATATTTTGCCATTATCCCGGCGATGTTCATGCTGGCTATTCCGCAAATGGGTGCATTAAACGTCATGAGGCTGGGCTCCCCGTTATCGGCTATTTTATCGGCGCTTATTTTTAATGCAGTCATTATTCCACTTCTGATTCCGCTGGCAATGAAGGGTGTAAAGTATAAGCCAATGAGCTCGGATCGGCTATTGGGACGGAATTTACTGATTTATGGTCTGGGCGGTATGGTGGTACCGTTTGTCGGCATTAAGGCCATTGATTTGCTGGTACATTTGTGGATTTAGTGCAGAAAGGGTGAGCGACATGAGTGGTTTTTATCGGATGTTATCTGGACGCAGGTTTGCTGCACATGAGAAAGCCGGGTCTGGCGGACAAGGTCATAACAAGCGTACAGGGACGGAGGCAGTGCCGGAAAATCAACCGGAGAGACAAGAGATGCGAGGAAGCACGGTTATTGGAGTGGCTTTGCGAACTTCTGTGCTAATGATCCTATTGTGCGGTTTGGCATACCCGCTGGTCAGCACAGGAGTGGCGCAAGTCCTGTTTCCACAGCAAGCAAACGGCAGTATGCTTCGTGACACGGGGGGGCGGGTGATCGGCTCTGAGCTGATTGGACAATCCTTTGCCAATCCGGCGTTTTTTCAAGGTCGGGTATCAAGTATCGATTATAATGGAGCTGGTTCAGGCTCAAGTAACTACGCACCCTCGAACCCGGCATTGGTGCAGCGGATCAAGGAGTCTATTGCGGATTGGCAGAAGCATAACCCGGATGTACCCGTCAGTCAGGTTCCATTGGACCTGATTACGAACTCCGGCTCTGGTCTGGACCCGCACATCTCGCCACAGGCGGCACAGGCTCAAATTCCACGTATTAGCGGCTTGACGGGAATTGGGCAGGACCAGCTGAAGGCGCTGGTGCAGGAGCAGACAGAAGGCCGCAGCGCCGGGGTGTTCGGCGAGCCGCGTGTGAACGTGCTCAAGCTGAATCTCGCACTTGAAGCGCTAATGAAGGTTAAGCCAGTTAAGTCATAGATGGACGAAAAAGGTATCCCTGAGCGATAAGTTTGGAGGGATACCTTTTTCTATGGGTTAGGGTGCTCTGGGATGGATAGCTGCAAAGGAAGTATTTTATTTCTTATAGGTGATATGAATTTGTTGTTTACTTATTTACTTAGTTTTATATTGTTTGATGAATTTTTGGCTTTCCTTAAGGCTGAAGCGAGTACCAACATGTATATTAATACAATAATACCAATGACTAAGTAAGATAATTTAATATTCATTAAATCGGTGAGAGTACTGCTCAAAATAGGGCCGATCATTAGACCAATCGAGTATGCCGTGTTATAGAGAGCAAAAGTAATTCCATAAGAATGAATTCCACTTCGTTGAGAAATATCAGCAAGTTGAGGTAAGCAGGGAGCAAGAACCATACCCATGCTAACTCCTAAAACAGCTAAAATAACAGCTTGAAGTGATAATATTGCTGGAAGTGCAGTTAGAGGAAGAGCAATGGATACCATAAGTAGACCGAGGAGAATTCCATTTTTATAGCCGATCTTGCTGGAGAATTGACCTATAAAGGGGGTTGCCAGGCCATAAGCAAGTGTGGGAATAGCAAATAACAGTCCAATAACTCCTGGATTAGCGCTAAAATTGTGCTGCAGGTGTAACGGTAATGTTGGCTCAAGTACGCTTGGGACGGATGCACCGATAATTACAACCCCGATAACCAAAAGCAAATCTTTATTTTTCATGAACGAAAAAGGAGATACGTACTTTTCATTTTTTTCTTCCGGAATATCGTGCAGGAGTACTAATCGAAGTATAGCATCAACGACAGCCAATGCGATGGCAAAGTAAAAAGGGAGTTGGTAACTTCCCCATTGATACAACCAACCGCCTATTGTCGGTCCGAGAAGGGTTCCAGCGGCTTGCCCAGATAACGCCAAGCCCATGGCTTTGCCGCGTTCTTCAGATGGGTATAGCTCAGCCAGCAGAGCGAGCCCTGCTGTCCAGGTCATTGCGGCTGCGACCCCTTGAAGAGCACGTGCCAGTACAAGCAGCCAGAAGGTGTGGGCTATGGCGAACATTAAAGTGGAAGCTATGAGTCCAATTAACCCCCATAACAGAGGAGTCTTTCTCCCAATCCGATCCGTTAACAGACCAAAAATAGGAGTAGCTATAAATAGTGCAATTGCATAACTACTGAACAAAAATCCGATTTCGGTTTGAGTGGCTCCGAGAGAATCTGCGTATCTTGGCAAAATGGGTACGACTAATCCATAGATTAACATGTCAATGAATACAGCTAATCCGACAACGATTAGAGCAGCCTTTTGCTTATTGTGTACCCCTTTACTCATTTTCATCATTACATCCTCCTATAAGTTTCTTCTGATTTCCTCTTTAATTTGCTTAACAAATTTTAATTGCAGCTCGCATTGATCATAAATATTTTTGAAAATTAACATGACGTTTACAGGGATATCCATAAGTTCAGCTTTTTGTTCCTGACCTAATTTCATTTCTTTATAAATGTTTTCAATGGCTTGATGCTGAAAACTTAAAGCTTCTTCTATTTCATGGAGGCCAGCCTCATCCATAAAAGTCAAAGCTGTGTACAGGGCTGTTGGAAACACAACAGAAGTTTCTTTAAATGATTCGATTAAAAGCCGACTAAACTCGCTTTTCCCAGCCTCCGTAATAGCATATATAGCTTTAGACCGATTCCCTGTCTGTTCCAATGTTTCTAAACGCACAATACCTTCTGAGTCCAGTTTTTTTAAGGCGTGATATATGGAAGCTGGTTGCACATAAGCCCATTTATCCGTTTGTGCTGATTGCATTTTCTGTTGTATTTCATATCCAGACATTGCTCCGTATTGTAGCAAGAGCCCAAGAACCATTACACGTGTCGTACTCAAGATGATATCTCCTCCATAACTTTATTGCTAAATGTTTTATACTAAATATTTAGTAAAGGATTATAGTCGGATTATATCATTACAATCCAATGATGTATAGGTTTACAAAAACAGAGAGCCGTAAATATACGAAAGAAACAGTAGGTATTATGTTTTTTGTTGAACAGAATGCAGCGTTGATTCTAAGCATATTGGAAAAATAAATGAATAAAAAGAGGTATTCCATGGCTATTTTGGACTCCAGGAATACCTCTTTTTTTATTGGTTACTTGCAAACAGTCTGTCAACCTGTAATTGTCTGAATAATGAGGACTACATTCAAGATAATGATGACAGCAGTCACGATCCAGGTTATTACTTTTTGCCACATTTTATTTGCAAATTCACCCATAATCTTTTTGTCACTGGTAAAGAGCAGTAATGGAATGATGGCAAAAGGGAGCTGGATGGATAAAATAACCTGACTTAGCACAAGTAGCTCTTCTGCACCTTTTTCACCTGCAATCGCAGTGACGATGACTGCCGGAATAATTGCAATAAGGCGGGTCACCAAACGACGCAACCAAGGTGAGAGACGAAGGTTCAAGAAGCCCTCCATCACGATTTGTCCGGCTAAAGTACCTGTCACGGTCGAGTTTTGACCTGAGGCGAGTAATGCCACTCCAAACAGTATGCTCGCAAGTGTGGTTCCCAGTAATGGCGAAAGCAGATAATAGGCATCACTAATCTCTGCTACATCTGTTCTTCCTGCTGTATGGAACACGGCAGCTGCTACGATCAAGATGGCTGCATTAATGAATAGAGCGAACATGAGCGCTATACTGGAATCCCAAGTTGCAAATGTAATAGCTTCCCGTTTACCTGCTGATGTCTGCTCATATTTGCGAGTTTGTACAATAGAAGAATGCAGATACAGGTTATGTGGCATTACAGTAGCTCCCATAATACCGATGGCAATATACAGCATGCTTGGATTCGTCAATATTTGTGAGTCCGGTACAAAGCCACCCAATACACCGCCCCATTCCGGTTGTGCCAAAATGAGATTAATGCCAAAACAGCCGGCAATCGTGGCCATTAATACAATGACGAGTGTTTCCAATGCCCGGAAACCTTTATTTTGCAGCAGCAAAATGAGCATAACATCAAATGCGGTAATGATGACTCCGTATAGCAACGGGAGACCGAACAGCAGCTTCAGTGCAATGGCTGAACCGATGACCTCGGCCAAATCCATGGCTGCAATGGCAATTTCGCATAAAAGCCATAAGCCGATCGCGACAGGACGACTGTAAGCATCACGGCACATTTGAGCCAAATCTTTACCTGTAGCAATACCGAGCTTGCCAGATAAGGCTTGCAGCAGAATGGCCATCAGGTTGGAGATTAGAATGACACTAAGCAGTGTATAGCCGAATTTTGATCCCCCAGCGATGTCTGTAGCCCAGTTGCCAGGGTCCATATAGCCGACAGCGACCATATAGCCTGGTCCAGCAAAGGCAAGAAACTTCCGAAACCAGGTGCCATCCTTCGGAACGCTCAAAGAACGATTCACTTCCGATAGTGAAGCGATTTCCGCGAAGTTGCCCTTTGAATTTTTCATACGCTTCACCTTCTTTGTTCATATTGAAATATATTATTAGTGACATAGCGATTGCGTTATCCCTATTGTACACCCACAATAGTTTTTGTCTAGTGCAACTTTTATGTGGTTAAGCAAATTTATCGTATTTTTGAAGCAATTGGCCATCTTAATTAAAACTAAACAATGGAAAAAACCAAGCCATATTGCTCTCAAGGGGCAGCTTGGTCGTTTTGAATTTTCTAAGTGTAGGCGGCTCATCAAGTTAGGGGCTTATAACATATAGTGTAAACATAAAAGAAGTGGAACTAAACGGTAAATAAAAGGGTTATTATCCCTTTTGAAATGATTCATTTTGCGTGGCTCGTTTAAAGTACATACGAGAAGGAAATCATGTATTAACATGATGAGGATTCCTGCGGAATGCAAATAAGATGGAGAAGGAGAGATGAAATCATGGAAGCTTTATACACAGCATCAGCAACGGTACATGGTGGAAGAGATGGTTCAGTGGCTTCTTCAGACGGGGTATTGAAGCATAAGCTGAGCACACCGAAGGAACTGGGTGGCGCAGGTGGAGATGCTACGAATCCGGAGCAATTGTTTGCGGCAGGCTATGGCGCATGCTATGAGAGTGCGTTGGCGAATGTGGCCCGCAAAGCCAAGGTAAAGGTGGACAATGTAGAGGTCACCAGCCACGTATCGATCGGTAAGGACCCAAGCGACGGCGGCTTCCAGTTGGCAGTGCGTCTGGATGTAAAGATACCGGGGATTGAGCGTTCTCAGGCGGAAGATTTGGCACGCCAAGCACATGATTTTTGTCCGTACTCCAAAGCCACTCGCGGTAATATTGATGTTGAACTCAACGTCATTTGACCGCATTTTTTAAAGATCTCACACATGGCCGCCGATGGATCGGCGGCTTTTGCACCTAAATCTTGATCCGCTGATATGTACGACCATTTGACATCACCGCCAAAATTCATTAAGATGTCATAGGTGATTCTGGTCATCAGGTACGAAACAAATTTGAAAAATACGGGTGATATGATGTCTTACAGACCGAATATTGTTAATTTCACGCTGGCTGGTAGCAACGAAAAGGAAGGGCTTTATGAGTTTAAAATGAGTTTGGCCGATGGAACGGAGTGCCGCGTTTTTTCTCAACGTAATCCGGAGTGGACTTTGACGAATATTAGTCGACTGCTAACGACACCTTGCCCGGTATGCCATAAGGATTTTATCTGCAAGTGTATGGATCAGTTCCATGAAGAGTTTTTAGAGCAAATTAATGCTAAACAGCTGTTTGAGAAAGCATTGAGCTAGTTTTTCGAACAGGTAAGGATTATACAGTTCTAGACAAGCGTCGGATATTTTCGACGTTTTTTTGTTTATAATTGAATCGTTGCGTTTTCATGCCGTTGATTTCTCTGTGGAGGTGAAGTACGTTGATGAACCAGTCTAGTCATATCCATATCGAACATTCCATTGTATTGGTGGATGGGGTATGCCACTTTTGTCAGGGAGCAACCCGCTTCATTATCAAACGTGATCCTAAGGGAATATTCCATTTTGGTTCCCTGCAATCCGAGGCAGGACAAGAACTTTTACGTGCAGGTGGACTGTCTACAGATCAACTGGATACATTCGTGCTGATTGAAGACGGTACGTATTATACAAGGTCAACTGCAGCTTTACGGATTGCCAAACGCCTTCGTTTTCCATATCCGCTGGCTTATGTATTCATCTTGATTCCCCGCTTTGTGCGCAACGCAGTCTATAACTGGGTAGCTCGTAACCGATATCGTTGGTTTGGCAAGGATGAAGAGGATCAATGTCAGATCCCCCCACCAGAAATTAGGAAACGATTTTTTTAGTTGCTTCTTTTGTGTTTATTTTTGCGGCGATCATTACGAATCAGTAATATTACAGCTACTGCGATCAGTAGAAGACCCGTAACCGATACATACACGATATGGCGTACATTGGGTACGTTGACCGACAATTTTAGCTCGTTAGACTCTAATGGAGCAATGTCCCAATAGAGTGTCTTTCCGTCATCCGACACACGGTCCGCATTACTGGAAGCAGGCTGGATGGGTAGGGATAGGCTGAAGTTAAGATCCAGTTGCCGCTCTAGTAATTTGCGTGCGAACACATTCATTTGTTCTAATTTATCACTCAGGCCACGAGCTTCTTCAGGAAGCATCCGAGGTAGATCGAGCTTAAGCGTAAGATCCATATTGGTTGTGAAAAAATGCTGGCTCACTGCGCGATTTATTTCTAATCCCTCAGGCAGATTTGAACCCTGATCGGGATTTTTTTGGTTTGTACTCCAATCCCCTTGATAATGCCCCTTTATTTGATAACCCTTTCTCCCCTGCTCCGATAGCGGCTGTACGTCTACATTGTTGCTTTGTATACGTTGAATTAATCGATCGAGCAGCCCCGGATTGTCCAACATCATCAGTGTCTGGTTGTTTACGCTGAACGTTGCATCCATATCTACACTTTGATCCAGATGAACATCTACATGAATGTCACCCCGAGCACAGGAAGTTAGGGTAAGCAGACAACATACCAGCATAAATATGAGCATTATTTTTCGTAACTGTATTTGCCGACGTTTGTTCCGATAAGGGCTGTATCCTGTTGGGTCCATGACCTGCACCTTCTTTGTATGGTTTCTTTGGTATAGCGACTGGATATCTTCTATATATTACACATTCGGAGAGCCAAAATCGAACGATATAAAAGAATAGTTAAGATTTATATCTCAAAAATGTTTCCTTAGGTAAAAACTTTAGTGTATACTCTAAAATATAGCGTAGTTAAAAAATAATTGTCTCAAGGAAATAGTTTGTCCCAAAACAAATATTAAGAGGAGGATTTTAAAACATGAACAAGCAGTTTAAGAAGGCTTTGCCGCAATGGGTAGCGACGGTTGGAGTGTTGTCTCTGGTTCTAGTCCTAGCGACGGCATGTACAGATGCCAAGAAGACAGAGCAGGGAGCTGCGAAGGAGGCTGGGCAAAAAATAAAGGCTACAACTACCATCGGTATGATCTCTGACATTGTCGGGAAGGTCGGCGGTGATCATGTGGAGGTCACGGGAATTATGAAGTCAGGTGTTGACCCACATTTGTACAAGGCGTCTCAGGGAGATATGCGTAAGCTGGATAAAGCCGACATCATTTTTTATAACGGGTTGCATCTGGAAGGAAAAATGCAGGACATTCTGGAGAAAATCAGCAAGCAAAAGCCCGTTATTCCCGTGTCCAAAAACATTGCTCAAAATCTATTGCGTGCAGCTAGCCCAGAAATGGGGTCTGAGTATGATCCGCATATCTGGTTTGATGTACAAAACTGGGTGTCTGCGGTAGAAACGGTCAGAGATGAATTGTCGGAACTGGATGCTGCTCATGCGGAGGATTACAAGGCCAATGCCGAAGCTTATCTCGCTGAGCTACGAGAACTGGACGATTACACGAGAGAGCAGATTGCCAGTATACCGAAGGCTCAGCGCGTACTTGTCACAGCACATGATGCCTTTGGCTATTTCGGAGACGCTTACCAGATTCAAGTAAGAGGCCTTCAAGGTATGAGTACCGAGTCAGAGGCAGGCTCACAAGATGTGACCAAGCTGAGAGATTATCTGGTGGAGCATAAAATTAAAGCCATATTTGTAGAATCGAGTGTGCCGAGAAAGGCCATCGATGCCGTTATCCAGGGTGCAGCTCAGCAAGGTCATACCATAAAGGTTGGCGGCGAGCTGTATTCGGATGCTATGGGTGAAGAGGGTACAGAAGATGGAACATATATTGGAATGGTCAAGCATAACGTGAATACGATCGTTAGAGCTCTTAAATAAGGAGGCGTAGACACATGGGACATTCACCACTTGTTGTTCGTGATTTATCGGTAGCATATCAAAAAAAGCCCGTTTTGTTCGATGTTTCCTTTGAGGTGCCGGAAGGCAAGCTGATTGGTATTATTGGTCCCAATGGAGCTGGCAAATCTACACTGATCAAGGCTGTGCTTGGGCTAATTCCAAAGCTCAGGGGTGAGGTGCTGGTATACGGCAAGCCCTATAAGCAACAGCTACTCAAGGTTGGATATGTACCGCAGCGGGAGTCGGTGGATTGGGATTTTCCGACGAATGCCCTGGATGTGGTTATGATGGGACGGTACGGCAGACTGGGCTGGTTTAAGCGTCCGGGAGCAGCAGATCGTCAGGCTGCGATGGAGAGTTTGGACAAGGTTGGAATGAGCAAATTTGCAGACCGGCAGATTAGTCAATTGTCAGGCGGGCAGCAGCAACGTGTTTTTTTGGCGAGAGCACTTGCGCAGGACGCTCAGCTTTATTTTATGGATGAACCGTTTGTCGGTGTGGACGCTGCAACAGAAAAAGCTATTATTTCATTACTTAACGATCTAAAACAGCAGGGGAAAACAGTGCTTGTCGTCCATCATGATTTATCTACAGTTACGGATTATTTTGACCAGGTTATGCTGTTGAACGGGCATCTGATGGCGTTTGGAGAGACCGCAGATATTTTTACCGAGGGAAATCTGCAACGTACGTATGGTGGACGTCTGAGTATACTCAAAACAGGCTCGGAATCCGGCACGATACTCGGAGTGAGGTGAGCAGTATGACAAGCTTGGTGGCGCTTTTGACAGACCCGAACATGCAGTGGATTCTGTTAGGATGCATTTTACTCGGTTTAAGCAGCGGGGTGATTGGCAGTTTCATGTATTTGCGTAAGCAATCGCTTATGGGAGATGCTTTGGCCCATGCGGCTTTGCCAGGGGTATGTGTGGCATTTATGATAACAGGCACAAAATCCATATTTGGATTTATGATTGGGGCAGCCATTGCAGGGATTGTTGCTACCTTTGCCATCAGTGCGTTAACCCGGTATTCGCGAATTAAAAGCGATTCGGCGATTGCAGCGGTGCTGTCCGTGTTTTTTGGCTTCGGCATTATGTTGTTGACCGAAATTCAGCATAGTGGTGCAGGCAACCAAAGTGGGTTGGATAAATTTTTATTTGGCCAGGCTGCGGCAATGGTGTTGTCTGATGTCTATACGATGGCGGTAATTTCGGTGGTGCTCATCGGGATATGTATATTATTTTTCAAGGAATTTAAGCTGCTTAGCTTTGATCCCGGCTTTGCCCGTGGACTTGGTTTTCCGGCAGGTCTACTGGATAAGTTATTGATGCTGTTGATTGTTATTGCGGTGGTGGCTGGTATTCAAGCTGTGGGCGTCATTATGATGGCTGCTCTGCTAATTACCCCGGCCGTGTCGGCAAGATACTGGACAGAGAAGCTGGGTGTTATGGTATGTCTCTCAGGCTTGTTTGGTGCTATAGCGGGGCTGGGTGGGACCGTTATTAGCTCTCTGGGACAAAACCTGCCTACAGGACCATTGTGCGTGTTGTGTGCGACTGTGGTATTTGGTGTAAGTCTGATCTTTTCACCACAGCGCGGAATGATTTCCAAGGCTATCGTTCGGTTGAACGCCAGAAAAAGTCTGGAGCAGGGAGTCGGAGCACAGCCAAGGGAGGAGCGTGCCCTATGAGTTCATTTTATGTGATTCTGACGGGAATGTTAGTGGCAGGGGGATGTAGTATCGTCGGATGCTTTCTCGTGCTTCGGAAAATGGCTATGATTGGTGATGCAATCAGTCATGCGGTACTACCTGGTATTGTCATTGCCTTTCTAATCAGTGGATCGAGGGATTCGGTGTGGATGATGTTTGGTGCAGCCGTGCTGGGGCTTCTAACCGTGTATCTGATTCAGCTATTCCAACAAAGCGGTCTGCAAAGTGATGCTGCCATTGGCGTGGTGTTTACGACATTGTTTGCTATCGGTGTACTGCTGATCAGCGTGTTTGCTTCCAATGCCCATCTGGATATGGACCACGTTTTGTATGGGGAAATTGCTTATGTCCCGTGGAATACGATAGAGATTGTTGGCTTCGATATAGGTCCGAGGGCTGTGTGGATTACGGGCGCGATGTTTTTGATCAATCTGCTCGTGGTAGGGGGCTTTTTCAAGCAATTTATAGTCACTTCCTTTGATCCTGCATTGGCAGCTTCATTAGGCATTCCGGTTGTTTTTTTTCATTATCTGCTAATGAGTCTCGTATCGCTAACAACAGTGGCGTCATTTGAGAGCGTGGGTGCGATTCTAGTGGTTGGCATGCTCGTTGTACCGCCTCTTACCGCTTATTTGCTGACGGAGAAGCTGTCCCGTATGATTGCATACAGCGTCGGAGTTGGAGCCATTAGCTCGATCGTAGGCTTTTATACAGCAACTGTATTGGATGCTTCTATTGCGGCTTGTATGCTGTGTGTGTCGGGTGTGTTGCTGCTTTTGGCTTTTCTATTTTCCCCGTCTCATGGTGTAGTATGGCGAAAGTTATTTCAACAGCGAGGAATCGTTGGCGAAAATAGCAAGTGAGTCTCGTAGGAAGTGATCCTATATGAATTACTCAAAATAGCGTGCAGACGGGCATAAAGTGCCTGAATGCACGCTTTTTTACGCTTATGCTAAATTGTGCTGCTTTTTTTGAAGCAAGCTTGTTGGGTCATCTTGAATTAACCGGGACACGGGAGTACATTCTTTACAACCACACAAAAGGGTTCGGAACGAGCTGTTACGCTGCGGGGAGGAACGAAATTGGAGAGCTTCAAACGTAAATCACCAGAGGAAATACTGGATTCCATTAACAAACTGCATCGAGGCAGACTCAAAATATACATTGGTGCGGTCAGTGGCTCGGGCAAAACGTATCATATGCTGCAGGAGGGACAATCACTGCAGCATGAAGGGATTGATGTTGTAATTTGTGCAGTATCGACTCTGCAGCGGCGTGAGACCGTGGAACAGGTCGGTTCCCTAGAGCGAGTACCCAGTATTCATTGGATGAAGGATGGCGAGGAGCAAAAGGATCTGAATGTGGAAGCTTTGGTGGCACGAAATCCTGAGGTGGTGCTGGTGGATCATTTGGCACATCATAACCGAAAAGACGCCTCGTTTCCAACAAGGCTGGAGGATATTCGGTATTTGCTGGAGATGGGAATTAGCGTCATTACGACGGTCAATGTTTATGAACTCGAAGGGATCACGGAGTGGGTATATCAGCTGACTGGCTTTGAAGCGGAATATACGGTTCCGGTTGATACATTGGAGCTGGCGGATGAAATTCGTCTAATTGATGCCACCCCGGAGATGATTCTGGAACGGCTGGCGAAAGGTTACATGCATACGCCCAATCCAGAGATGTTTCACCGGGGGAATTTGGGTAAATTGCGTGAGCTCGCTCTGCGATTAGTAGCAGAGGATGTGAATGATTCGCTGGAACGGCACCGGGAGGAGCTAGGCTTGCACGGGGCGTCAGGAGCAGCAGAGCGTATTTTGGTGCCTGTCCAATATCATTGGAATGGGTCCATTTATGTACGTAGGGGAGAACAGGTGGCCAAGCGGTTGGGTGGAGATATGCTGGTGGTCTCTTTTGTCAGCTCGAAGCGCAAGCTGTCCAAGGAATCAGCAGCCTTCAAACGTTCCATTGAGCAGTTGGCCGATAAGATCGGTTCGACATTTGAAGAAATCCCGCTCTTTTCCCGCAGAAGGCTGCCACGCCAACTTATCCATTATGCGGTGACTCACAATGTTACCCGAATTGTTATGGGGCATTCTCGGCAGACTCTGTGGCAGGAGCTAGTTAAAGGATCACTGGTGAACGGAATTTTAAAACGAATGAAAAATATGGATCTGCTGTTGATTGCAGACCGAGCGGAGCAGGAGGGCGAACGGATTTTGCCAACGATGAGACAGGAGGAAGGAGATACTGATCCGTATCATCGTTTGAGCGTTGAGGAAGTACAGGCTGAGGAAGCCAAAATTCTGCGGGGCAAGCTCAAAGTATATATTGGGGCTGCTCCGGGGGTCGGCAAAACATACACCATGCTGAGAGAGGGAAATGATCTGCTGGAAAGCGGGATTGATGTGGTGATCGGATTGCTGGAAACGCACGGAAGAGCAGAAACACTAGCCCAGGTAGGATCTCTAGAGATGATTCCCCGTCAGTCTATCGAGCGTCATGGTGCACATTTGGAAGAGATGAACACTGAAGCCATTCTCAGGCGTAATCCTGAGGTAGTGCTAATTGACGAGCTGGCGCATACCAACGTTCCGGGAAGTCTGAGATCTAAGCGTTATGAGGATGTACTGGCCATTTTGGAACAAGGTATTTCTGTTATATCCACAATGAATGTGCAGCATCTGGAGAGCTTGAATGACGCAGTAGAACAAATTACTGGGATTCGGGTGAGAGAGACTGTCCCCGACCATATGATGCGTCTGGCCGATGAAGTCCAGCTTGTTGATGTGGCTCCCAAATCGTTACAGCAACGTATGCGTGAGGGCAAAATTTACGCTCCTGCGAAGGTGGAGCAGGCACTTAGCCACTTTTTTAAGCTGGGTAATCTAATTGCGCTGCGTGAACTTGCTTTGCGGGAATTGGCAGATGATGTAGATGAGCGGCTGGAATCCTGGGATCGGCACGAGTCACTTCGGGGACCGTGGCGCAGGGAGGAAGTGATTTTTGTAGGCGTGACGCTAAGCGAAAATGCTGAAAGGTTGATTCGCCGCGGTTTTCGGATCGCCTTTCGCCTAAAGGCTGTATGGATTGTGACTTATGTTCATGTTGGTGAGCGTATACCGGAGAGGTTACTCCCTCGTCTGGAACAACTAAAGTTGCTGACCCACCGACTGGGGGGAACCTTTGAAATTCGGCTTGTTTCCAGCCGACGCGAGATTGCCGACATTTTGATTGCTCCAGTGGAAGGATATTCAGGCACGCAGCTCATTGTGGGGCAGTCTTCCCGAAGTAGCTGTTGGGGGAAGAGTGCGGTCGTGCCGAGGATTCTCCGTCAAGCACGTCATATGGATGTTCTTATCGTGGCGGATTATGATCCGGATATTAAGCTGGAGACAGATTATTAAAATGCCCAATCCATTCATAAATAGTCATATGCTGGTTACCGGTTGTTCACTGCTTCCATAGTATATTCTATCTCAAAGAAATGGAGGCGAGTTTGAATGTATAAACATCGTAAACATGATTGTCATTTTCCAAAGCCAAAAAAACGTGTTTTTAAGAAAATCATTAAGGTGACTGTCATTAAGTTTAAACCAAAATTTAAACGTGATCACTGGAAACATGAAGACTTTGATAAGAAATGTCATTGCCGGAAACGTCGTCATCATCGCCATCATCGCCATCATGACTGTCATCGTCGTCACCACAAATTCTACTAAGTTGAAGATCATAGGAGGCGGGGCTAGACTTGCCCGCCTTCTCCTAGTACCAGGATTCTAGGAAAATACGTGCGCAAAAAATACTTGCTCTAACATAGGTGCTATGCTATTCTACCAGTAAATAGATTGCACGTGACGGAAGCACCGTTCACCAACCGTATGTACTTACGGATGGATGAACGGTGCTTTTTTGCGTTGTTGTGTTGGGAAAGGGGATGAGCGTATTGGTTCCGGTAAAAGTGGTATTGGCCGTAGAAGGTCGGGATTATATTGAGCCTCTGCTGAATTATGTTCACGGAAGCGAGTACGCCAGAAGGCTCAGAATAACGGCTTTTTCGCAGCCGGAGGCATTTCATCAATACATGATGGAAACCAGCGGAATGAAAAGACCAGATGTGGTAGTAGGTGAAATGTCTTTTCTGAGTCTATGGACAGCTCGGGAAGATGCAGATATTCCTTGTTTGGTATTACATGAGGGAGAACAAGTAAGCGAATATGGGCAGCCTGTATTAAAATATCAGCCTTTATCTGAACTGGTCGGTTTTATTTTGGAAACGGCGAGACAGAGGTCGAATGGTCGGAAAAGCGTAAACAGTCGGGAAGGTGGAATGATTATCGGCATGGTGGCAGCTTCAGGCGGATTGGGCAAGACAACGGCCGCGCTCAATCTGTCCAAGCAACTGGGGAATGAGGGATATTCGGTATTTTATTTGAATCTGGAAACGGCGGATTCAAGCTCGTTGTTTACTGGTTCAGACAGTTCTAGCGGAGCACAAGGAGAAAGAGAAGGACTGTCCAGACTACTGTATGATCTCAAGTCGGAGGGAAATGAGGGTACTTCGTTATCTGTGGCTTCCTATTGTATACGTCGTCCTGAAATTCAGGCTGATACGTTTCAACCTGTCTATAATCGCAAGGAATTGACGGATATGACTTGTGATGAAGCGAAAGAGCTCATTCGAACGATTGGTGAAAGCGGGCAGTATGATGTAGTGATCGTAGATAGCGATTCTGAACATGGTGAGCGGGCTCAAGCCGTGCTTGAAGCTAGTCATAAACTAATCTGGTTGCTCGCTGACGATTTAATGAGTATGCACAAGTGCGGATTATGGCTGGATATTTTAGAAACTACGCAGCCTGAGGGGCTTGAAGCCATGATATGCAAAACCAGCTTTGTGGTGAACCGCTACATGGGAACTATGATCAACTCGTTACCTCGTGACTTTATGGAGCTGAACGGTGCGTTACCCTATATACCTTCATGGAAACAGATGCAGCATCGTGAACTGCTGCTAAGTTCACCGATTTATCAGCGGGAAATCCGCCATTTGTGCCGCGAGCTGCTGGATATGGAGAGCGCTGCACAGTCGACGGCTGCTTGGTCTTAAGGGGATGATGAACATGAATGAGGAACAATTTAAGGCATTGCGCGCAGATATTCGTAACGGGCTGGACGTAACGTCCTCAGTAAAAGATACAGATCTAGTACGGCATATCGAAAAGCGAATTTTACACGACGTAGAGCTAGCGAGCTTAACTTCCCGAGAGAAGCATGCACTTGTCCGCAAAATTTTCAACTCTTTCCGTGGGTTGGATGTGCTCCAGCCATTGATTGATGACCCGACCGTTACGGAAATCATGATCAACAGTCATCGGGAAATCTTTGTAGAGCGGGCAGGTGAGGTGATTCAGGTGTCCGATCAATTCGAATCCCGCGAACGACTGGAGGATTTGATCCAGACAATTGTAGCCGGGGTGAACCGAATTGTGAATGAGGCTTCTCCCATTGTGGATGCCCGATTAAAGGACGGATCACGTGTAAATATTGTGCTGCCGCCAGTTGCTCTCAAGGGACCGACAATGACTATACGGAAGTTTCCCGAGCGTCCCATGACGATGGATGATTTGATACGAATAGGTGCGCTCAATACAGAATCCGCCGCTATGCTCAAAGACTTGGTACGCAGCAAGTACAACATTTTTATAAGCGGCGGAACGGGTTCTGGTAAAACAACTTTTCTGAATGCATTATCCCAGTTCATCCCTTCGTCTGAACGGATTATTACGATTGAAGATTCGGCAGAGTTGCAAATTGTGACTGTCCCCAACCTGGTTTCCATGGAAACACGGAACGCGAACACCGAGGGGAAGGGAGAAATCACGATTCGTGATCTGATCCGTTCCTCCCTGCGTATGCGGCCCAATCGCATCGTGGTGGGTGAGGTCAGAGGGAGTGAGGCGTTGGATATGCTGCAAGCGATGAACACAGGACACGATGGATCATTGTCAACTGGGCATGCGAACAATATCCGCGATATGGTCAGCCGGCTGGAAACGATGGTACTCGGAGGAGCAGAGCTTCCGCTTGGAGTAGTACGGCAGCAGATCAGCTCGGCCATTGATATATTCGTTCATCTGTCACGACTACGTGACAAATCCAGAAGGGTGCTGGAAATTAGCGAAGTGATTGGCTTTGAAAATGGTGAGGTAAGATTGAATCCCCTTTATCGCTTCCAGGAACGCGGAGAAAGTAAAGGACAAATCGTAGGGGAACTGGAGCGTTGTGGTGTGGGGCTGCAACATACATTGAAGCTGCAAATGGCCGGAATCAAGCCGGAAAGCTGGCACAGAGAAGGAGAATCGGTATGAGAACAGAAAAGGCGACTGGCAAGCAAGTGTCACGTGAGGTCCCTTCTCTGCCGGATTATACGGTGTATACCTTATCGACTGTACAAAAAAGTATGTGCATTCTCTTTAGTGGAGTGTTGTTCGCGATGATCGGATATCTATTTTATCACCAATGGATATTATCGTTGCTGTGTGCTGCTGGAGCTGTGGTGATGCCTCGTTATTTTAGAAAGTTTTTGCTGCAACGACGTAGGTCTGCTTTAAGCATTCAATTCAAGCAGGCTTTATACTCGCTTTCTTCTTCTCTTTCAGCGGGAAGGTCGGTGGAGAATGGGTTTCGTGAGGCTGTAGAGGATTTGAGGTTGCTTAGTCCGGATGGAGATCACGATCTGATTTTTGAATTTAACATTATTACAGCCTGCCTTGAAATCGGACAGCCTGTAGAGGCTGCTTTGCAGGATTTGGCTCGTCGGGCCCAGATGGAGGATATTACGAATTTTGCGGACGTATTTGCGGCTTGCAAACGAACCGGAGGTGATCTGGTGGAAGTCGTACGACGGGCTTCAAGTGTCATTGGGGAGAAGCTGGAAATTCAGCAGGAGATCGGTGTAATGATTGCGCAGAAGCGCTTTGAATCAAGGGTTATGTTTGCAGCACCTTTTTTGTTTGTTTTGTTTATGACAGTGACAGCGGGAGACTACATGATGCCGTTATACAGCGGTACAGGTAGGATTTTATCAACCTTTTGTCTTCTGGTGCTTGGTGGCTGTCTCGTGTGGATCAACCACATTATGAAGATTGAGGTGTAAGGAGTGATGGGTGTGTTGATGTTGGTTTGTCTGGTCATGCTGGTTCTGCAAGTGGGAGGTTGGGTGGTGCTGAACCAAATGTACGCTGCTAAGTATGCACATTTTCGCCATATGAAACTGGAAGGACTGCGGCTGCAAAAACTTTCGGTGCCTTTTGTACACATGCTTCATGTTTCACGTGCCACTCATAGGCTGCCTTTGCTGATGTTCAAGCTACAGCGTTCGATACAGAAGCTGTATGGTATGCGCCACAGCGGAGAAAAAACGATACTTTTTCTGGCAGAAATGTTGGGTTACGGATATATGGTGGCTGCTGGTGGAGCTTTAATATCGCTTATGATGGGCGGGGAAGCGACTGGGCTGGTGCTTGGCTTGGGGCTCGGTATTCTGGTGCCAGTTGCGCTGGTCAAGGATTTACATGGGAAAGTACAGAAGCGGGATCAGCAAATCTTAATGGAATTGCCTGAATTATTGAGTAAAATGATGCTTCTAGTTGGTGCGGGAGAGACGGTACAACGGGCTTTGCTTCATTGCGTGGAACGTAAAGGGGCGGATGCGGTACATCCATTGTATCGGGAATTGCGGCAGACAGTGGGGGAATGGGAAAGTGGCTATTCCTTTCAACAGGCATTTGAACATCTGAGCAAACGTTGTGGTATTCAAGAAGTGACGATATTTACAACGACAGTTTTATTGAATATGAGGCGTGGTGGGAGCGATTTTGTAATGGCTTTACGTGAGTTATCTCAGACATTATGGAGCAAGCGGACTTCAATTAGCCGCACAAGAGGGGAACAGGCTTCTTCAAAGTTAGTCTTCCCGATGGCACTAATTTTGCTAACGGTCATTGTGCTGGTGGGTGCTCCGGCTTTAATGATGATGAATATGTAGGAGGAATAAAATGATGATGACAATTGTAGCAGGTAGTATTCGTAAATTGTACAAGAATGAGGATGGTTTGGGGACGTTAGAAATGATCTTGATCATTGCGATTCTGATTGCGGTGGCGATTATTTTTAAAGATCAGATTAAGAAAATTGTAGAAGGGCTGTTGAAAAAGGCAGATAAAAAAAGTAACGACTTTATGGATTCATAATGCTGCGCAAATTGGTACAAAAAGAGGACGGGAGCTTCTCCTTGGAGGCTTCCCTCGTCTTTCCCATTCTGCTGTTGGTCATTTTTATAATGTTATTTTTTTGCCTGTATATATATCAAAAATCTATATTGGTGCAGGTTGCTTCTACTGCTTCGGAAAGAGCCGCTTACAGTTGGGATAACAGCTTTAAGGACCCACGTACGGGAGCATTTGCGCAAGGGCAACGGGATTCTCTCTATTGGCGCTTGAAGGATGATGTTATGTTAGGCGCCCTGTTTGGCTGGGCCGGAGCCAATAATCAGGAAACTGTACAGGTACCGGGCGGCAATGAAGGAGGCTCGTTACCTGCTCAGAAGTTGTCCAATGCAGAAAATAGAATGCCTGCGGGCATGCATGGACAGATGACATATGAGAACAGTATGATTCACCGTAAGGTGACCACAGAGCTAAATAAAATCGTGGAGGTACCTTTGTTGAATCAGTTTTTAGATCATACAGATTTACAAGGAAAAATGAGCTCGGGTGTGGTGGAACCTGTGGAATGGATTCGTACAGTGGAATTGGTCCGTCATTATGGTGCGAAGTTTATGGGGAGAGGCTCAGGTGAAAAGGTAGATCCGGCAATTGTAGGGAAAGTATTGATGCAATATGGGCAAAACGGTCAGTAAGGAGTAGGTAACGGGAATGTAACTGGAAAGGAGGAAGCGGGTGTTTGGTAAGGGACGTAATACAAAGGACGGGGAATCAGGGGCTGTCACGGTTTTCCTCATTCTGATTTTGGCGGTCATGTTTGGTTTTATTGCTGTATTTATTGATTATGCGAGAATTGCTGCACTGCATGTACAGACTGAACGTCTGACCCATGCGGCGGTTCGGTCTGTGATGTCTGCTTATGAACCGGCATTACAGCAGGAATACGGTTTGTTTGCTTATGGTGAAGGTGGCGGAGAACAAATAATGGTCAAAGTGCTGAATGACAGTACACGGCGTACGGCGCGCGCGGAAACGCTGCCGCTAATGAATATGAAGCTGGATTCCAGTTCACTGCAAATGGAAAGGGAGCTTGGTAAATATGCCATATTTAACGAGCAAATCCGTGAAGAGATGAAGTATAAAGCACCTGTCGATTTTACGATGGAAGTGCTAGAAAAGCTAAAGCCGCTCTCTCAAAATATGAAAGAGGCTTCACACACGGTAGATTTGCTGAAACGGCTGCAAAAGCTGTACGACAGACGAGAGGCCAAACTGGATGACATGCTGGAGAAACAGCGTAAGGCAGGAGCTTATATGGAAGAGGTTCGTAAACGGATTATTAAACAGAGTGGGACATATATGCCTAATCAGTATATATGGGACCCACTTGAAGTTGTAGCCGACATTGCTGCTCAATATAAGCATTACGTGCATGTATATGAGGACAACAAGAAGAGTGTAGACGATGTTAAAATCATGCAGATGGAGAAATATGCAAGAAGGGCAAGGATAGCGCTGGATCGCCTGCGACAGGTCATGGTTCAGACTGGAACGGAGCATGATAAGCTGCTTCTGGAAGCCAAGGAACCTTTGAATGAAGCTCGGCAAATTAATGAAGAAATGCGCAAAGTCATTGTCCAATATAAACAGAGAGCGGCCAATGCAGGTTATGACGAGGTTTCCGCAGCCCCCACCCCAAGCGGAGCAGGCTCTAACGCCGATCCGTCTGTAGGAAGTGCCCGGCAAAGGGCAGAGGATTTGTTGGTTCCGAACAATGAATTTGAGCAATGGGAAGCAGAAATCGAAAAGCAACGGACTGCAATAAATGCTGCTAACAATATAGTAACGAGTATGATGCGTACGCTATCTTTCTATACAGATCCATTTTTGAATGCAGACATGCTCAAGCAAGAAGTTGCTTCAACGCTCAAGGAGATAGATAAATACTTAAATACGTATGCTTGGGCGGGACCCGCCAATGTTCTCGACGGTGAGGCTAGAACAATGGATACGCGACGCGGACCGGACAAAGAACGCAAGAAAATGGAAAAAGAGGCGAAAAACAAGCTCAAGCAAGCTTATCGGATCATTGAGGTTCTTTCTAAAGGTAAACAAAGTGCTGAGCAATTCCGAGTGGTGGAGCAGTATTACAATGAAAGTATTTCTTTTAATCAGTCTTCATCCAGTCCATCTGTATCCGCTGATTTGTCCTATGACACCTATGATGCAGCGGGGGATTCCATGGATAGTATGGATGGTCTATACGAGGCGGCATCCAACTTACTGACTCAACTGGGAGACGAGTTTTACCAGAATGAATATGCGCTTTCTTACTTCCATCATGTGGATTTCAGCCGATTTGGCAATTTGGCTGGATCAGGTGGAAATGTGGGTAATGCTGCACAGATTTTAGGGGACCAGTTGGAGGTGAATAATCAGGAAGTTGAGTACATTTTGTATGGGTTTCATAATCCGACAGGTAACCTGGCATCTGCCTATGGGGAAATTTTTGCTATGAGGCTTGCCATTCGAACGATGGAGGGACTGGTCAAAAACAGTTCAAAGGGTAACCCGTTGGTCGTTTTGGCCGCAGCTTTGTTATATGGAGTAGAGAAGGCGATTGAAGATATGATCATGCTGGCACAAAAAGGGGATGTGCCTTTGTCTGACTTTCTGAAATTTCGAATGACTTACAAGGATCATTTGCGATTGTTCCTGATGCTTCATAGCAATAATGAACGAAAAATGTCTCGTATGCTTGCTTTGATTCGCTTGAATACAGATGTCAATCCCGCTGAGCGACGGACGTATGCAAAGGGTGAGGTCAAGAATGGGATGAGGCTGTGGTTTCTACCTGGAGTAATGAAGATGCTCGGAACCGCCTCCAAAGAAGGCGAGAGTATTAAGGGAAGTGTGTACTATGTCACGAAAACAGCGCATTTTTCCTACTAATCAGTATCTACAACAGGTGTGTGGACAGAAGCAGCGTGAACAAGGAAGTATTGTTTTAGAAGCGTCATTGGTGCTGCCATTGTTTTTGTTTTTTATTATCTTTCTCATTTATATGATCCAAATGACACTGGTCTCCACAGCTTTGCAGACTACTGCTTCAGAAACAGTTAAGCAGGTTTCGGCTAAAATCTACCCAGTGTCTCTAGCCGTGGAGGCGGCGTCCGCTAAAATAGATGCAGTCCACAAACCGCTAGATGAACTTCCTAAGTTATCTGTGAGTGAATATGCAAGCCAATTCGCTGCCCAACTGCCACCTCCAATCGGTGATTGGGTAGAAACTGCTATTCAAGGCGGCAAAAAGCCGCTGGAGGAGTTACAGGGACGCTTGACGGAGGCTGCACTTGATCCTGTTCTGAAGCCGATGCTAAAGCCTTTTATGGAGAAAAGTATTCTGGAGTATGACCGTATTCACATAACGAGCGTACATGTACCCTCTCTTACAGAAACTAAGGACCCTTATTTTAGAGTAGAGCTATCGTATGAACTGCCGATGAAGGTTCCCTTTTTGTATCGCAACATTGTGCTCCAAGCGGCAGCTGAGGAACGTCTTTGGATTGGTGATACAGGAGAGGGAGCAGGTACAGGTGATGCAACAGGGGAGAAGGATGCGCAGCATTCCATACAGTTGCTCGTCAAGCCTGAACCTGCTGTGAAGGGTGTATACAATTTGATCAAGGCCAAGGTTGAACCTGGGACGAATGCTGCCCTTTCTGTACTCTATAAGTCAGGTGAAAGCACAGCTCAGCACTTGGGCTGGACCTCGGCCGATGCAGACGGGATTGTTGAATGGAACTGGTTTGTGGGAACAAACACAACACCAGGTCAATGGAGCTTTGTAATTGAAACGGAGGATGGCCAACGTATTGAGGTTCCGTTTTCTGTGCAGAAGACAACTGATGGATAGGCTAGATATAGATGTATAGAGATAACTACAATGAAAAATGATTTAGCAGGCCTGTTAATTTTCATTGTTATAAGGGGGAAGATCGCATTGACGTGGATGTATATTGTGTGCGGAGTTCTGCTGGCGATCGCGCTAGTGACAGATTTACGAAGCATGAAAATACCTAATAAGCTTACATTGCCCGGCATAGCGGTAGGCTTGCTGTTCAATACTCTGTTCGGAGGTTGGCACGGTTTTTTATTTGCTATTGCTGGTCTTGGCACCGGCTTTGGATTCATGCTGATTTTGTACTGGATGGGAGCAATTGGTGCAGGAGATGTAAAGCTGTTCGGCTTAATTGGAGCATGGACAGGAGCTGCTTTTGCATGGCAATCGGCTCTATATTCGATTTTTTTTGCAGGCATTATTGGTATAGGGATTTTGCTATGGAGGAGGGAAACCATCATGAGAT
The DNA here is from genome assembly GCF_011066175.1 of Paenibacillus sp. EKM211P. NCBI lineage: Bacteria > Bacillati > Bacillota > Bacilli > Caryophanales > Paenibacillaceae > Paenibacillus > Paenibacillus sp. EKM211P. The sequence continues at coordinate 429,852 of NZ_JAAMNS010000003.1, forward strand.
TGCGACGCGTGGCGTTTAATTTGGGAGGATTTTTCCTGTTTCGCAGCGGCAAAGCGCTGACAAGCGGGAGAGAAGCACATCTCAGGTTTCCTTTTATGACAGCAGTTATTCCGGGAGCGGTCAGTGCTTATCTTTACTTCTTGTCATGACGTGTCCGATTCGTGAGATCATGCTACCTCAGGGAATAAGAATTTGTAAGGAGGTCATGAATTGTTTGGTTTAAGTAGGGATTTTGTTCGTAATGGCGGAACGTTTATGATACTAAACAAGGAAGGCGGGCTCAAGACCGATGATTTAAATTCTGTACAGACCCGAATGATGACTGGCAATCGGATTCCCGGTCTACTGGAACTTAGAATCAAAGAAGTCGATTTTCAGATCGAGTTACATTACGATATTTCGGGGCGACGTATGCTTTCCCAAGTATGGAAAGGTGGGAATGTGTCGATTTCTGATTTCTACCGGATTCTTTTTGAAATAGTAGATGCTCTTCATCGTAGCCCACAATATATGTTAAATATCCGCCAGTTTATTTTGCACGAGGATTACATTTTTATAAGCGGTTTAGGTACAAGGGAAAGCGTCAGTTTGACCTATGTTCCTTTGTGCAGTGTACAGTATACGGAACAAACAGGTAGTTATTTTAAGCAGATGGTTATTCGCTTGATGACTCGTGTGGCTCACCCTGAGGGAGAATCTATACAGCGCATACTCGATCTATGCGAGAGAAGTGAATTTGAGTTGGGCGCGTTGAAGGAACTACTGTTGCAAGGGATGACGGCCAGTGAACAGAGCGTCGGCGGTCAGGATAAAGGTAGATCATCTGTTCATTCCTCTCATACCATACAGGGTAACGATACAGATCGTGGAGGAAGAACGTACGGGCAAGAACATCGGGAGACTCTGCAGGAAATTCAGGAGCTTAAGCGAGTCAATCGACTCAAGCAGTCCACAAAATCAGAGGAGAATGTCGAGTTAGGAGCCGACAACGAAATGGAAGATGAACAGGCGGAGCCTAAATTACAAAAATATAAAACATACATTGCTCTCGGATGTCTGCTCGCTTCGGCCATTGTTTGGCGTTATATTTATTTGGATCATCCTGAGACGGTGTCCTTGCTTATTTCATTTGTGCTGACTTCGGTACTTGTCGCTGTTGCTTATATAAGCTGGACGGGGAAATTAGAGCGCAATCGAGCTTCATCTCATTTTTATAGTGAAGCAGTACCTGTATTGGATTCGGAATGGTTAGGAACTACTCCTCCAGCACAACGAAAAAATGACCGTTATCAGGTAGATAAGCTGACTGGGTTTGTAGCGGGACGCCATCATCAAGACAAGCCATCATCCGATTCAAGTGATCAAGGACAGGAGAGCTGGCGTTGGACTTTTCCAGACTCAGAACCTAAAAGCATGGGAAGCCGAACGACGGAGGATAGAGGGAAAGTAAGTACAAATTATGACTTGCACGAGCATTCGAGGAAAGGTACCATGCAGGGAAATGAATTGAACGACAGCGATACCAGCGAGGCTTATTATAAGTCCTTGTCCGGGGTAACGGAGCTACTCAATACGGTATCCAAGCAGGAAACCGTGCTGCTTCGTCCAGATCAAGACATACAGAGTCCAGCTGTTCAGCACTCGCCGATTGCTTGCTTGGATCGTAAGTTACCTGGGAGTGGAGAAACCGAGCGCATACGGTTGCAGCCAGACCAATTCATTGGAGGCAGCTTTATCATCGGTAGAGATCCGCAATTGGTCCAGTTTGTAGAGCATATGGATGGAGTTTCCCGTTCTCATATTGAGATTTGTATAGCTACAGGAGGGCAAAGCCACATTGTAAAGGATTTATCCTCGACGAACGGAACTGTGCTGAATGGAGAGCCTATGGTGCCTTATAAGGAGTATACCATGCAGGATGGAGACACTTTTAAAATCGCTGGAGTCTCTTATACTTATCGATTGGACTCTTTTAAATCCTCTAATGCATCTTGAGTAAACGTTAAATGGATATATGTTAAGAAGAGGCCTGTTATATTCTGGGCTTCTTTTTTATAAATAGAAGATTATTCATAGGCCTGAAGCAAGGCAACTCAAAGATCTCAAGTTTAATTGATAGATTATGTCTAAATCAAAAATGAACCCTAAGCTAGTAGAGATACAAAAATACTATCTATTCTCCATAGAGTTCATTTTTTTTAATTCAACGCTGCTTGTAAGGAGAATGAAGTTCCTCTAGCGCCTCCTTCAGTGAAGAATACTTAAACTTAAATCCGTGCTCCAGCGCTTTACGCGGTATTACTTTTTGACCGTCTAATACAAGCGTGCTCATCTCACCCAATAGCTTTTGAACTAGAAAGCCAGGAACGGGAAACCAGTGTGGACGACGATATACCTTAGCTACTGTTTTCCCAAATTGGCCGTTCGTCATAGGATGTGGTGATGAAGCGTTCACTGCCCCGGAAATCTCTGGTGTATGAATGCAATACGAGATCAGACGAACGATATCGGCAATATGAATCCAACTCATCCATTGATGGCCGCTACCTATTTTTCCACCGAATCCGAAGACGTAAGGCATCTTCATGAGTGGGAATGCTCCTTTTTTTCTATCCAGCACAAGGCTGATGCGTAACTTAATTAGACGGACATCGGCAGGGTAGGCGTTGGCAGCTTCCTCCCATTGCTCAACCACCTGAGACAGAAAATCTTCCGAACGGCGCGGACTTTTTTCGTCAAATGTTTCGGTCAAGGAGGTACCATAGGCGGCAACAGCCGAAGCCTGAATGATAACTTCCGGTTTCTTTTGCAGAGCATTCAACGCTTGAGCCAACCGGGCAACGGAAAGCAGTCGTGATTGAAGAATTCTTTGTTTGGACTTGTCCGTCCAGCGCTGATTCAGCGTCTCACCTGCTAAATTAACGACCGCATCTGTACCTTCTAGTAATTCAGGCTTTTGTTTTAATTCGTTCCAGCTCATATATTGCAAGCGGGGGCTCGCTTCGTGTCCAACCAGCGGCTTGCGGGTAATGACTTTCACCGTATATCCGTCATCTAGCAAGCTTTTGACCAGCGCACTCCCCACCAATCCAGTTCCTCCGCATACGATGATGTTCATGGAGTCAGTTCTCCTTCCAATTCGAAAAAATAGTTCTGTTATAAAATATAACCCTTTTTGATACAAAAGCTTCATATTGAACATATCTGTGTACGCTAAGAAGATCCATTCACGCTTTATTCTACCTACATTTCAATAACATCTACTCTGATGTGTGCTATGTCTGTATGTTCCATAAAGGGAGTCATTTAAAAAAGTTGCCATAAACGCTATGTTGTTTGATTTCAATAATCACGTTAAAATGATTAAATTAAAATAAGACAAGCATAACAGGATAGGGGGATGAATCAAAATCATGCTGAAAATTGGTTCTCATGTGTCCTTCTCGGACAAGGGTCTGCTCAGCGCTACAAAAGAAGCGTCTTCTTACGGGTCCAGCTCGTTTATGATATACACGGGGGCACCTCAAAACACGCGCCGTAAGCCAATGGAGTCCATGTATTTAGAGGAAGGCAAGCAGCTAATGGCGGAAAAGGGAATGGAAGATATCGTGGTGCATGCTCCATATATCATCAATCTCGGTTCCTACAAAGAAAATACCTATGAGCTTGCAGTCAGTTTTCTACAGGAGGAAATTCGGCGCACACATGCGATTGGTGTGAAAAATATCGTGCTGCATCCGGGGGCTTTTACAGATAAAGATGCAGAGTACGGAATTGGACGCATTGCTGATGGTTTGAACGAGGTACTGAACGGTGTGAAGGAGACAGATGTCAATATTGCACTTGAAACGATGGCAGGCAAGGGCACAGAAATGGGTCGTAGCTTTGAGGAAATTGCCTCCATTATAGATAAAGTAGAGCGCAACGAGCGTCTAACGGTTTGTATGGATACCTGTCACATTCATGATGCGGGTTATGACATTGTCAATGATTTGGACGGTGTACTGGAGCAATTTGACCGTATTGTCGGCTTGGATCGCATCGCAGTTGTTCACATTAATGACAGCAAAAACCCGGTTGGCGCTCATAAAGACCGCCATACGCCGATTGGATCGGGTTGGATTGGTTATCAGACTATTCATAACGTGGTACATCATGAAGCACTTCAGGGACGTCCGTTTATTTTGGAGACGCCGTGGATCGGGAAAGAAGCCAAAACTCAACGACCAATGTATGAGGTTGAGATTGCCTTGCTTCGCGGAAATGTAAAGGAACGCTTTGGAGATGAGTTTTTGAGTCAGGTGGAACAGTTGCATTCATTTTTCAAAAAACAGGATGTGGATGTCCGTGAATTTGTACTGGATACCTGGACTCTGCTGAAAAATGATGCTAAAGCAAGAAAAGCAGATCCACGTGAGCCGCTGGAGCGTCTGTATGACATGATAATGGAAGCAGCACTCTTTCCAGAGATGAGCGAAGAACACATTAATCAACGGTTGATTGCCTGGTTTGCCGGTAGTCATCTGCCTGTGACAGTATAAGATAAGGGGGACTAATAGCCACATGGAAATTCACGTAAAACATCAGCCAAACAGCACTGTATCTACACATGAAAACCGTGCGCGCATGCTTGTATCTTGTCCAGATGGGCCAGGTATTGTAGCGACCGTGTCCCGCTTTTTGTACGAGCATGGGGCCAATATCGTCCAATCTGACCAATATACAATGGACCCGTCCGGCGGTATGTTTTTTATGCGGATTGAATTTGATTTGCCTAATTTGAGTGCAGCTCAGTCGCAATTGGAGCAGGACTTTGTCGCTGTTGCCGAGCAATTCCGTATGGAGTGGACGATTTCTGCGGTCAGCCGCAAGAAAAAATTGGCTATTTTCGTTTCCAAAGAAGATCACTGTTTGGTAGAATTGCTGTGGCAGTGGCAGGCAGGGGACCTGGATGCGGATATTTCACTGGTGGTTAGTAATCATCCGGATATGAAGGAGTATGTGGAATCCTTTGGCATTCCGTATCACCATATACCAGTGACAGCCGACACGAAGCCAGAGGCAGAGCGTCGTCAGCTAGAGGTCATTGGCGAAGAGATTGACGTGATCATTTTGGCCCGGTATATGCAGATTATTTCGCCTAAGTTTATTGAGCATTACCGCAACCGGATTATCAATATCCATCATTCCTTTTTACCTGCATTCGTGGGTGGCAAGCCGTATGCCCAAGCTTATAATCGCGGTGTGAAAATTATTGGTGCTACTGCGCATTATGTAACCGAGGAATTGGATGGTGGTCCGATCATTGAGCAGGACGTGCAGCGGGTGAGCCACGGAGATGATGTAAATGAGCTAAAACGGATCGGTCGCACGATTGAACGGGTCGTGCTGGCAAGAGCCGTGAAGTGGCATACAGAGGATCGTATATTGGTTCATGAGAACAAAACGGTCGTTTTTAATTGAACTTAACAATTTCAAATTCATGAAAACTTGTGAGTTTACATGTCAGATTAAACAAAGCCCATTGCATAATGGGCTTTGTTTTTTTGTGTGGGGTAGGTATTTGCATTATATCTGGAACCTATAAAATTTTTTTTGCGATTTCTTTATTTTTTAAATGATGTTAATACATAACGGGTATATTGATATGAGGGCTGTACTACAATTCGACCATTTCGACAATCATCTTTATAAACGATCTGGCAAACTTTCACGGCAAATGGTACAATACTTAAGAATGTATAAGTCATATTGAAACATTCAAGCAGATTCACTCACTTCGATAGCCCTGTTTCTATATCGGACGGGAGCATTGGAGAGTATGACGGAATGCAATTGACATACTTTATACAATATGAGGAGGCAAACCATGACTGACCAGAATCAAGCGATTCAAAAGGATGAAAACTCCACCATTGACAATTTGTCCATCACAACGATCCGTACGTTGGCAATTGATGCCATCGAGAAAGCGAATTCGGGACACCCTGGTATGCCGATGGGCTCCGCGCCAATGGGCTACCAACTTTTTGCTAAAACAATGAACCATAACCCAAATCACCCAACATGGGTGAACCGTGACCGTTTTGTACTGTCTGCAGGACACGGTTCTATGTTGCTATACAGCCTTCTTCACCTGAGCGGATATGATCTACCTATGGAAGAGCTGAAGCAATTCCGTCAATGGGGCAGCCTTACACCGGGTCACCCTGAGTTTGGACACACTGCTGGTGTAGATGCTACAACTGGACCTCTGGGACAAGGCTTGGCAATGTCCGTAGGTATGGCTATGGCAGAAGCACAACTGGGTGCAACATATAATAAAGATGACTTTAAAGTTGTGGATCACTTCACATATGCTATTTGCGGCGATGGCGATCTAATGGAAGGTATTTCGCATGAAGCCGCTTCGCTGGCTGGTCGCCTTCAACTGGGTAAGCTGATCGTATTGTTCGATTCCAATGATATTACACTGGATGGCAAGCTTAATCTGTCCTCTTCCGAAAGTGTTGCCAAACGCTTTGAAGCATACAACTGGCAAGTGTTGCGCGTAGAAGATGGTAATGATCTTCCAGCGATCCAAAAAGCAATTGAAGAAGCACAAGCCGATTCGACACGTCCTACGTTGATTGAAGTAAAAACAGTCATTGGTTACGGAAGCCCGAACAAACAAGGTAAAGGCGGACACGGTGGTACTCATGGTTCCCCGCTGGGATCAGAAGAAGCTAAACTGACTAAAGAATTCTACAAATGGGTATACGAAGAGGATTTCCATGTACCACAAGAGGTTCGCGAGCACTTTGCTAAAGTAAAAGAGCGCGGTATCGCAGCTAACAAAGCATGGGATGAACAATTTGCGAAATACAAAGCGGCTCACCCTGATTTGGCAGCTCAGTTTGAAACTGCTGTAAACGGCGATCTTCCAGAAGGTTGGGATCGTGACCTTCCGAAATACTCTACAGAAGACAAAGCGGTTTCAACTCGTGTAGCTTCTGGTAATGCACTGAACGGATTGGCTCCAAACGTTCCTTTCCTGACAGGCGGATCTGCTGACTTGGAAAGCTCCACAATGACACACTTGAACAACCTGACGAACTTTACGCCAGAAGACTACGCTGGTCGTAACATTTACTTCGGTATCCGCGAGTTCGGTATGGCTGCTGCGATGAACGGTATGGCGTTGCACCAAGGCGTAAAAGTATTCGGCGGTACATTCTTCGTATTTACAGATTATCTGCGTCCAGCCGTTCGTCTGGCAGCTCTGATGGGATTGCCTGTAACCTACGTTCTGACTCACGACAGTATTGCTGTTGGTGAAGATGGTCCGACTCATGAGCCGATCGAACAATTGGCTTCTCTGCGTATTATCCCGAACCTAACAGTCATTCGTCCGGCTGATGGTAATGAAACTTCTGCTGCTTGGGCTTACACGCTGGAAAACAAGAAAAACCCGGTTGCACTGGTATTGACTCGTCAAAACCTGCCAATCCTGGCTGCTACTGCTGAGCATGCACGCGAAGGTATCAAACGCGGTGCTTATGTGGTTGCAGATGCAGCAGACGGCAAACCGGTTGCTCAAATTCTGGCTACAGGCTCCGAAGTACAACTGGCTGTTAAAGCACAGGAAGCACTGGCAGAAGAAGGTATTCAAGTACGCGTTATCAGCTTCCCAAGCTGGGATCTGTTCGAAAAACAAGACAAAGCTTACAAAGATTCCGTTCTGCTGCCTGAAGTTAAAGCTCGTTTGGCTGTAGAAATGGCGTATCCACTGGGATGGGAAAAATATGTTGGCGACCAAGGCGACATTCTCGGTATCAGCACATTTGGCGCATCCGCACCTGGTGACCGTGTAATTAAGGAATACGGCTTTACAGTAGAGAATGTTGTTAGCCGTGTCAAAGCTTTGTTGAAATAAAACATTGGAGCATCAGCAATTAGGAAGAGTTTGTCCATAAAGCAATGATCGTGTATTGCTGGCAAACGACTTACCTGCTGTGGCAATCCATGTATCACAAACAGTCGTAACCTGAGTAAGGCTTACGGCTGTTTGTTTCATACATTTGTTTTTTGCGATAAAATGTCTTTGAATTATCAGTGGATAGAGTACGCAGATACAGTGTGTATTTTCATACTGAAGCTGGAATCCAAATTATGTTATGATGCACCATATTCATTCACCATTGAGAGCAGATGAGGGGATAACGAATGACACAGTTCGATGGAGTAAGCGTAGTTAAAAAAGCAAATGTTTATTACGATGGTCAGGTTACAAGCCGCACAGTTATCCTAGGTGATGGTAGTAAGGTAACACTGGGGATTATGTTGCCGGGAACATACGAGTTCGGTACGGATTCCCGTGAGATTATGGAGATTTTGGCAGGGGACCTGAGAGTGATGCTTCCAGGTACTGAGGAATGGCTGGAGATACATGGCACATCGACCTTCCATGTACCTGCGAAGTCTTCCTTCAAGCTGGAAGTACGAAGTGTAACGGATTATTGCTGTTCTTATCCGGAATAATGAGCTGAAAAGGGTAAGAGCACTCAAGCTACAAGCCGAGTGTTCTTACCCTAAAGCTGTGTTATAAATACAAACACACAGCAGCATGGTTACAAAGAAAAGTACAGCTTACTCAAGAGGCTGACCACCAATGGTGCGGCCAATCCATGCTTCGTATGTCTTTACAACAGCAGATAGATCCTCGTCGCCATAGCCTTGTGTTTGTCCGGCTTGAAACAAGCTTTTGGCAATGGACAACATAGGCGTAGGGATGGACAGGCTGTCTGTTAGTGAGGCAGCGAGCTTCAAATCCTTGAGCATCAGGGCAAGTGAGAATTGGTTGCTAAAATCATGCTCGATGATTTTGCGGCCTTTCAGGTCAGCGGCCTTGCTACCTGCCGATCCGAGCTGTACCAATTCTAGGAAGCTGTCTGCTGGAATGCCGGATTTAGCTGCGATGGCAAAGCCTTCAGCCAGAGCGAGGTTATTTATACCGACCATCGTATTGTGAGCGAGCTTGGCCACGGCCCCGCTACCATTTGGTCCCATATGGAGCACCTTTTTGCCCAAGGTATCAAAAACATCTGATTGCGCCGCAATCGCTTCTGCATGACCGCCGACCATGAACACGAGTGTTCCATCTACAGCGGCAGGCTTGCTGCCTGTTACGGGGGCATCAATGAAGGAGCAGCCCAGCTTGTCCGCTTCGACGGCCAATTGTTTGACCAGCTCAGGTGAAATTGTGCTGTTGTCCATCACGGTCATACCAGCCGTAAGACCAGCAAACACACCGTCCTGACCGTAATACACGTCACCTATTGATTGATCATCGCTGACCATGGTAATGACCAGGTGCTGCCCTTCGGCCGCTTCACGAGGGGTTGAAGCTGCACGTGCGCCTTGCTCTACCAAGGGCTCGCAGCGCGAAGCGGTACGATTATAAACTGTGACTCCGAATCCCTGCTTTAGCAGATTGGATGCCATCGGGGCGCCCATCGTGCCCAGTCCGATAAATCCGATGTTTTTCATTGCTAATCACCTTTCTTGTTGGAAGTTGCCGTCCGATGCAGATGCGAGTTCGGCTTGAATTGAATATTGAAACAGATTGCTCTCAGTTCATTGTAGCATGGGCATGCTACCCTATCTACAGCAGGGTCTGTCGAGGCACAGGACACACAGGTAACGCAAGCTTGTCAGGCTCAGCAAATTAAAGTATCCTATTCCTAAGTCCTTATGTTCGTATTCATGGTCTTAGTAATACCAAACAGGAGGTTCCAAACATGTCTAAAAAAGTTATTTTTGATTACACTAAAGCGCTCTCCTTTGTAGGGCAGCACGAAATTGATTATTTTGCAGAGCCCATCAAGTTGGCTCATGAGCAACTGCACAATCAAACAGGTGTAGGTTCCGATTTCTTGGGTTGGATTGACCTGCCTACCAATTATGATAAAGAAGAATTTGCGCGCATCCAAAAGGCTGCTGCTAAAATTCAAAGCGATTCCGAGGTATTGATTGTAATCGGTATTGGCGGTTCTTACCTTGGAGCACGTGCTGCGATTGAAATGCTGTCGCATTCTTTCTACAATGCGCTGCCTAAAGACCAACGCAAGGGTCCAGCTATCTATTTTGCAGGCAACAACATCAGCTCTACATATGTGAATCATCTGTTGGAACTGATTGAAGGAAAAGACTTCTCTGTGAATGTCATCTCCAAATCAGGTACAACAACCGAGCCAGCTATCGCTTTCCGCGTATTCCGTGCGGCTTTGGAGAAAAAATATGGTAAAGAAGAAGCGCGCAAACGTATTTACGCTACAACGGATAAAGAACGTGGTGCTCTGAAAAAGCTCGCTAACGAGGAAGGCTATGAATCCTTCATTATTCCTGATGATGTGGGTGGCCGTTACTCCGTGCTGACAGCAGTAGGCTTGTTGCCGATTGCTACAGCAGGCATCAACATCGAAGAAATGATGCAAGGTGCAGCAGACGCTTCCAAAGAATACAGCAACCCGAATGTAGCTGAGAACGAGGCTTACCAATATGCAGCCGTTCGTAACGCTTTGTACCGCAAAGGTAAAGCAATTGAAATTCTCGTAAACTATGAGCCGTCTTTGCATTTCGTATCCGAGTGGTGGAAACAGCTGTACGGAGAAAGCGAAGGCAAGGATTATAAAGGTATTTATCCAGCTTCTGTTGACTTCTCGACAGATCTTCACTCTATGGGACAATTCATTCAGGAAGGCAGCCGTAACATTTTCGAAACGGTAATCCAAGTAGAAAATGTACCTAGTCACATCACCATCGAAGCAGATGAGGATGATCTGGATGGACTGAATTTCCTGGCAGGCAAAACAGTGGATTTTGTAAACAAAAAAGCATTCCAAGGTACATTGCTGGCTCACACAGACGGACAAGTACCAAACCTGATTGTAAATATTCCTGACTTGAGCCCTTACTCCTTTGGCTACCTTGCTTATTTCTTCGAAAAGGCTTGCGGTATCAGCGGCTACCTGTTGGGCGTAAATCCGTTCGATCAACCGGGCGTAGAAGCTTACAAAAAGAACATGTTTGCGCTGCTCGGCAAACCGGGCTTCGAAAAAGAAAAAGCTGAGCTTGAAGCGAGATTGTCTGAATAAGGGAACTATAATTTCTGATTCGAAACAGGCTTTCGGTCTGAAGCGTTATAGTGTATAGCATCAATTAAGTACAGGAAAGCAGTTCGCCAGCTGCCAGAAGCGGGGAACTGCTTTCTTGTAAAATGAAGTAAGGAAGGTTATACGTGTATGTTGGAACAATACCGAACCGTACGCGGTGCCGGCAACAAGGAAATTGTAATCCGAAAATCCCGTTTTATCGGCCATATTCAGCCTGTTCAAACTGAGGAAGAAGCAGTTGCTTTTATAGAGCGCATCAAAAAAGAGCATTGGAATGCTACCCATAATTGTTCGGCCTATATGATTGGGGAAAGAGACGAAGTCCAAAAGCAATCGGATGACGGAGAACCGAGCGGGACGGCGGGTAAGCCCATTTTGGAGGTCATCCGCAATCAGAAACTGAAAAATGTCGCTATTGTGGTTACCCGTTACTTTGGCGGGATTTTGCTGGGAGCAGGCGGACTAATTCGCGCGTACTCAGATGGTGCTGTTGCAGCTATCGAGGCAGGGGATGCGATTACACGTGTGCTGCATCGTGAAGTTTTTGTGGAATTGGATTATACTTGGTTGGGCAAAGTGGAAAATGAATTACGTAATCGCAGCATCCGTACCGGAGAAACGATGTTTACGGATAAAGTTACCTTAACCTGTCTGCCGCTGGCTGGTGATGCGGAATCCTTCTGCAACTGGATAACCGACTTGACACAGGGACAATCGCTTGTGTCGGAGGGAGAGCAGCTTTACTTTATTGAAGGGGAATAAATAATATGGCTAGAAGAGCAGTAGAACAGGAGTTGTCAAGAGGGCGGATTCTGGAAGCGGCCAGGCACTTGTTTATCACCAAGGGCTACCGTGCGATTTCAATGCGCAGCATTGGCCAGCATCTGGGTTACAGTCATGGTTCGTTATACTATCATTTTAAAGAGAAGGCTGAACTGTTCTACGCCATTGTGATTGAAGATTTCAATACATTGCGTGGGATTCTACTGCAAGCAGCAACAGTCACGCCTGATGATGGCTTGAGCAGATTGGAGTACCTGATGCTGGAATATATCCGTTTTGGCTTGGAAAATCCATATCAGTACGAAATTATGTTCATGATGCACGATGAAGAGCTTTTTGCATACTGTCGGACAGAGCAAAACCGTTGTGTGGAATTATTTGCGTCTATGATTCGCCAGGAATTGGATGGTCAGGGACATTCGGAGGAAGAATGCTCAAGAGTACCGAAAAGTCTGTTTTTATCCATGCATGGCTTTGTGTCATTTTATATTCAGGACGGTTTAACATTTGAAGAGATCAGGCCCACTGCTTTAGCACATGTAAAGCTGCTGTGCAGACACCTATGAGCGTACCTGCATTCATACGCTTCAGCCATGAACATGTAGGGCGCTTTTTTGGGTGTTTGCACTTCATGACGGTGACTTATCATTACGGTACTTTGCGAAAGCGACTAAGAATTTAACAGACGATGATGTATCCAGAGGGAGAACATCATCGTCTGTTTTTTTGCATGCCTCCGTCAGCCCTTCATAATTTTCACATGGTATTGGCGTCTGCGTGGGCCGTCGAATTCACAAAAATAAAGACCCTGCCATCGTCCAAGCAACAGCTTTCCATCATGAATGATAACTGTTTGTGATGGGCCTGTTGTAATGGATTTTAGGTGGGACGCCGTATTTCCCTCCATATGACGATATTGAGGATGTTCCCAGGGATAAACCTCATCCAGCCTTAAAATGACATCATGTTTGACATCTGGGTCGGCATTTTCATTAATGGCGATGCCGGCTGTCGTGTGTGGGCAATAAATTAGAGCTGTTCCTTGCTGCACCCCGCTTTTTTCGATGAGTGCTGCAACCTCACGCGTAATATCACGCATTTCATCTCGCCGTGTCGTAGATAATTCAAAAGTATGCAACATAAATCCATCTCCTTTCTATGTATTACTTTACCCTTTTCATTCTTAAGATAATATATAGAGTTGACGAAAATTACTTTCCTTTGATAAAGTATCACATAAGAAAAACAAAGTAAGTTTATTGGAATAATTGAATGTTTTCAAATGAGGTGCGTGCTTTGCGATAAGCAAGGCTGCTGCTGTTCCTGAACTGGTCCAGAAGCGGAAAGGAAGTGTACGGATATGCATGTGGAAGTAAGAGGATTAAACAAGCATTTCGGTAATTTTCATGCGGTAAAGGACGTATCTTTTGATATTCAGACGGGTCATCTTATTGGTTTGCTCGGTCCAAGTGGCGGGGGGAAAACCTCCATTCTTCGCATTTTGGCGGGGCTGGAGCAACCGGATGCAGGAGAGATCCGCTTTCACGGAAAAAGGGTAAACGAGCTGACACCACAGGAGCGTGGAATCGGATTTGTATTTCAAAACTATGCTTTGTTCAAGCATATGAGCGTGTACGACAATATTGCCTTTGGTTTGAAAGTGAAAAAAAGCTCCAAAGCCCGCATCAAGGAAAGGGTCACTGAGCTGGTCGAACTCACGGGGCTCAAAGGCTTTGAGCATCGTTATCCGCATCAGTTGTCAGGTGGACAGCGACAGCGGGTTGCTTTTGCGCGTGCTTTGGCACCGGAGCCTCAACTACTGCTGCTGGATGAGCCATTTGCGGCTATTGACGCCAAGATTCGTCAGGAGCTGCGCACCTGGTTGCGAGAGTTGATTGAGCGGGTAGGTATTACCTCCATTTTCGTCACCCATGATCAGGACGAGGCGATTGAAGTAGCGGATGAGATTATGGTGATTAATCAAGGACGGCTGGAGCAGAAGGGAACGCCTTGGGATATTTATAAAAAACCGGGGACTCCGTTTGTAGCTTCCTTTATTGGGGAATCCACGGTGATTGAACAGGCGAGTAGTCTCAAGGGCTTTGAGGAAGCTGCCGGAGTGGGAACACGTGCCTTGATTCGTCCGGAGTACATTGATGTCGGACCGAGTGAGGAATTTGCGCTCCTGTCGGCAACCGAGGAAGGCATTGTGAAGCATTTACATTTTCGTGGGAGTGAATGGATGGTTGAAGTCCAGGTCGGGGATCAGCGTCTCATGACATACCGTTCATTGGAAAAGTCTACACTGGAACCTGGTCAGCAGGTGCGAGTGTTGGTGCATCGGGCCTATCTATATAATGAAGAGTCTAGCTGGATGGTGGAAAATCGCCTGAAGGAAGACCCCATGCCTATTATCATTTGAAAATAAAAAGATCACATATAAGGGGGGTGTCTGGCCTGTTTTACGGCTTTGGACATGCTCCTTTTGTCGTTGGTCGCTGGGGTGATTTACGCAGGCTTGATATGTTCGTTATAATAGGAGTAAAAACACCCAGATAGATAGGAGTTAAATCATGAATCGGCTTATTTTTCTTGGCACAGGGGATGCAATGGGGGTTCCGCGTGTATATTGTGATTGTCTTGTGTGCACAGAGGCCCGCACGATAGGAACGAATGTAAGGTTGAGATCGTCTGTGCTGATCGAAAGCGAGACAGAGGATTTTATGATTGATTGTGGCCCCGACTGGCGTAGACAGTTAGAATTGCGCAGTTTGCGTTTTATCCCTACGATCCTCGTGACACATGCACATTTTGATCATATTGGAGGATTGCCAGAATGGGCGGATGCCTGTCGCTGGACCGGTAATAGAGGGCGCTTGTTCGCTCCACAGGAAGTGATCGACACGATCTTACGTCAATTTTCCTGGCTTCCTGGAAACCTGGATCTTATTCCAGTAGATCAGGGAGTCCAACTTGGCGGGTGGAACATCCGAGGATGGCGTGTGAATCACGGGAAGAATGGATATGCTTACGCATATCGTTTAGAAAAAGACGGCTTCTCATGGGCCTACTGTTCGGATTCGATTGGACTGAATGAGGCGGAAATTTTACCTTTACATAATCTGAACTTACTCGTGCTGGGGACGAGCTTTTACCATGAGGAAGCGGAGTATACCACCCGCTCGGTATATGACATGCTGGAGGCTCAGGAACTTGTAGGAAGACTGAAGCCCGGAAGCACGGTATTTACACATATGTCCCATGATGTGGATATCACACACAACTACGGGCTGCTGGAAGGGATCAGTTTGGCACATACAGGTATGAGTTTACCGTTAGAATAACGATGGTTTTACCTTTACATCGTTCGACTGATGCGTAGAAGTGTGGAGATCCCTTCTTTAATTTGCAGCTCATTGGCGTAAGAATAGGACAACCGTATATGCGTTTTACCCTCTGCACCGACGGGATCAAATACATTGCCTGGGACAAAGGAAACGGACTCTTGTATACTTTTGGCAAGCAGCTCATTAGGTTGTATCGTAGAAGGTAGCTGGAGCCACAGGTTGAGTCCTCCCGCCGGGCTGGTCCATGTCCAGCCGGAATCGCGGAGACTGGTCTCCATCGTTTCCTTACGAATCTGGAGCGCAATACATAGCTTTTTAATATGCTGCTGCATACGTGGGGATTGAAAGTATTGTAAAAACAGCTTTTGATTCAGCAGCGGCGATCCGTTGTCCACTAGCGCTTTGACGCTCAGTAGACTGTCCATGAGCTGAGGCCTACAGGTTACGGCTGCGATTCGCAGACCGGGTGCGACATATTTGCTGTAGCTGCGAATATAGACGACGCTCCCCGAGATATCATAGGAGAAAATCGGAGAAGGCGGCTTTTGCCCAAAGCTGATATCATAGGTGCTGTCATCCTCGACAATAAGACAGCCGTAGCGCTCGGCCAGTTCGGGCAGACGTTTGCGCTGCTCATCGGGGATCGTAAAGCCGGTCGGATTGTGAAAGGTCGGATTCACATAAAAGAGACGCGGTTTTTCCGTTTTCAGGCACCATTCAATCTGATCCATATCATAACCTTCTGGCCGTATATCAGTTACAGTTAGGCGGGCGCCTTGTCTACGGAATATTTCCATGGCGGGACCATAGACCGGACGTTCGATTAATACACGGTCTCCTGTACGGATCAGAGATCGGGAAACCAAATCGATGGCTTGCTGTGCGCCGGAGGTAATCAGTACTTCGTCCGTTGATACTGCAAAATGCTTATCTGTGCTAAAATGCTGCGCCATGGCATCACGAAGCTCAGCGTCTCCTTGTACAGAAGAATAGGTAGCTGCGATTTTTGGATGCTTTTCAAACACCTGCATCATTAATTCTCTCCAGTATCGGTTAGGCAGGAGAGAGGGATCAATCAGGGCCTTGGAAAATTGGAAGTCTGCGTTCACGGCATGAACCTGGGTGAGTCCATCCAGCCCCCTCCAGACGGAAACAGACGGATCGTCTGCCATGTAAGTGGATTCCGATTGGAAGATCCTCTTTGTGGATGATCGTTCCGAATAGGCAGTACATATTCCCAATTCTGCTGCATGGGAAGCATGAGCGTAATATCCCGATTTATCTTTTACATAGATGCGTCCTTGTTGCTTTAACTCCTGATATGCCCGGAATACGGTTAACCGATGCACACCCAGCTCCTGAGCCAGACTTCGCACCGACGGCAATTTAACGTCTGCTGGCCAGTCCCCGCGCTCAATCCGCACATTTACGTAATGGACGACCTGCTCATACAGCTTTAAGCTCGGATCGGCCGAGTTATTTTCTGTTGAAAACAATAATTCGCTGTTAACCTTGCCCATGCTGTCCACGCTCCTTTGTGTGTATTGTACTATACAGCACTTCAAAAACGTATACAACTGTTCTGTGGTTGCCCATCTGTTCTGTCTGTCTCCTTGTATGCTTGTGAATAACAGAAGGGAGAGAGAAGTGTCATGATTGGTATCGCCTTTACAGTTATGTGTCTTATTTTTGGCACCACATTTTTGGCTATCAAAGTGGGAGTGGAAGCCGGACTTCCGCCGTTTCTATCGGCAGGTGCACGTTTTATGGCAGCAGGGGCGATCTTGTTTATTGCGATGAGGCTGTCGGGAAAGGTTCGGTGGTCGTTATTATGGCGTAAGGAAATGCTGCTGATTGGGACGGGAACGACCTTCGGCACATTCTCAACACTGTATTGGGCAGAGCAATATGTCAGCTCGGGGATCGGCGCTATTTTGTCAGCCACCGGACCGATGATGATTGTGCTGATGCAGTCTGCAATACTGCGGCAAAAAACGACGAGAATTACGCTCATGGGCTGTATGATCAGCTTTCTCGGGGTCGTGCTGGTGGTATTGCCCGGCTTAGCGGTTCAAATCAGCGGCCTGTGGTTGGCAGGTTGCATAGCCATTTTGCTGGGTGAGCTATGCTATTCGGGTGGAGCCCTGTATTCCAAGCGAGTCATGGATGCATTTCGTGATACGAATCCGATTGCCTTAAATGCAGCTCAAATGTTCCATGGTGGTTGGATGCTGCTAGTACTGTCGGCTTTCACTGAGCCTTGGAATTCTGAGGGATGGAATCTGCTGCCTGCCATGGGCTCTCTGTTTTATTTGATCCTGTTTGGCTCCATGATTGCGCAAACACTATTTTACTGGCTTATGGCGCGTACGAATCCATTGTTTCCGACCACATGGCTCTATATTTCACCACCGATTGCTGTAGGCCTGGGTGCTTTTTTATATGGTGAACATGTAAGCTGGTGGATGCTGGCAGGGGTGCTGCTCATTGTGACCGGGTTGATGTGTATGAATAACGGAATCATCCGTCTAGTGAACAGACGCAAAGTACGCTCTGCTGCCTGATATTTCGAAGTTGTTAGAATATGATGTAATATGATAGAAAAAGCCTCCAAACTGCCGTATATTACTAAACATGCGGCGTTTGGAGGCTTTGTTGTTGTAATACTTTATTAAAGTATTATGGGTACAGTCACTTTCTGCTTATTCAACATTGAGTACAAATTTGTCGATGGCATGCTTTACACCGTCTTCGTTATTACTGCGAGTAATGTAATCAGCCAGCTTTTTTAAATCAGGAATCGCATTCTCCATCGCTATGCCAAGACCGGCACATTCCAGCATTTCATGGTCATTCCAAGAGTCGCCGATCGCAATGGTCTCCGACAGATCACAGCCAAAATGGTTTGCAAGGAAGGCAAGAGCGTGGCCCTTGGTGCCTTCATGATGCATAATTTCCAGGAAATGAGGCTTGGATTTTGTAATATGCACTTCACTGCCAAGCAATTCGCGAAGTTCGGGAATTAATTCGTCCAACACTTCCGGCTCGTCGATAATCAGCAATTTAGGAGCTGGTTGCTCAATAACTTTACTGAACACAGGCTCTACAAAATATTCTGTGTTGTTCAGCTCGGTGTAATCTTTAATTTTTTGATTATCTTCACGAGTGTACAATTTGTCATCTATATACGTTTGCAAATGCAGATTGCGTTCCACGCAGAATTCATACAGACGACGTGCAGCTACGAGTGGAACATAACGCTCATACAGCACGTTTTCGTCCAGCAGGTTTTTAACCAAAGCTCCTTGGTACGTAATGATCGGAACGTTCAACCCCGTCTGGCGTGCAATTTTGTGCGCGGAGGCATAAGCTCGTCCAGTAGCGAGAGTAACCACCACACCTTTAGCTACAGCAGCTTCCAATGCCTGTTGTGTCGCTGGAGTAACTTCTTTCTGGTCATTAATGAGAGTATCATCAATATCAATGGCAATTAATTTATACATATCGGTATTCTCTCCTTTATCTCTATCATGGGGCAATATTAAAATTGTATCTTATAATATTCAAAATGACAATATCGCATTGAAAAAGGGACGACGCCCATAAGAGCCTGTCCCCTTATAACCACTGAAGTATTGGCTTGAAACCATGGAAAAAAGTAACGCTTAGTCTTCCAGAAATACAAGTCCAACAAAGTCGTCCAGCTCAATATTACCAAAGTAATGCTTCAAATCGAGAGAGGATAAGGCTTGACGGACCTCACCTTCATCATAACGCTTGCCACGCAGGATATTTTCAATATCAGCGACATCACCTACACCGAAGAAATCCCCGTAGATTTTAATATCACGGATGTAGCCTTCCTTCAGATCCATGCGGATATCTATAATACCGACCGGGAATTTACGTGTGTGTTTGATATTGCTCTCAGGGGATAGACCGTAGTTCCAATCCCACGATTGATAGCGTTCTTTGGAAATTTCATGGATTTTAGCCCAATCCGCATCGGTGAGCTTATATTGAGGCACCTGATCCAATTCTGAGCCAAAGATGGATCGCAGCAATTCCTCGCGAAATTGTTCTATGGTCATCTCACGGTCCATCAGTTCGCTGATGTTAGCCACGCGACTACGGACGGATTTTGTGCTTTTGGATTTGAATTTCTCGGGATTGGCGTGCAGTGATGCAGCCACATTGTCCAGATTCAGGTTGAACATCAATGTACCATGGCTGAACATACGTCCACGTGTGGCAAATTGAGCGTTTCCTGAAATTTTACGTTCTCCGACTTGCAGATCGTTGCGTCCTGTCATTTCGGCTTCTACTCCCATTTGGCGGAGGGCGTCAATCACAGGTTGCGTAAATTTGAGGAAATTATGAAAGGACTCCCCGTTATCCTTGGTAATGAAGCTGAAATTTAAGTTACCGAGATCATGATATACAGCCCCGCCGCCGGACAGGCGACGAACGACTTGAATATTATTGTCTCTCACAAACTCAGCGTTGATTTCTTCAATGGTGTTTTGATGCTTGCCTATAATAATAGAAGGCTGATTAATGTAAAACAGCAGATAGCTGTCGTCCAGCGGTAAATGCTTGAGCGCGTATTCCTCAATAGCAAGATTAATGGCTGGATCGTGTATGCCCTGGTTGTCGATGAACAGCATGTCCATTCCTCCGTATATACAAACTGTGTATTTTATGTGTGCCTCCCCCTATTGTAACCCAAGTGAGCCATGTACAAAAGCTCATTTGCATTGACGGGACGCAAAAAGCAGCCTCATAATGGAGCTAAATGATTGAAAACGGGCGGAAAGGATATGAGGCAATGATAGAGGTTTATGGTCATGGCGGGGACAGGGAAACGGCTGCCGCGACATTTGGCGGAGCTGCGGCGGATTTTGTGGATTTTAGTGCAAATATTAATCCGCTTGGTCCGCCACCGGAGGTGCTTGAGGCACTGCAAAGCTCATTGGACACGGTGATTCGCTATCCTGACCCTGGGCATCGCCACTTTAAAAATATGCTGGCACGGCGGCTGCACGTTCCACCGGAGTCGCTGAGCATCGGTAACGGCGCGGCTGAAAGCATGGCTCTCTTACTATTGGGCCTGGCTCCCAAGCGTGTGGGCACAGTGGAGCCGTGTTTTTCGGAATATGCCGAGCTGGCTGGCAAATTTGGAGCCGAGATCCACCGGGTATACGGGAAGGCTTCGCTTCAATGGAAGGCAGACGTGGAGGACATCCTTCAGCTCATGGAGCAGGTAGATGTATTGTTCCTTGGGCAACCGAATAATCCGAACGGTGTGCAATATGGTGAGCAGGAGCTATATGAACTGGCAGAGGCGGCTGGCAGAACGGGTACCGTGCTGGTGGTGGATGAGGCCTTTATTGATTTTATCCCACTGGAACGGCAAGTCTCATTATTGCCTGTGCTGGATCGCTATCCTCATGTGATTTTGATCCGATCGATGACCAAATTTTATGCCATTCCTGGCTTGCGATTGGGCTATGCGATTGCTCATCCGGACTATATCCGGCAAATGACGGCCAAACAGGTGACCTGGAGTGTTAATGGATTGGCGTTGCTGGCTGGAGAGGCGTGTCTGAGAAGTGGGCAAGCTTATGAGCGCCGCACACAGGAACTAATTGCGACGGAGCGCAGTCGCTTGCTGACTGCCTTAGCGGAATGGGGCTGCGGTGTCGTTCCCGGCGAAGCCAATTACGTGCTAGCAAGGGCGCCGGGAACGTGGAGTTCATCGGCTATTCAGCAGGCGCTTGGACAACGTGGGATTCTTATACGTAGCTGTGCCATGTATCCGGGGCTGTCGGCGAGCCATTTTCGAATTGCAGTCAAGGACGCCGAAGCCAATAATATGCTGCTGTCTGCACTCAGTGAAGTGTTGGAGGAGGAGCGGCGTGATCGTTAGCTTGGTAATCATGGCAGCCTATCTGCTGGACAGGCTAATCGGCGATCCGAAATGGTTGCCACATCCAGTCATCGGGATGGGACATGCCATTTCAGCATTGGAAAAAGCGATTCGTCGTAAGGTCCGCAGTGACCGGGGATTGAAACGTGCGGGTATACTGCTTCCACTCATTGTGGCAGGAGGCTCCTTTGGGCTTGCTTGGGGGCTATTGCGTGTGCTTGCCTGGATTCACCCATGGTTGTCTGTCGTCGTAGAAATTGTTCTGGTTGCAACCACAATTGCTTCCAAAGGACTAAAGGACGCAGGGATGGCCGTATACCGAGCGTTGCAGGCAAATGACCTGACTGTGGCACGTCGGGAGTTAGGCATGATTGTCGGGAGGGATACGCAGCAGCTTGACGAGCCTGAAATTGTACGCGGTACCGTCGAAACAGTCGCTGAAAATATCGTGGACGCCATTATTTCCCCGCTTTTTTATGCCCTGATCGGGGGAGCTCCCTTGGCACTGGCATATCGAGCTGTAAATACGCTTGATTCGATGGTTGGCTACAAAAATGAAAAGTATCTGCATTTAGGCTGGGCCTCGGCACGTCTGGATGATGTAGCTAACTACATTCCGGCTCGCCTGACAGCAGTTATGCTTGTGATAGCGGCGTGGTTGTATCGGCTGGATGCTGCAAGAAGCTGGCGCACAGTCAAGCAGGATGCCCGTCTGCACCCAAGCCCGAACAGCGGCTTCCCCGAATCAGCAGTGGCAGGTGCCTTGGGGATTCGTCTCGGTGGCTATAACGTGTATCACGGCGTACGCTCCTTTCGGGCATATATGGGCGAAGAGATACGACCACTGGAGTCGAAGGATATCCGGCATACAATCCGGCTGATGTTCGCCGTATCCACTATGTTTGTAGGGTTGTGTTTGTTGGGAGTTGCGGGGTGTTTTGCCTTGGGATGGATGCGGTGAGGAGTGACATTATTTTGAAACAAAATACAGAAGGGAAAAGAGTGCGAGAACGTGCACTAAGTCCGAACTCACAACAGGTAAGAGAGCCGAATGATGCTAAAGAAGATCTGCAGTGGGACATGGAGCTCGTGTTAGTTCGTCATGGCACAACCTTATGGAATAAGGAACGTCGATATCTGGGACATGCCGATTTGAGTTTGCTGTCTGGAGCAGAGCAGGAATTAAAGCCTTTACGGGAAAAATTGCAGGGCCAGTCCTTTGCTCAAATCTATTGCAGTGACTTGATGCGATGTCGCCAGACCTTGCAGATCATTTTGCCGGGGTCAGCATTGACGACTGAACGTTTCCTATCTGCTATGCCTCCCATGATGGAACCACGTCTGCGAGAACTTCACTTTGGCGAGTGGGATGGAAAAACGTATGACATGCTTAAGGATGTGGCGTTGTATCGTGCTTGGATTGATGAGCCACAACGAATCACCCCGCCTGGAGGAGAGTCTTGGGTCCATTTTGTGAATCGTCTGCGTGAATTCCTCGACTCTCTGTTTGCGTGGCGCATTGCTTTGGAGGTTCAGCCAATAGAGTTGAATGCTGCACCGCCCTCTGTTTTGGTTGTCACGCATGGTGGTGTAATTCGCCAATTGGTTTGTATGCTGATACCAGGTCATGATTTTTGGAGTCTGAATCCAAAACCGGGAGAAGCGATTAGGCTTCAGTTAAGGCTGGCAGGACTGCACAATTGTATAGCAAAATTGCTTTTTCACTAGGGTAGTTGTGGCGAATCAAGCAGCTGTTTGGGTTGTAAGCTAACTCTTTTTAACCTATAATCATCAAGTAAAAGAACGGCTTGACTACACTACATCAAATATCCAGCAGACGAGGTCGGCGCCGTGTGAGGGAACTTGCTTTTCTTCATTGCGCTGTTAAAAGGGAAGTCGGTGTGAGTCCGACGCGGTCCCGCCACTGTAAATGGAAACATGCTCATTAGCCCTGTTACATGTGCCGCCAAGCATGTGAAAGAATATCAGGGCATGCCTCTTCCATAAGTCAGGATACCTGCCCGTCCGCCTGTCACCATAATCCTTCGAGGAAAGGATGACGTGTTCGCAGTGACTGTCCATGCGGAAGGAAGCTGCCCGCCTGCGCACAATCTGTGCTAACGTGACCCCTGTGTCCTGAAATGAGGATGCGGGGGTTTTTGATAGGAAAAGAAGGCTGGAATGAGGAAATACGGATGATGTTCAAGTAACGCTCTTAACGATTTTTGTATGAAGGGGTGCAAATCATGGCAGTAAAGAAAATAAAGGTATGGACAACAGGTCTATTGGCGCTGATATTGGCAGTTGTGCTGAGTGCATGTGGCGCGGATGGAAAAAATGCAGAAAATAAAGAGGGCCAAGCTTCTTCACAGCAGCCGGGACAGACCGTAACCGCACAAGAGCCTCCGGGCAAAACGGTTTACCCGCTAACGGTTAAGGATGCAACAGGACAGGAATTTACATTTAAAAAGGCACCGGACAAGATCGTTTCCGTCTCCCCGGCAGAAACCGAGGCGTTGTTCGCTATCGGATTGGATAAGGAAATTGTTGGTGTATCCGACTACTCTGATTACCCGGAGGCAGCTACGAAAAAGCCTAAAGTGGGCGGTATTATGAAACCGAACGAAGAGGCGATCATTGCTGCGAACCCGGAAGTTGTTTTTGCAGGAATTTCACTTAGTGAACAGGCTACGACTAAGCTGCGTGACATGGGAATTATGATTTTTAAAACGGAACCGAAGACCGTTGAAGATGTCATAGCTAACATCGAATTGTATGGGAAAATCACCGATCATCAGAAAGAAGCGAGAGCGGTGACCGACAAGATGAGAGCAGATGTAGCGGAAGTGAAAGAAGGAGTTAAAAATATCGGCAAAGGGCAGAAGCTGCGGGTATACGTCGAGTTTTCACCAGGCTGGACAGTGGGTAAAGGCGAGTTTATGGACGAACTGATTACATTGGCAGGCGGCGAAAACGTGGGTGCCACGCAGAAGGGCTGGTACCAAATCAGTGAGGAAAATATTATAGCTGCCAACCCTGACGTGATTTTGTACAGCAAAAGTGTGAAGGATGACAAAACAGGCCAGACCCTCAGCGATATCATAAAAGCTCGCAGTGGATGGGATCAAATATCGGCTGTTCGTAACAATCGTGTATTTGCCGTGGATGATAATTTGATTAGCCGTCCAGGTCCACGCGTAACAGAAGGACTCAAGGAAGTAGCCAAGGGCGTGTACCCTGAAATTTTCAAATGAACCGTAGACTGATCGGTTTTGGGGGGACTGGTCTTGTCTTGCTGCTGCTGACGCTGCTGCTCTGTCTTGGCATCGGCTCGGTCAGTCTTCCGGTCAGCCAGATCACAGGTATTTTGATCAACCACCTACCGTGGTTAGATGATACGTTTACACCGGATTGGAATACATCTGCAGAGCAGATTATTTTGAAGGTCAGACTGCCAAGAGTGTTACTGGGAATGTTGGTCGGAGCAGCGCTGGCGCTGGCGGGAGCTGGATTTCAGGGTGTGTTGCGTAATCCCTTGGCTGATCCCTATACCCTTGGGGTATCCTCGGGAGCTTCGGTAGGAGCGGCAGTGCTGATTTATTGGGGGCTTCAATTTTCATTTGTGGGTATATGGACCCTTCCGCTAGTCGCATTTATAACCGGCATGCTGACGCTGTGGATGGTGTTGACGTTGGCGCGTGAAGGTGGGAAAATTCCGACCCAAAGCCTCATTTTATCAGGTGTGGTGATGCAATTTTTTGGGGGAGCCATTGTTTCTTTTCTGGCAGCCATGTCGAAGGAAACAGTCAATGAAATATTGTACTGGACGTTGGGAAGTCTTAGTCTGCGAGGTTGGTCATATACGGGAATTCTTTTACCTTACGTGATCGTTGGGCTGGTGTTTCTATGGAACCGGGCACGGGTGCTGAATATTCTGGCTTTGGGTGAACGTCAAGCGGCTCATATGGGGGTTCATGTAGATGCGACGAAGCTATCTGTCCTGATCATATCTACCTTGCTGACAGCTGCCGCTGTCTCAGTATGCGGAGTCATTGGCTTTGTCGGACTCGTTGTACCACATATCATTCGTCTGGTGACAGGTCCCGATTACCGGATGATTGTTCCGTTATCTGCACTGGGTGGAGCTATTTTTATGGCTTGGGCAGATACGGCGGCTCGCACGTTGTTGGCCCCAACGGAAATTCCTCTGGGCGTTATGACGGCCTTTGTTGGGGCGCCGTTCTTCGCGTATCTCCTGTACCGGAACAAGAAGCTGCGCAGGGGGGATCTGTTGTGACCGAACAAAGTGAAACACAGAAGGTGGATGATCGGGCGCTAGAGGTAGCAGGTCTTACCCGTGCTTATGGAGAGTTCCATGTGTTGAAGAATATTAGCTGGAACGTAGACGAAGGAGCTTGGTGGGGGATCATTGGTCCGAATGGGAGTGGTAAATCGACGTTGCTGCATCTGCTTTCTGGCGTAGATCAGCCGACTTCTGGAAGTGTTCATATCTATGGCAAAAAGGTCGGTAGCTACAGCAGAAAAGAGCTTTCCCGACTTGTAGCCGTACTCCAGCAGGAGGGCATTCCTCCAGTGAGATACACCGTCAGGGAAGTTATAGAAATGGGGCGGTTTCCTCATCAGGACTGGCTAGGCAGGGAAAAGGGAGTTGATGTGGAGGCGATTACGGATCGGGTCCTAGAGCGATTGAGTCTAACTTCACTGGCCGACAGAACATTGGACCGCTTGAGTGGAGGGCAGCGACAGCGTGTAGCTTTGGCAAAGGTGATGGTGCAGGAACCACAGATATTGCTGCTGGACGAACCTACGACCTATCTGGATTTGCGCTATCAGCTTGAATTTATGGAGTTGTTGGCAGAATGGCGCCAAGAAACGGGCGTGACGATCATTGCTGTCCTGCATGATCTTAATTTGGCGGCACAATTTTGCGATAATTTGCTTGTACTTAAGGATGGAATGGTTGAAGGATTGGGTAGTTCATCGGATTTGCTAACAGAGGACCGGATTCGGCGTGTATATGGTGTGGAGCCTGTGATGCTTCCGCATCCCGATAGCGGTGTGCCGCAGCTCTTGCTGCGCAGAAGCGCTGCGTCTACAGCAGATCAATAGGAGATTGGGAACATACTAAAAAGAGCAGGGAGTGGAAGGTATGAACGACAAGCTGCGTCAGCTGATCGATAGCATAGCCCAGCCGGATGGAGTGGCGGCTTCGGCAGCGTCAGCACATTTGGACCAATTAACAAAGCCACCTGGAAGTCTTGGAAAGCTGGAGAGCTTGGCCATCCAGCTAGCAGGAATTACTGGCGTGGACAAGCCTGAATTTGATCGTAAAACGGTGATGGTCATGGCTGCGGATCATGGGGTGTGTGAAGAGGGAGTTAGCGCCTTTCCAGCTGAGGTTACGCAGCAAATGCTGTATAACATGCTGTCAGGCGGCGCAGCAATTAATGTGCTGGCACGTCATGCAGGCGCTGATGTCCAGGTAATAGATGTTGGCGTGAATGCGGACGTTGCTCACCCAGATTTAGTGAATCGTAAGGTGCGTATGGGCACTTCGAATATGGCTAAAGGGCCAGCCATGCTGCGTACGGAAGCGGAACAAGCGGTTTTGGCCGGAGCTGAAGCCGTAGCAGAAGCGGTTAAAGGTGGCACACGGCTATTTGTTACCGGAGAGCTAGGGATCGGGAATACGACAGCCAGCGCTGCGGTTGTATGTGCGCTCACCGGACTTGATCCGGAAGTGATCGTGGGCCGGGGAACGGGGGTAGATGTGGCGGGACTTACCCGTAAAATAGCCGTTGTCTGCCGCGCATTGGATGTGAATCAGCCGGATGCCAATGACGCGCTGGACGTGCTGACCAAGGTCGGCGGTCTGGAGATTGCCGCTCTGGCAGGCGTCATCCTCGGCGCAGCCGCGCATCGCTGTCCAGTGGTGCTGGACGGCTTTATTTCCGGCGCGGCAGCCCTTGCTGCACGCGCGCTTGCGCCTGCGAGCGCGGCGTACATGCTTGCTTCGCACGCCTCGGACGAGCGTGGACACGCGGCAGTGCTCCGCCAGCTTAAGCTGGAGCCCATGCTTCATTTGGACATGCGGCTCGGTGAGGGCACGGGCGGTGCGCTGAGCTTGCACCTGATTGATGCGGCGTGCCGCATTATGCGCGAAATGGCGACCTTTGCCGATGCAGGCGTATCGGACGGTCAGGGAGCCGCGCAGCGATGAAGGCGCTCGTGACCGGCGGGGCACGCAGCGGAAAAAGCGGCTTTGCCGAGCGATTATGCATGGCGCGCGCTCCGCGCGCCTGCTATATTGCAACGGCCCAAGCCTATGACGTGGAGATGAAGGAGCGTATCGCTCTTCATCGGCTCCAGCGCGATTCTGCCGGGTATGACTGGCAGACGCTGGAGGAAGCGCAGGCGCTGCCGGAGCTGCTGCGGCGGCTTGGCGACGATCAAGCGTCGCAGCCTGCGCCTATGGTGCTGGTCGACTGCCTGACCCTGTGGCTGTCGAACGTGCTGCTGGCCGCAGGTGAGGACGGCGAAGCTGCGGCCAGAGCCGCCATGGATGAACTGGCGGCAGCTGTGGAGCAGTATCCGGGATCGCTCGTCATCGTAACCAACGAGGTCGGTGACGGTATTGTACCAGAATATCCGCTTGGAAGGCTGTACCGGGATTTGAGCGGGATTATGAATCAGCGGATAGCCCGTGTTTGTGACGAAGTTTTTTTAGTGACGGCGGGCATTCCCGTAGAACTTAAACAGTTGGAATATAAGCTATGAGCCGCGAACGTCAGGCTGTTGCTGCGGCTTTTCAATTTTTAACCCGTCTACCGGTCAAGGCGGAGCTGGATTTTTCCCCGGAGCTGCTGAAACGCAGTGCAAGCTATTATCCGCTGGTTGGAGTGATTATTGGTATTATCGTCTGGGGCATTGCGGCGCTTACGGCTATGGTGCTGCCACCGCTGCCGTGTGCGATTCTTACCCTTGCAGTCTGGGTCTGGTTGACGGGCGGACTGCATCTGGACGGGTGGATGGATGCTGCGGATGCCTTATTCAGCTACCGGTCCCGTGAACGGATGCTGGAGATTATGAAAGATAGCCGTGTAGGAGCAATGGGGGTTATTGCTTGTGTGCTGCTACTCATGCTCAAGGCTGCTTTGCTGTATACCGTGCTGGTTGAACAAAATGTGTCTGGCTTGTTGTTGCTTCCGATGGTTTGGAGCCGCTGGTTTATGGTACATGCAATGAAGCGCTGGCCTAAAGCCCGTAACGATGATGGACTGGCTGCGCGTTTTGCTGATATGAGTGGTGGACGTGCCGGACTGGCCGTATTTTGGGCTGTAGTCGTGACTCTAGGTGCTGCCGCAGGCCAGTATATACTTGCAGGACCAGCTACAGCAACAGAGGGATCAGGAAACCTGTCGTTAGCAGGGACACACTTACAGACGCTCCTTTGGTATTCTGAAAGCCTTCCAATCTGGATAGGCTTTGCGTTGCTTCCGCTCTTGGCTTACGGAGTTGGAACCTTTACAGCAAACCGTATTAATCGCCGTCTTGGGGGACTTACGGGAGATATATACGGAGCTTTGAACGAATTGCTGGAGACTGTGTTGTTGCTGTTTATTGTCATTTTGTACGGGTTGTGATCAAATTTGAAATGAATTCGTTAAAGGGGAAGAGGCAATTGTCAACTTTCGAACCGTCCCGCACGAACCCGGCAGCTATCTTAATGCTTCAAGGAACAGCGTCGGATGTGGGCAAAAGCGTGGTGACGACCGCGCTGTGCCGGATCTTTCTGCAGGACGGCTACCGTCCCGCACCGTTTAAGTCACAAAATATGGCGTTAAACTCTTATGTTACCGAGGACGGCAAGGAAATTGGACGTGCACAGGGAGTACAGGCCGAAGCTTGTGGTATTGAGGCGACGACCGACATGAATCCGATTCTGATTAAGCCGGTCAAGGATATGCACTCACAAATTGTTGTACACGGTGTACCTTATGCCTATATGAGCGCTTCCGATTACCGAAAGGATTTTTTGCCACAAGCCAAGCACACCGTTATGGATGCGCTAAATCGGCTGCGTGATACCTATGATATTGTGCTTATGGAAGGGGCAGGCAGCCCGGCAGAAATTAATTTAAAGGACCGCGATATTGTAAATATGAACCTTGCAGGCTGGGCGGATGCTCCAGTATTGCTGATTTCGGATATTGACCGGGGTGGTGTCTTTGCCTCTCTGGTAGGGACTATTGAGTTGCTGGAACCCCATGAAGTACAGCGTATCCGTGGATTTATCATTAACAAATTCAGAGGCGATTTGTCCCTGCTTCAACCAGGATTAGACTGGCTGGAAGAACGGACAGGCATTCCTGTACTCGGTGTACTGCCCTATTTACCGGACATTCGCATTGAAGCAGAAGATTCGGTCGTACTGGACAAGAAGCCTAAGCGGTCAGCAAAGGATAAAGAATTGGACATTGCGGTGATACGTTATCCGCGTATTTCCAATTTTACGGACACGGATGCTTTGGCCGCAGAGCCGGATGTGAGCGTGCGTTATGTCACGGAGGCCGGGCAATTGGGCGTACCGGATGCCATTATCTTACCGGGAACCAAAGACACCATCGGAGATCTGCTGGAATTGCGTGAAAGAGGGCTAGAGGATGACATTCGAGAGGCCGTGAAGATAGGACGCACGCAACTGGTTGGTATTTGTGGGGGCTATCAAATGCTGGGTACAGCGTTATTTGACCCCGATGCCGTCGAATCTGGGTTGCCGCAGCAGGCAGATGGGTTAGGTTGGCTAGCTCTATCCACGATCTTCTTAAAGGAAAAGCAAACCGTGCGCGTTCAAGGAACCCTGTCTAATCATTGCCCACTTTTGCTAAGCACTGCACTTGATTCGGGTTCTACCTCCAAGCCAGTCATTGAAGGATATGAAATACATATGGGTGTTACAGAGTATGTCACGGAACCACATGTATCTATAGACAGGACTCCAGACTCAACGAAAATGAAAACATTATTCCAGATTCAGCGTGGGGAAGGGACTGCCTTTGAGGAAGGTTGGGGTACGACAGACGGTAAGGTATGGGGAACCTACTTGCATGGTGTGTTTGATAATGACCGTTTTCGCCGGTCCTGGTTGGATGGACTGAGACAAGCCAAGGGCTTGCCAGCTTTGGATAGCACTTTTACTGTACGTGAAGCCAAGGAACAAGAATTTGACCGTGTCGCAGAGGTGGTACGCGCTCATTTGGATATGGGACAAATTTACCGCATTCTCGGGATGGATTCATAAACTTCTTCATGGAAGATCCTTTAAAAAGCTTTTAAAAAAATAAAGAGGTATCTCTACAGTCATTTTTGTGACTGAGAGATACCTTTTTTAGCAGATCAGCTTACTTAATTTTAAATTTTTGAACCGCCTTTTGCAGTTCAGTTGCTTGTTGGCTTAATTGACGAACAACCTCACTGTGGCTTTCCATTTCATTCAGTTGCTCATCGGCATTTAAACCGATCTCCTGAATCATATGTTGTGCGTTTGCAGCAATGAGAGCTGTCTCCTCCACGGAAGCAGATACTTCCTCCGAGCTGGCGGATACTTGCTCCGTTGCTGCGGATACGGTTTGAATCGTAGCGTTGATCTTTTGCATGAGCTCACTTAGCTGGTTAAAAGCAAAACTCGCCTGTTGAACCATTTCCGTTCCCGAGTGAATCTCACGACTAACCTGAGTCACTGAGTCCACAGATTGCTGAGATACTTCCTGAATGGTAACCAAATAGTCCGAAATTTCCTGTGTTGCTGCTTTGGATTGCTCTGCGAGCTTGCGAACTTCCCCGGCAACTACAGCGAAGCCCCGTCCATGCTCGCCCGCGCGGGCAGCCTCAATGGAGGCATTCAGGGACAACATTTGAATCTGCTTTGTAATATCGAAAATTGCAGAAACGATGCTACCAATAGCTTCTGAGCGTTCATTCATACTATGTATGTATCGAAGCGACTCATCAGCAGCATGTCCTACCTGTGACATTTGAGCTACAGCTTTTTGAGCAAGCGTATTCCCGTTAACCGTTTCTTTCGTTGCTTCACTGATTTGGTCAGATACATCATTGGCAGAGGAAGCGATATGCTGCACACCTTGAGCAATCTCCTCCATAGCCTGTGCATTTTCAGCAGCAGCAGAAGCGATGCTGTTGCTGCCCTTGGCTACTTCTTCAGCGGCAGCTGTAGAGTCCTGGACTTTTACACTCATAGCCTCAGTTCGACGAAGCAACTCGTCCGACCCTTTAACAACTGCACCTGATGTAGTAAGCACATGGCCGATCATTTCTTTCAAGTTAAGAGACATAGATTGGAAGCTGCGGGCAAGTTGAGCAATTTCATTAACTCCTTGAACCTTTGTATCTTGCGAAAGATCCCCTTGGGCAATTTTTTCGCTATGACGAACCAATTCAGCAATGGGCTGTACAACTTTACGAATGACAAGGGTAGAAATAACTCCGCCCAGTATAAGTGTTACCAGTGTAATACCAATGCAAATCCATAGGATTTGTTGGGATTTTTCCTGTACGAATCCAACATCTTCGTTCACGCCAAGAATCAGATTACTGCCTGATATTGCAAAGAAGGCGGTTTTGTGTACTCCATGCGAGTCGCTGTAAATGTCACTGATATTCATCTCGCCTTGTTTGGCTTTTTTAATATCCTCAACAGGAACGAGGGTATCCTTGACCTTATATGCTGATTTTACGTTTCGTGCGACAACTTCGGCCTTACCATCATCCTTCAGCACCGCAATATATGCGGATTCTAATTTGAGGGTGTCAACCTTGTCCTGAAGATAAGCTTCCATCTGCATAGCAGAGCTGGAACCAGACCCACTTCCTTGCCCAGCTTGAACGGCTAAGGAAATATTGAGATCCTGATACACATTTTTAGCCCCAGTTTCTAGCAATTGGTCTACTTGAGGCATGACACTGCTATTAATGATACTCATGGAAACTGCATAAAAACTGATGCTGAACAGAAGAGACGCAAAGAGCTGAATCAGCAAAAACATAATTCGTAGCTTTGCGCCAAGGGAACGATTAAAACGCTTCATGAAAATTCTCCTCTCACATGATGGTGATAAAACAGACGAATTGCCCTGCTTGATGTAGGCCGCTTGTCCAATGAGATACTAGACACGCCATGATCTACTTGTTTTCCTTTCTTTGCTTGAAGAAAAGACTGAAAATGTTCGGATTCTATGTATATTTCAGCTGTATTCAAGGACACAAGATATGAGAAAGGGAAGTAATCCATGATTTACTAAAAAGTAGGTTAGACCTATTTTACATAATTAACAGACGGTTGAATAGTCATATTTGCCCAAAAACAAACAAAAAATATATAACTATGGTCTTGGGTGTTTAGATGTAAGTTTGATGTAAATTATCAGGAGTAGGAAATTAAAAAGCTTTACCCGTGCTTTTATAACTATTGTAAAAAAGAAGGAATATAAGTAGTATAAGGAATACCACTTTTTACAAGCTTCTTTTAAGCTTGCTTTAATAAGTTCGAATGTGGTCTTCAATATACATATAAAAGGGGAAAAGGCAGTTATGGATCGGGAATTGCTTTCTAAGGAAATAAATTTGGAGGTAGAGGGAGAAGATAACCAGGAACCGACTATAGATCAAGATCAAGATAAAGCGAATAGAGGAGGGAATCCGTTCAGCCGCCTGTTTGATTTTATCTCAGGCGTATTCACTCCGCTCTTGCCATTGCTAATTGCTGGAGGAATCTTTCAGGGGATTGCGACTGTTTTCTTGTTCTTAGATTTTTTTGATACTCAAGTCTTTACCGCTTTAGGGTACATTGGTGGTGTCGTATTTTATTTTTTGCCCATTTTGATAGCGGTAAATGCGGCAAGAAAGCTTGGTAGCAATTTATTTATTGCGGCGGCAATTGGGGCCTGCTCATTTCATCCTGGTATTATGGAACTACTGCAATCCGGCCTAAAAATGAATTCAGACGATTTACCCGTGGTGGAGCCACAGTATGTTGCTTCTTTTATACTGATTCTTATTGTTGTCTGGCTTGCATCGAAGATTGAAAAAGGATTGAGTAGGTTCGACCGTTATTCAATTCAACTACTGGTCGTTCCGACATTGACGCTTATCTTGATTGTGCCTTTATTGTTGTTTGTTTTTGGTCCGCTGTGGACGACCCTGGCACATCATTTGTCGGGTGGTTTTGCTTCACTGTTTGACGATGCGGACGTATTTGCAGGTCTGCTGTTTGGTGGGACAATACCTGTGCTCCACTTTGCGGGCATGCAATATATGATGTCGATGAACATAATAGAATCCATGGCTACGAATGGCTATGATTCTATTACCCCTGTTGTTGCGGCGGCAGTCATGGCTCAGGCAGGCGCGGCCTTCGGTGTATGTGTTAAATCCAAAAATGCCAAAGTCAAAATACTTGCTGCTTCCACAGGCCTGTTGGCTATGTTTGGAATCATTGAACCAGCATTATACGGCGTTAATGTGCGCTTCAAAAAACCGCTTATCGCGGGACTGGTTGGCGGGGCTATTGGTGGGGCGTGTATGTGTCTGTTTGAAGTGAAGTTGACTGCTTTTGCAGCCTTATCTGGCTTGCTTAGCTTACCCCTGTTTTCCGACACTACATTTGTTTACGCCATTTTGAGCATGTTGATTTCGTTTGTTACGGCTGGTGTAATTACGTATTTTATGGGCTTTGTGGACGATAAAGAGGAGCCATCAAAAATTGCATCCGCATCCCGTATTCGTGCTTCCTCGGAATTGAATGTGGAAAAGAGCTCTAACAATTAAGGTGCAACGCAACGGCTAATTACCTCATGTAAGTGTTTACAAAAAAATCTTGTCAGCTCAGTGTTTATATGATACTATGATGACAGTTAATCAAAACTGCACAATCATGGATTGTTACCATATCGGGCAAAACCATAAACAGGCACTATGTGTCAGTTTTGGTATTGCCTTTTTTTTACTACTCCAAGCGGCTTAAGGTGATGGAATGAAGATAGCAAAGGTGCTGAATAATAACGTCGTAACGGTCATTGATGAACAGCAGAAAGAATTAGTCATTATGGGAAGAGGAATTGCTTTTAAAAAAAACACAGGCGATGAGATTGAAGAGGGGAAAATTGAGAAAATTTTCAAGCTTGAAAGTACCGAGGTTTCCCGTAAATTGATGACCCTGATGTCTGATATCCCTATTGAGTATGTTGAACTTTCTGATGAAATCATCCAGTATGCCAAAACGATACTTGGTGTAGAGTTGCATGACAGCATCTATATTTCGCTGACAGATCATATCCATTTTGCCATAGAGCGTTATCGTTTGGGTATGGACATCAAGAATGCACTTTACTGGGAAATCAAACGAATGTACCGCAAGGAGTTCGCGATTGGGACCAAAGCATTGCACATGATTCAGGACAAGCTGGGGGTTACACTCCCAGATGATGAAGGGGCGTTTATTGCCTTACATTTGGTGAATGCACAGCTGAACAGTGAAATGCGCGAAACGATAACCCTGACTAATATCGTCAAGGATATCATAAACATTGTAAGCCGCTTTTTTGTAATGGAGCTGGATGAAGAGTCGTTAAGCTATTACCGCTTTATTACACATCTCAAATTTTTTGCCCAACGGGTTATGAACGGAACTCCTGTACAAAATACAGATAATTCGCTTCATGATATGGTTAAGGTACAATATAAGGACGCTTATGCTTGTGCGGAAAAAATAAGAGATTATACGTCTAAGATCTATGGTCGAAGCTTATCCCAGGATGAGATGCTGTATCTCACGATTCACATCGAACGCATCATTAAGAATCAATGATTTTACGGATGATCAGGGATTTAGGATTGCTACTTCTAAACAAGAAGGCAAAACCTGAATGCTGAAAGAAGATTGGCTTTTATAAAGCTGTCTGCTTTCTGTATTCAGGTTTTTTTTATTCCCAAATTTCACACTATATACCTTAAATAGAAAAGAGGAATGCCTCATGGATCGAAATCAATTATCCAAAGAGATACTTACATTGGTCGGTGGAGAAGAAAATGTAGAGCAGGTCATTCACTGCATGACGCGCTTGCGCTTCAACCTTCATGATGATAAGAAAGCTCAAAAAGAGCAGTTGCAAAAAACGGATGGTGTCATGGGAGTCATGGAGAGTGGCGGCCAGTTTCAGGTGATTATCGGAAATGATGTAGCTAATGTATATAAATCATTGGTGAGTAACATGTCCAAGGCACCGCAAAGTGAAACAGGCGCAAGCACTGCATCCAAGAAAAAACAAAACCCGATCAGCCAACTGTTCGACTTTATTGCAGGTATGTTTACACCTATTTTGCCGGCGATCACCGGGGCAGGTATGATCAAAGGGATTATTGCCCTACTGGTAGCTATGCACTGGATGTCTGACAAGAGTCAAACCTATACGATTTTAGCCGCAATAGGTGACGGTGCGTTCTACTTCCTGCCGATTATTTTGGCTGTGAGTGCGGCTAGAAAACTCGGTAGCAATATGTTTATTGGTGCGGCGATTGGTGCTTCAATTTTACATCCAGACATTACAGCATTACTGGCTTCGAATGTGAAGGTTAGCTTTATTGGCCTTCCGGTGACAGCGGCCACGTATTCGTCGACCGTTATTCCAATTGTTATCGCGATCTGGCTGGCATCCTATGTTGAAAAATTCATTGATAAGTATACTCATGCATCACTGAAGTTGCTTGTTGTTCCAACACTGACTCTATTGATTATCGTACCTTTGACGTTGATTGCTGTAGGGCCGCTCGGCTCCATTATTGGTAATGGCCTGTCAGGAGGGATATCTTGGTTGTTTGAAAATACAGGTGCGCTTGCAGGTCTGCTGCTGGGCGGTACCTTCTCCCTGATCATTATGACAGGTATGCACTACGCGTTGGTTCCTATTATGATCGGATCGATTGCAACGTTGGGCTATGATTACATGATTCCAATTATGGGAGCAGCTAACTTGGCTCAGGCTGGTGCAACACTCGGCGTATTCTTGAAATCCAAAAATGCCAAAGTCAAAACAGTGGCCTTCTCCACGAGCTTGACAGCTATTATGGGTGTAACCGAGCCTGCAATGTATGGTGTGAATATGCGGTTTAAAAAACCGTTTACGGCAGCGTTGATCGGGGGAGCTGTCGGTGGGGGCTTCATGAGTTTGTTTGGCACAAAAGCGTACGTCGTTGGGGGACTCGTTGGTTTGCCTGGTCTGGCTATGTTTATTGGACCGACTTTCTTGTACGCAATTCTTGGTCTTATTATTGCATTTGTGGTTGCTGCGATTGTTACCTATGTGATCGGTTTTACAGATGAAAAGAACGAAGAAACGACACAAGCAGCAGATGCTGCTGGCGAGATCTCTACTGAGGAAGTAGCACAATCTGCGATGAGCTCACTGCCAAAAGGTGAGAAAATCCCGGTATTCAGCCCAATTGTGGGTGAAGTTAAACCGCTCAGTGAAGTCAATGATCCTGCATTTTCTCAAGAAATTATGGGTAGAGGATGGGCTATTGAACCCTCCGAAGGTCGGGTTGTTTCCCCAGTTGAGGGCACAGTGTTCTCCATTTCCAAAAGTGGGCACGCTGTAGGTTTGGTGAGTGATTCAGGACTTGAAATGCTCATTCACGTAGGGATGGACACTGTTAAACTAAAAGGACTTCATTTTACACCTCATCTTAAAGCAGGAGATCGCGTAAAGGTAGGCGATCTTATACTGGAGTTTGATCTGGTGGAAATCCGCAAGGCTGGATACGAAACGATAACGCCTGTTATTGTTACAAATGTAGATCAGTTTAGCGAATTGGAGCCCGCAGGGAATCAGCATAAAGTCGTTAAGGAACAGGAACTGTTATATACAGTGATCGTCTGACAGTCGAAAAATCTACGTATACATTGAATACGAATCGTTGTGTTCAGGATAACAAACAGCAAGCCTTCATCTTACGAAGGCTTGCTGTTTGTCGTTTTCATAAAATCTAAGGCTGAAGCAGTTTTATTATTTTTATTTCAATAAAACCTACAAAAATAGTTGGCTTTGTGATATAGTAATCTTCGGATTGAAGGGTCACTTTAGAAAACATCTTACGTTTAAGTTTGGAGGAAAAGATATATGGATACCTTCTTTATTATTTTAAATGTTATCGTGCTGCTTGCACTGCTCGGCGTGTTGGTCTGGATGCAGAAAAAGCGCATCTCTTTTACAAAAAGAGTTTTTACCGGGCTCGGCTTCGGACTGATCTACGGGGCTATTCTTCAGTACGCTTATGGGGCTGGCTCAGAGGTCATTACCAAATCGGTCGATTGGTTCAACCTTGCAGGTAATGGTTATGTCCGTTTGCTGCAAATGGTCGTTATTCCGCTTATCATGGTGTCGATTATTTCGGCTATTATGAATTTGAAGGGAAGACAGAATCTAGGCAAAATAAGCGTGTCCATTATTGCAGTGCTACTGATTACAACGGCGATTGCAGCTTCAGTAAGTATTGTAACCAGCCTGTCTTTTGATCTAAAAGCAATTGAGATTCAAAGTGGTGAAAAGGAGCAAGCGCAAGGCCTGAAGATGGAAGAACGACTGGGAACAGTCCAGGATATGACTATTCCGCAGCAGGTGCTGGAATTTATTCCTTCGAATCCTTTTGAAGATATGACAGGGGCACGCCGTACATCGACGTTGGCGGTGGTTATTTTCTCAGCCTTTATCGGGGTGGCAGTACTCGGATTGGATCGTAAAAAACCAGAGCAGGCGCAAACCTTCCGCAAAGTGATCGACGCAGTGTACGCTGTAGTGATGCGGATTGTAACTCTGGTGCTAAGATTGACGCCTTACGGTATTTTAGCACTGATCACGAAAGTTGTAGCTACGACAAATCCGGATGAAATCTTGAAGCTGATCAAGTTTGTACTCGCTTCTTATGTGGCTTTATTGGTCATGTTCGTTATTCATCTTATTTTGCTGGCCTTGTTCGGCTATAATCCAGTGACATATGTGAAAAAGGTATTGCCTACACTGGTTTTTGCTTTTACGTCTCGTTCCAGTGCAGCGACTATTCCATTAAATGTTGAAACACAAACGAAAAAGCTTGGTGTGTCCGACGGCATCGCAAATCTGTCCGCGACCCTGGGTGCAACCATTGGGCAAAACGGCTGTGCGGGTATTTATCCTGCCATGCTGGCGGTCATGATTGCTCCAACGGTGGGCATAGATCCTACAAGCTGGGATTTTATCCTCACACTTATTCTGGTTGTTA
The DNA here is from genome assembly GCF_011066175.1 of Paenibacillus sp. EKM211P. Lineage (NCBI taxonomy): Bacteria > Bacillati > Bacillota > Bacilli > Caryophanales > Paenibacillaceae > Paenibacillus > Paenibacillus sp. EKM211P. The sequence continues at coordinate 468,413 of NZ_JAAMNS010000003.1, forward strand.
CGGTGAGCTCGTTCGGTGTGGCAGGTGTAGGCGGGGGTGCCACTTTCGCTTCCCTGATCGTGCTTTCTACCCTGAACCTTCCCGTGGCCTTGGCAGGATTGCTCATTTCGGTTGAACCGTTAATTGATATGGGCCGTACCGCGTTGAATGTTAATGATTCTATTACCGCAGGTCTTATCTCTGGCAAAGTACTCAAGGAGAACGATCAAGACGTGTTCAACAACCATGGCACGGATCTGGATGCAGCGGCACACTCTTAAGTAAAAGATAGACGAATGGTATACACTGCAGCCTCATATCGCATTTATCGCATATGTATATGTAACACATGCAGTGTGTACCTCCATACTCAGAGCCGACCCTAAGGTCGGCTCTTTATTTTGGGCTGGTGGCAGTGTAAATTATAGCTGTTCACAAATCCTAATCTATGATACATTAAAATAATGTTTTTCCGGCTTGTTCGGATGAACCGCGGTTCGCAACCATCCCGCGCTATCAAAACTAGGAGGATTTCATGTTTAATCTGTTATGGGGGGCAGCATTTGTCCTCGTCAATTTTATGTTCTTTTTGCTATGTTATCGGTTGTTTGGTAAAAAAGGGCTATACGCCTGGATTGGCGTTGCTACTGTATTGGCCAATATTCAGGTAACCAAAACCATTGATCTGCTCGGCATTACCACGACATTGGGAAATACAATGTATGTTTCTATGTATATGGCCAGCGATTTACTAAATGAAAAATATGGGCCTAAAGAGGCGCGAAAAGCTGTGTGGTTTGGCTTTTTCACTCTGATTATGACGACGATCACGATGCAGATGGTGCTGTTATTTGAGCCTACTGCAACCGATTTTGCCCAGACACCGATGCAACAGCTCTTCGGATTGTTGCCAAGGCTTGCGCTTGCCAGCTTGACAGCCTATGCGGTCAGTCAATTGCTGGACGTGCGTCTATATGCCTGGATTCGCAAGTTTTTCCCGGAGCGTCATCAGCTCTGGATTCGCGGCAATGGCAGCACGATGATCAGCTCGTTTATAGACACCCTCATTTTCTGTAGCATTGCCTTTTACGGCTATGCGTGGGGGATATGGATCGAACTGCTGTTCACCACCTACATCTTAAAATTTGTACTGACTGCGGCAGGTACACCGATTTTATACATCGCACGTAATTTCCGTTTGATAGAAGAGGAGGGGCAAACCCTCAAGCCTTAATTGGCTTGGGGTTGCCCCTCTTTTTTTTCGTACTTTTAACATATCAATATAAAGAATAGCAATAGATTACCCCAGCACGGTCAGTTCCTTCGGAAAAGAAGTCAGCACTTCAACACCCTCAGAGGTGACCAGAACGTCATCTTCAATCCGCACACCCCCAAGACCTGGTACGTAGATGCCGGGTTCGATCGTGAACACAAACCCTTCATGAAGCAGATCGTTATTGCCTCCGTGCACAGATGGATATTCATGAACACTCATACCAAGACCATGTCCAACCCGATGGTTAAAAGCAGGGCCATATCCAGCGGCTTCAACAACGGCTCGTGCTGCCTGATCTACGGATGCGCAGGAAACTCCCGGGCGAATGGCGGCAATTCCGGCTTCGTTTGAGTGAAGAACCGTATTATATATTGTTTCCAACTCAGTTGACAGCTTGCCAAAGGCAAAAGTGCGCGTAATATCCGAAGCATAACCATCGGAATATACACCCATATCAAACATGAGCAGATCACCGTGTTGCAGCTTGCGGGTCCCTGGGACACCATGTGGCAAGGCTGTTTTGGGTCCAGACAACACTGTAGTGTCAAAGGATGGACCATCTGCACCGAGTTTTTTCATCTGGTATTCGATTTCGGCTACCAGCTCGACTTCGGTCACCCCTTCGCGAACATGGGTTAGGCCGTGACGAAGAGCATCTTCCACCAAACGAGCTGCATGCTTCAGACGTTGTACTTCCTCAGGAGTTTTTCTCACGCGCATGTCTTGAAGCACCGGACCCAAGTCAACATATTGAGCAGCGCCAATGGCAGTATGTAGTTGTTCGTAACGGAGGACGGAGACGTGTTCCTTTTCCAGTGCGAATGCTTTCACTCCGGTACCTGTGCGTTGGCGTAACAGATCATATGGATTGTCCGTATCGGTGTGGGTGGATATACGTGTCACCGAGGAAGCAGCTTGGGCAGCTTCTGCGTCCAGGGCGGGTACAATTAGTTCTGGTTCTTGGTCACGAAGCAGCACGAGCCCTAGAAAACGCTCATGCGGATCACTGGCGAAGCCTGTCAGGTAGTAAATATGTTTGGGATCGGTCACAAGTAGGCCATCCCAAGCTTGTGACTTCAGTTCATCATACAATCTGGTAATTTTATCATTCATAGAGTCTCATTCCTTTCTGTCCATTTATTCATTATAGCTCTTATTACATCATAATTTATATGGCTTATTCTCTTGCCTGACTTAATGCTTGCAGACGTGCCTGCACATTCTGATCATAGTAACCACCATGGTAGCAGAGTACCTTATCTACATCCAATACGGTCAGTTTATCGAGGCTCTTCAGAGCCAACGGCATATCCGGCGTAGCCGACTCAGCGGGACCGACCAGCTCACCCTCGACTACACGCAGTTCATCTGCTGCCAACAGTAGCTTGTGTGCAGGCACATACAAGCTGATATGTCCGGGCGTGTGACCAGGTGTATGAATAATCTGTATGCCTCCACCATAAGGCAGATGTTCACCGTCCTCAAGCATATGAGCAAAGCGCAAATCTGGCAGGCGGCGAATCATATCCTCTGCTTGTTGCTTGAGTGCAGGCTCCATCAGATTGATGCGTTCCGGCGTCAGCTTTATAAATGGTCGTTCTCCTGTCATATATGGAATGTCATCCTTATGGGCCAGCAGGGCAGTGTTCGGTAGCAAGTCCAGCAGTGCTTGAACATTTCCGATATGGTCAATATCCTGATGCGTTATAATAATTCTTTTCAGACGACTTATGTCCTCACCCACATCTGAAATAGCCTTGCGCAGAGGCTCCAATTGGCCGAGCATGCCCGAGTCTATCAATGTAAGTCCATCCTCGTCCTTGAGCAGTACAGGATGAATGATCGAATTTCCAAAAAAAGGTCCCATAGACACTTCCAAAATCAAAATTTGAGTTCCAATATTCATATTAAGCTGCTTCGGATTCCTTTGACTCCGAAGCATACCTCCCGCCTCATGTTGTTTAATTGGTTAATGTAGTGCTGGCTTATCTTCAAATTCTATTATAAGACCCTTTGGGGTTAATCCGCAAAACAACTCGATATGGCTGTTCCAGCGCTTGTCCTGTACAATAAATAAATCACCACAATAGGGGGGCAGATACGATAATGAACAAGGACCAATCTTTTTCCATTGAAATTGCATGCAGGGAGGATCTTCCCGATATTGTGGATATTTATAATTCTACAATTGCAGGACGAATGGTCACGGCAGACCTGGAGCCTGTGACAGTGGAGAGCCGCATTCCATGGTTTGAAGCTCATCAGGAAAACCACCGCCCTTTGTGGGTACTAAGACAAAAGGGGAACATTGCCGGATGGGCCAGCCTTCAGTCCTTTTATGGCCGTCCAGCTTATAACGGTACAGCAGAAATTAGCATTTATGTCCATGAGGATTCTCGTGGAACCGGCACTGGAAGCCGTCTGGTACAGCATTTGCTAAATGAATGTCCTAGACTAGGAATTACAACGTTGTTGGGGTTTGTATTTGGTCATAATGAACCGAGTATTGCGCTGCTGCGGAAGTTTGGCTTTGAGCAGTGGGGATACTATCCACGTGTTGCCGTGCTGGACAGCATAGAGCGAGATCTGGCTATATTAGGTAAGCGAGTAGATTAATATTGAGCTACACAAAAAGGCTGTCCCCACCATCGTCTCATACACTGTCAGTGTGGCGATTTTGGGAGCAGCCTTTTTTACTTTGTTATTTCTTCGTTTTTAACGCTGAGGTTTAAAACGTACGTTGTGAAAGATTTGATTAAGCACCTCAGAGATCACCAAACCGACTGCTATTGCCCCGGCGATCATGAGTGTGCTCATGGCCAGCTCCAGTGCCTGAGGATAATGTTGTTGTACGAACTGGCGCATGGCATTATAAGCCATTCCTCCTGGCACCAGGGGAATCATGCCTGCCACGCTGAAAATAATCACAGGCATTTTGTACAGTCTAGCAAAACCTTGACTGACGATGCCGATAAGGATCGTGGCTAAAAGGCTGGCGCTCACAGGTCCCATGCTATCCGTGGTTGAATAATAGACAAGCCAGCCCAGCATACCGACAAAACCACATTGCAGCAGCGAACGCCGAGGAGCGTGGAACAGTATACCGAAAGCAGCGGTGGCAATAAAGCTTGTGAATAATTGTGCAAGCATAAGCTTGAATCTCCTCCAAATTACATATAAGAAATGATAACTGCAACACCAGCACCAATGGCGAAAGACGTCAAGCAAGCATCTGCACCTTTGGAAAGCCCTGAGACTAGGTGCCCGGACATTAAATCCCGAAGAGCATTTGTAATTAACAAGCCCGGCACCAGTGGCATAACGGAGCCAATGATAATTTTATCCATCATCTGACCCCCGCCAACAATCACTAACAGAGCCGCCAGCAAGCCGATTAGAAAAGATGCAGAAAATTCTGAGAAAAACTTAACCTTAACGAGCCTGTGGAAATATTGTAAGGCTGCAAATCCGATACCGCCGCACAACACAGCTCCGGGGAAATCTCGCCACACTCCACCAAACATGATCATAAAGCAACCGCTGGCCAACGCTGCAGCGATCAGTTGTACACGATTGGAATAGCGGAGGGGACCACGTTCAATTTCCGAAAGCTCTTTTACGGCTGCGCTGGGAGACAAAGTGCCTGCGCTGATTTTACGTGAAATGGAGTTCACCTCGGTCACCTTGTGCAAATCTGTAGTCCGCTCTACGATCCGGATTAGCTTGGCAGGTTCCGAATCATTAATGGCAAAAAAAATTCCAGTGGGTGTTACATAGCTATGGGACTGGGATATGCCATAGGCTGAAGCAATGCGGGACATCGTGTCTTCAACACGATAGGTCTCGGCTCCATTTTGCATCATCAGTTTGCCTGCTAGCAGACAAACCTCAACGATTTCAGGAGTAGGATAGGAATGATTATTCATGCTCGCTCTCTTTCATGCGCCCCAGGTCGTTCGACCCTGTTGTTTTCATTTATTGTAGCACAAAAAGCCGCCTTTTCAGAGGCGGTTAAACTGGGGGAATCTATGGAGTTTATCGAGATTCTATCGTATCGGGAATAACGGTATAGTAGGACTCCTCTAGGTATGTTGCGGCCTCAGACAAGCCCATCAGCCTAAGCTGTCCTGTTACAAAAGCTCGAAGGGCTGAATGGGTGAACAGATGCCGTGTCTGAGCATCCCGAATAAAGGCCAGTCTGGCTTCACGCGAACCGCTGCGGAACAAATCACGTACAGCTTCACCTTGTTGTTCCCAAAGGAATGGCTCCGTTACGTTCAAGAAGTCGCTCTCAATAGAAGAGCTACGCTTCAAAGAAGAAGGTGCCTGAATACCCAAGCCATTCAGTGTAGGAGCAACTTCATTTTGCTTACGCTCTGTTCGCAAGCTGTCGATGTAGGCGGCCATATCTTGAATCGGCAGAATGCCAAAGCGCTCCCGAAAGCATTCGCGTACAAACGCGGTACGTTCATCCACAGCCTGCGGAGGACGCTGACCAGCATGTCCAGAATAGTCTGCTCCACTGGCATAGTATCGTTTTAATGAACTGTTTTCTGTATAAACAACGCTTAAAAAATCCTGCAAATGGCGGGCAACCACCCATACCCCCGTCCAATCGACGGGAGAGACGCATACAATCGGAGCCTGTGAAAGGTCCTTTTCAAGACCAAAATCGGTTAAAAAGCCATAATGTATCCCGTCCACTCCAGCGTGGGCAAAAGGAATAACATCAGGCGGTGTAGCCATATATCGCGGAGCGCGGCCTTGTTCCATAATCAATCCCAAATCAAAACTCAGAGAATGCCGGTTCGCTTCAAGCTCCTGTTCAAACTCTATAAGTGCCTCAATCAAAGGTGTGGCTGATCCATAGGCTAGGTTAGAACCGGAATCCATTGTGTATACCTCCCTTATCCAAGTACATCTGTAAAGCGTTCATCCCTAAAAGGTACGTGATTTTACACGAAATGTAAACCTGTATGACGAATATTTTCAAAAATGTGACCTTTTACCCGTGTGCTATCAAAATAAAACGCTTTCGTTCAAATTAGGACAAGATGCCTATGTTAGCGCAGTAGTGAAGTAAAGTGAGTTTGCCAAAATGCAGTCTTTTCAGTGTATGTTATTATCTGAGAAGGGTGAATGACAGATACGGGCTGGGTAGGTCAGGGTGCAACGTAATAGGTCAACGGGTATAATATCAGGACAAGGTATAGAGGAGTGTCATCCAAAGATTTAACAGAAAGAAGTGGGCATATGAACTTGCAAAAGAAGGCTGTTTTTTTTGATGTAGATGATACGATGTACGATCATTTGCACCCTACACGTGATGCATTACGTACAGTATTAGGATTAAGTGAGCGTTTTCCATATGAGGAAGTCTACCACCGTATTCGCTATTACAGCGATTTACTATCGGCTAAAGGAGGACTATTGGAGGGGAAAGCAGGGCAGGAAGAACTGGATGAGATGAGGGAAGGTCGTTTTATTCTGGCTCTACAAGAATTCGGGGTAGATATTACCCGTGAGCAGGCAGTGCATGTCCAACAAGAATACTTGGATCGTCAGTACCGAATTGAGTCTTTTGAGGGGGCTACTTCGTTAATTGATGAATTGAGCTCGGCTGGCTATGTGGTTGGTTTAATTACGAACGGTTTTGAAGAACACCAGATGAGCAAAATTAAAGCCATGACACTGGAAAATCATGTTGCAGCAGAGCATATTTTTGTGTCTGGGACCGTTGGTTATGCCAAGCCTGATCCGCGCATTTTCGAAATAGTGAACGAACGGACAGGAACTTTAGCAGAGCATTGCTGCTACATTGGGGATTCCTGGCGTAATGATGTGGCGGGAGCTATAGCTGCAAATTGGCAGGTCATTTGGTTCAATCACAGGAACGCTTTCCCGGAATCTGATGTGTCGGGGGCTTATAAAACCGCGGCAAGTTACACAGAGTTAAGAAAGCTGCTCCTGCCAGACGCACGTTAGACACGGTACATATCGTGTTATCCAAAAGAATCTAACCTATTTTGAAGCTATTTCAAAAGCTGGTCCGTAATACTATTTATCTGTTATAAATCTAACTTCATTTGAAATGGGTAGAACAGAGAAGGAGGGACCCGCGCATGGTAGAACCATGGAGGCAGGCAGACGACATCATAAGTCAAGTGACCGTATATAGTACGGAGGATAATGACCCAGTTACCATTAAAACAGCCACCCAAGGCGTACGCTGTATTGGCATTGGGACAGATGCGGCTGTATTTACACTCGATACGTTGCCAGGCTACGCGTTCAAGGTGTATTCAGACATGGCGATCGAAAAAAAAGATGCAGAAGCCGATGTATATGAGCGTTTGCAAGGGTCTGATTTTTTTCCTCATTATTACGGAAAAGGCGATAAGTATATTGTCATTAGTTACGAATCTGGTGTTACGTTGCTAGATTGCCTGCTGCAAGGAATTCCGGTGCCGGAGCAGGTCATTTTGGACGTGGAAAAGGCGAGGGAATTTGTTCGGTCCAGGGGACTGAATCCCCGTGATATTCATCTCAAGAATGTACTCATGCAAGACGGACGCGCCAAGGTATTAGACGTATCTGAATATGTAAAAGAAGGCGATGACAAGCGTTGGGAGCATTTGGTGTGGGCGTATCATACGTTCTATTCCGGTTTCTCTGAGGTTAAGGTTCCTTCATGGATTTTAGATACGATCAAAAAATGGTATTACAAGCTGGACAACTCCAGCATCAACCTGGAGGAGTTTGCCCAGCGTGCCAGTCAATTGTTTTCTAAATGGAAGTCATAACTGCTGTGAAGGGCATCGAAATACAGACCTAGCCTTCTATACAAAAGGATTGCACCCATTTTACGGGAGCAATCCTTTTCTTCTATCTGAAATCTCTAGGAACTCTTCTGGCTGTACCGCTCGCAATCGCAGCTTGAATCACCTTTTTACGCACCTGTTGTACGGCGCCCTCGTTAAATACACCCGGGATAATATACAGTTTGTTTAATTCATCGGGACGGATTGTGCTTGCGATGGCTTCTGCGGCTGCCAGCTTCATCTCTTCGTTAATTTCACGGGCGCGACAGTCCAGTGCTGCTCGGAATATGCCGGGGAAGCAAAGTACATTGTTAATTTGGTTAGGATAGTCCGAACGTCCGGTGGCGATGACCCCTGCAATATCCTCGACATCCTCTGGGTTAATTTCCGGAACCGGGTTCGCCATGGTGAACAGGACAGGAGCTTCCTTCATACGCTTCACGTCTTCTCGTTGCAATATTCCGCCTGCCGACAGACCGATAAACACATCTGCGTCCTTCAGAACCTCAGATAGCGTGCCGGACAGCCGTTCAGGGTTGGTATGCTGCGCATACCAGTTCCACATCGGATGCTCATAGGTTTCATCAGCTGTAAGCGCACCGTTACGGTCTACACCAATAATGTTCTCTGCCCCTGCAGATAGCAAAATTTTGGTACAGGCGACACCTGCAGCCCCGATACCGCAGACGACAATTTTGACGTCAGACAGAGCTTTGCCGACCACCTTGAGCGCATTAATCAGCCCTGCGTATAAAACAACAGCTGTGCCATGCTGATCGTCATGAAAAACAGGGATGTCCAGCTCGTCACGTAATCGCTGTTCAATTTCAAAGCATCGTGGCGATGAAATATCCTCCAGATTAATACCGCCAAAGGCTGGGGCCAGTTGCTTAATGGCCTTAATGATTTCTTCCGTGTCCTGCGTATCCAGGCAGATGGGGAAGGCATCGACGGCCCCAAGCTGCTTGAACAGCATGGCTTTGCCTTCCATAACCGGCATGGCTGCATACGGGCCGATGTTGCCGAGTCCGAGGACAGCGCTTCCGTCAGAGACGACAGCGACGGTGTTACGCTTAATTGTTAATCGGAAAGCTTTGTCTGGCTCCTCATGAATTGCCATGCATACGCGTGCCACATCAGGAGTGTATACCCGGGATAAGTCGTCGCGGTTTTGAATTGGGACCTTGGGCTGCATTTCAATCTTGCCCCCGAGATGTAAGAGGAAGGTGCGATCAGAGATGGACAGTACCTTTACACCTTGTGCTTTTTTAATCCGGGCGATCATTCGGTCGATTTCTGCTGGATCAGCAATGGTGACTGTAATATCTCTCACAGTGGCCTTCTCAGAGGTGCGGATGACGTCAATGGCGATGACATCTCCGCCATGTTCGTTTACCAACGTAATCAATTGACCAAACTGGATGTGCTCGGTGGAAATTTCCAGTCGTAAAATAATATTTTTACCGCCAATACCGCCTTGCATGCAAATTCCTCCTTTGTCTTTTAAAACAAAATAGTGATCAATTGATTGCGCTTACAATCGGGAGCAAGTCTAAGATCTAGGCTGATAGTTTAAATTAGTGGTTTCTTCCCCTATCATAGTGAACATTCTTCCACTTGTACAGATCAAGCTGAGTAATATATATGATCTTGTATCCAAAAAAGACGAAAGCCCGGCTGAATTCCAGTCTAAGCAATCGTCCTTTGTATAACGAAATGATCCATTTTTGGTTTACGTCATATTTTTGCCGTAGTAAATTTCGTCCATTTCGATTTTGAGTCGTGTTGATATATTTTGTTGCTCTTTTTCACTCAGACTTTCTTTTGTGTAGCCGAACAGGTAGTTGTCCAGATCAAATTGTTTTAGCTTGCATTTGGTATGGAAAATATTTTCCTGATACACGTTTACGTCGATCATGTCATACTGATTGCGCACTTCGTCGGGAATATAGTTTTGAATCGAGGCAATGTCGTGGTCGATAAAAAGCTTATGACCATTCGTATCACGTGTAAAGCCGCGTACCCGGTAATCAATCGTCATAATGTCAGTGTCAAAAGAATGAGTCAGATAGTGAAGTGCCTTGAGCGGGGAGATTTCCCCACAGGTAGAAACATCAATATCTGCACGAAACGTACTGATCCCCTCGTCTGGATGATATTCAGGGTAGGTGTGAACCGTAATATGACTTTTATCCAGCTGTATCACGACAGACTCAGGTAGGGGACCTGGTGATTCTGCATACGAATCATTCGGTACCTCCACAATCGGCCCTTCTGATATAAGCACTGTCACGCTCGCTCCTTGAGGGACATAATCCTGCTGAGCAACATTGAGTACATGGGCGCCGATAATATCGGATACATTTTTTAAAATAGCTGTCAGTCGATCCGAGTTATATTGTTCATCAATATATTCAATATAGGCCTCGCGTTCTTCTTTGGTTTTGGTGTAACAAATATCGTACATATTAAAGCTCAATGATTTGGTCAAATTGTTAAATCCGTGCAGGGTAATCCGCTGTTCCGGTGTTATGGTCATAGGCTATTTCCCCTTATAGTCGCAGTATTCATACATAATATTCCCAACACGCCTTTTCATATACCGATTCATAAAATCAGCTTTGTAGCGGATAAAATAAAGACTTGAACATGTATGTTTTACCCATTTGGTATCATTAAAAACAGCCAGATTCACTTGAGATCCTCTCGATTTTACATGTATGGGAATTAAACGTTAATATACTTTATTTCTTACTCAGCAATTTTTAAGTAACAGAGCTTATAATGTGGACTATGTATATATGTATACAGGAAGGGAACGGAATTGGCAGAAGGTTCGTAGTACAACAAAAGATCTAGGTTCGTAATTCATGAATTTAATGTATGTTACCTTCATAATGCTGAAAGCTTAACCGAATATGATTATAGGCCCTGAAAAATAGTGATTTTGTACATTGCATAAAATGAGAAAAGCAACTTCAGCCACTGTTATGCGTATAATGAAATAAACGTAACAAGCTAAGAATTATGAAGTTAAAATGAATTTTGATCGCAAACTCATTTTATAAACCTATCTCATGACTGTAAGAAAAACGGTGGAAGGAGTATAAAGATGCTGGCTTTGTCCGATCCGGCCTGGACTCTGCTCCAAGGCCCCTACGGTTCTTCTCAATACGTTCCAGAAATGTTAAAACAGCTCCAAGCCGGATATGATGGCGAAATGGCTGACACCTTGTATTGGGAGGAATTGTATCACCAAAATACGTTGTATACTTGTACTTTTGCTGCTGTACCTTACCTAGTAGACATTGCGCTAAAAAGTTCTGATATAGAGATTCGGGCAGATATATATACCATTTGTGGAATATTTGAAGCGAAAAATAATAATCCCTTACATACCAAAATCCCGTTGGAATTTGCAAGGGATCAGGTGGAAGTGGATTCTAGCCTGGCAGAATATATTTATACGCAATATCGAAGTGCCATCGTTCGCCTTGCAGAATTGACGGAAGAAATGGTGCTCTATGCGAAAGAACACGAAGAAGATGTCGGCAAGCGCTATGTTCTCGCTGCGGCTGCCGCCTTTGAGGGGGATCATTGCGTAGCCTATATGCTACAAACTTTTGATACAGGTGACGAATATATGCTGGATTGTCCCCATTGCGGTACCCCGCTCTATATTTGGCCTGATGAACAGGGTGACACTCTCGTTATCTATGATAAAGACCCTGTCAGTTCAGGCAATCTAATCCCCTATCCGATTCGCCCCCGTTCATTGGACCATAGAGGTGCCGATATACAGTGGCTATACGAATATGCTCAAAAAATAGATGAGAAATTACTTCTTGCCCAGTTACCTTACTTAAACGGTTGGGTAGAATGTCCAGTGTGTAATTCACCCATATACATATGGGATGAGTTGATGAAAATGGCTGATGGTGTTCGGAGGCATACCGCTTAACCAACAAAAAAGGGGCTGTTTTTTTACAGCCCCCTAATTTCTCTTTGTATTTTTACACTCTTCTTCGTGTGCTTTGCTCCAGTCTACTCCCGAAACGGATTCAAAAAGCTTTTAGGAATGTCGGATTCAAAACGCAGCAATACTCCGGTGACGGGATGAATAAACGACAATACCTGTGCATGCAGACCAAGGCGCCCAATCGACTTGCTCTTGGAACCGTATTTTTTATCTCCAACAATCGGATGACCGATATCCTCCATATGCACGCGAATTTGATTTTTGCGTCCGGTCTCTAAACGTACTTCCAGCAAAGAAAAATGCCGATTGGCCTGAAGCCGCTTGTAGTGAGTGATTGCATGCTGGCCGTCATTCGGATAAGGACTGGAGTACATTTTCAGCGTCTTGCTTTCTTTCAGCCATGAGGTGATTGTGCCCGCGTCTTTTTTAACCTGCCCTTCTACGAGAGCAATGTATGTTCGTTCATACACAACTTCCTTCCACGCTTGTTGCATTTCCTGCTGTATGGCTTCGCTTTTCGCAAACATCATCACTCCTGATGTATCACGATCCAAACGATGCAGTACAAAAATACGGTTGTACGGATGCTCGCGTCGTACGTGGGCTGTAAGCTGGCGATAGGCTGTGACTTCCTGTTCCTGCGCAGAAGCGACAGAAAGTAGCCCAGCATCTTTATGAATAACGATAATAGCTTCGTCCTCATGCAAAATACGCAGCCCGGTTAGCGGCACCACAGGAGCTACCTTTTCCTTGGAGAGCGCGACAGTCTGTCCTTGCTCCAGCGGAAAATTATGCACAGTACGAGGAGTACCGTTGACGGAAACTTGCCCACGCGCCAATGCCGATTTAATGGAATTACGACCCATGCCAGTCACATGCTCAACTAAAAAGCTCAATAGCTCTGCAGGTTCCTGAACGATGTATGTTTTGGCAGGGGATTTATCCAAAGTATGGGTTTTTCGTTGAGCTTCCGGTCTATAGGAGCCAGATTTTCCGGCGGGTTTGTGATTGCGTCTGGAGTGGCTTGTGTTTGAAGTTGATTTTGTATGATTTTTCCTTTGAGGTTTCCGATTATTCATGGGTTCTTTCTCCTTCTTGGAGCCGTATCTCTTCATATTGTGGACCATTTGCGGCACCGTGTTCACTATATCATGAGAAAACAGCGAATGCCATAAGAGACTAAAACCCGATGGACAGACTTCCAGCGGTTGAACATTGCCCTTAACCCCGGTAAACTATAAGGTAACGAAAGAAAAGCCGATATGCGTCGAGGACGCTAGAAATATGAGGAGTTTTGAAACTATGAGTGTACAAGCACCAACATTGGAACGGGCGCAGGACTTGCTGCAAAAATTTTATGGCTATCCCGATTTCCGGGAGGGACAAAAGAAAATTGTGGCCAGTATGCTGGAAGGCAACGATACGCTGGGCATCATGCCGACAGGTGGCGGAAAATCGATATGCTACCAGATTCCCGCGTTGTTGCATGAGGGGCTGACCATTGTTGTGTCACCACTGATCTCGTTAATGAAAGACCAGGTGGATGCGCTGACCACGATGGGGATTGCAGCTGCCTACATTAATAGCACGTTGAGCGGTCGAGAAGTCAATGACCGTATACGCGCCGCACGGAACGGAGATTTGAAGTTGCTGTATGTCGCCCCTGAACGACTGGAACTGGATTGGTTCCGTGATGAGATGGCTCAGTTACCGATTTCCTGCGTTGCGGTAGATGAGGCTCACTGCGTATCCCAGTGGGGTCATGATTTTCGTACCAGCTATCTGGCTGTGGCTCCATTCGTGGACGGGCTATATGAACGTCCAATCGTAGCTGCGTTTACGGCGACGGCTACACCACAGGTTATGGATGACATCGTACGCCTGCTTCGTTTGCGCTCACCGGAAACGTTCGTTACGGGGCTTGGGAGGCCGAATTTGGCGTTCAGTGTGCTGCGAGGGGAGGACAAACGCAGCTTTTTACTGAATTATGCCCGTGAACATGAGGGTGAATCGGGCATTATTTATGCGGCGACACGTAAGGACGTGGATGATTTATATCAACGCCTGCGCGACGCTGGCATGGCAGCCGGACGTTATCATGCAGGAATGACAGATCAGGAACGTGCAGATAGCCAGGAAGGGTTTCTGTACGACGATATCCGTGTCATTGTCGCAACCAATGCCTTCGGTATGGGGATAGATAAATCAAACGTACGCTATGTCATTCATTACAATATGCCTAAAAATATGGAGGCGTACGTACAAGAAGCGGGACGCGCAGGACGTGATGGCGACCCGAGTCAATGTATTTTGCTGTTCGGACCGCAAGATATTGTGACCCAGAAGTTCCTGATTGAGCAAAATCCACAGGATGAAGACCGCAAGCGCAACGACTACCGTAAGCTCCAGCAGATGGTTGACTATTGTTACACGACTCGCTGTCTACGTTCAGCACAGCTGGAGTATTTCGGAGAAGCGGAGGAGCATGAAGCCTGCGGCATATGCAGTTCATGTACTGACGAGCGGGAACTGGTCGATATGACCATAGATGCGCAAAAGATTTTTTCGTGCATTCATCGTATGCGGGAGAGGTATGGGGTTTCCATGGTGGCCTCAGTGTTGAAAGGCTCGCGTAACAAAAAAGTGCTGCAGTATGGTTTTGACAGCCTGCCAACCTATGGCGTGATGGGCAACCGAACGGAGAAAGAAATTGCTGAGATTATCAATGTTCTTGTGTCGGAAGGCTATCTGATGCTGTCCGAGGGGCAGTATCCGGTCGTACGCTTGCAACAGCTTGCTGCTGAAGTGCTGAGAGGTCAGCGAGAAGTCATGCAGCGTGTGGTGCGGCATGCCACTGCTTTAGCAGGGGGAGCGGGATCACGTGGACGAAAGGGACGCGACACCTATCCTGCTGCGGTCAACGAAACTGTGTTTGAGCAATTGCGCTTAATCCGTCGCGATCTGGCCGCTCAGGAGCATGTACCGTCTTATATCATCTTCAATGATGCCACGCTGCGAGAGATGAGCGTAGCGAGTCCGCAATCCGAAGCAGACATGCTGCGGATCAAGGGTGTTGGTGAAGTGAAGTTCCGCAAGTATGGCAAGCCGTTTCTTGATTTCTTTCAAAATCAGGGGAATACCGGCGGAATGGTGAGCGAGGATGAGATTTTTGCAGACGATGTGTACGAGGATTTTGAATAGCTATACTAAGGATATAAGAGTCCATGCAAACTTATAGAAGGTTGTGACCTATGAAAGTCATTTTATCAACATTAAACGCAAAATATATTCATACCTCACTGGCCATCCGATGCCTCAAAGCCTACAGTGGAAAGGATTTTGATATCGAGCTGGCGGAGTATACAATTAAGGACCCGGTGATGAACATCGTATCTGATCTGTTTCAACGGGGAGCAGATGTCATCGGTTTTTCCTGTTATATTTGGAACATTGAAGAGACGATTAAAGTCATTGATGTGTTGAAAAAGATTATGCCCGAGGTCAAAATTGTTTTGGGTGGCCCGGAGGTATCTTACGATACGGAGCACTGGATGAAGCGCTTGGCGAATGTGGATTTTATTGTTGTTGGTGAGGGAGAGGAAACCTTCCATCAACTGCTGCAGGAACTGGAAGGAGATCGCAAGTTTCATTTTGTATATGGACTGGCTTACCGTAAGGGAGAAGAGGTTATTATCATGCCGGGTCGCCCTAAAGCGGACTTGAACGAGCTGCCGTCTCCATATCGTTTTGCAGAGGATATCCCGGAGCTCGGGAAACGGGTTGTCTATTTTGAAACGAGCCGGGGCTGTCCGTTCAGTTGCCAATTTTGTTTGTCCAGCATTGAGGTCGGGGTGCGTTATTACGATATTGAGCGCACTAAGTCGGATATTCTGTATCTGATTGACAATGGGGCTAAATTGATTAAATTTGTGGACCGAACCTTTAATATTAAACGCGATTATGCACTGGAAATGTTCAAGTTTTTGATTGAAAATCACCGTGGCTGTGTCTTCCAGTTTGAGATTACGGCAGATATTATGCGTCCCGAGGTGTTGGATTATTTGGCGGAGAATGCACCACCGGGGGTATTTCGCTTTGAGATCGGTGTCCAATCAACGAATGATCCCACCAATGAACTGGTTAAGCGCCGCCAGAACTTTGCCAAGCTTTCACGCACCGTTACAAAGGTCAAGCAAAGCGGTAAAATCGACCAGCATCTGGATCTGATCGCCGGATTGCCATTGGAGGACTACAATACATTCCGTAAAACGTTTAATGACGTTTTTGCGCTTGGTCCAGAAGAGCTTCAGCTTGGCTTTCTCAAAATGCTGCGTGGTACAGGTCTGCGCATTGACGCCGATAAGTATAACTATACCTATATGGATGTTGCGCCGTATGAAATGTTGAGCAATGACGTCCTTTCCTTTGCCGATATTGTGAGGCTCAAACGCTTGGAAGATGTATTGGAGAAATACTGGAACTCTCATCGTATGGACCATACGGTGAGCTACCTGATTGAGCGTGAATTCTCGTCCGCCTTTGATTTCTTTCAGGAATTTGGAGACTACTGGGAAGGACAGGGCTGGCAAAAAATCGGACATCAGCTCGAAGACCTGTTTACGCGTCTCCAGTCCTTTTTGGAATCGCGGGGAACCAAGCGAATGGAAATGGTACTTGGGCTGATGAAGCTTGATTATTTCTTAAACCATAAATATAAGCCGCGTAAAATCTGGTGGGAACATACCCTGAAGAAGGACGATTGGTCCAGCTATATGAAAATGGCCCTTCAGCACCCGGATGCGCTGTTGTCACCTGCGGTGGCAGATGTGGGCGAGGAAAGCACGGGTGAGATGGATGTGGCTAGCCAACAGCCGCAGCCATACCGCGAGATGATCCCAGCCTTTGCTTCCTTGAAGCTGGGTGAAAAGGAACTGCAAAAGCACGCTGTGCTGGATGTCCTGCCGTTCAGTCTGGATCATATCCTGAGTGGTGGTAGCCCATTAACAGCCGAAGGCCGCACACTGTTGCTTGTAGTTTATCAGCAAAACGGACAGCAAAAACCGCTATACTACACCATGCCCATCGGCAAAAATATCGCCGCGATTTAATATAAACACCAGAAGACATCAACTCTTGGAATATCAGGAGTCGATGTCTTCTTTTTTTATAAAATATAGATGACCACTTCAATTTTTTACATTCGGGAAACCTAGTGCTTTACGATTTTTTACAAAACCAATATATGATGAATTTATCATATATGAATATTAAATTTATTGGAGTGTGACCTTGTGAAAAAGCGTTCCATGAAAAAGAGTATCCTTGCGTTGAGTGCTGTGACTGTTTTGACTGTACCCTTATTATCTGCTGATATCCCTAAAGCTTTTGCAGCCGCGGCTCCTACGAAGTCCACTGTCGCAGAGTCCAAGGCACAGAAGGCTGTATCAGCTAAAGCGGATACTCCTAAAAACGTCATTCTTTTTATCGGTGATGGTATGGGAGAAGCCAGTCGTAACGCGATTCGCTTAGCAACGGTTGGAAAATCGGGATTGCTTGAAATGGACAAGATGCCTGTAACAGGCCTGGTTAGCACGAGTTCAGGGGACAACCTGGTTACAGATTCTGCCGCCGCTGCGACTGCCATTGCAACAGGTGTGAAAACGTATAACGGCGCGATCGGAATGGATTTGAATAAAAAACCAGTGACAACCATTATGGAGCTGGCTAAAAAAGCAGGCATGTCTACAGGAGTAGTGACGACAAGCCAAGTGACAGATGCGACGGGCGCTGCCTTTGGTGCGCATGTTGAGAAGCGTTCTGCTCAAAGCGAGATTGCCAAGCAGTATATTGAGAAAAGCAAGCTGGATGTGATTCTGGGCGGGGGTGAGGATTTCTGGTACCCTGCAGGAACAGCAGGCAAACATCCAGATGCACCGACAGAAGATCCTGAGGAAGCTAGTAAGGGAACTCAAGGAAATTTGGTGGAACAAGCGAAGAAGTTGGGCTATAGCTATGTGACAGACCAGGCTGAAATGAAAGCAGCCAAAGGCTCTAAATTACTAGGGCTGTTCGCCAATGAAGAAATGTTCCAAGCTCACAACAAACTAGGCAATTCTTACAACCCAACGGTTTCTTTACCGGATATGACAGCGAAAGCGATTGATGTTCTATCCAAAAACAAAAAAGGCTTTTTCCTGATGGTAGAGGAAGAAGGAACGGATGAGATGGCGCACGACAATGAAGGTGAATTAACCATTAAAGCCGGGCAGCAGCTGGATAAGGCTGTCAAAGTAGCTAAGGACTATGCCAAAGCGCATCCAGATACTTTGGTGTTAGTGACGGCAGACCATGAAACGGGCGGTTTGGCCATTGAAGGCGAAGATGCAGAGGATGAATCCGGTGAAGGTATTTCCAAAGAAGACGGTCCTTTTACCGTAAAAGGCTCTGATGAGAAGTTTTATATCGACTGGACCACAGGAGGGCATACATCCGTTGATGTAGCGCTAACTGCAATGGGTCCGGGTTCCTCCCAATTTAGCGGGAATTACCCGAATACGGCCATTCATGATAAGCTGGTTAAGCTGCTTCAATTAAAAAAATAGCCTAGGGTGAGAGGGCTTATTCATCGCAGTATGAACCCTTAATTAATCCATTAATTTAGAAATTCGAGTAACAAAGACATGTAATTACGTAATAAAATCGGTTATAATAAGGTAAGAATAAATAAGGAGCCGTGCGCTAACACGACTCCACCATACAATAACTGCATAAAGAGCAGTCGGCCGCGTAAGATATGGTCGAGAATAGACCGTTTACCTTTGGTCAGGGCGGTCTATTTCTTTTTCATGTAGGTAAGTAACGCCAAAATGAACATACCAAACATGATCATTAAGGAGATAGCATCTTTGACCTCCATGGGCATCACCTCCCTTCTGGGAGACTAGCCGACCGCCCTTTATAGCCGCATATTGTATTAGAAAAGTATACCATAAATAAGGAATAATCAAAGTGATAAAATACTTAAAAACGTCTTTTTGACTTTGGTGAGCTTTATCTCAGCTAATCCTCCGTTGTTTTCTTCCCCCACACGAATTTCATTATAAAAAATATAATTGTCAGCATGATGAGAAGCAGTGCCACCTGCAAGCCATAACGATGAATCAATTCTCCTGCTGCTTGTACATGATCGCCAAAGAGACGTCCGAGCAAAAAGAAGATCAGCGTCCAAATCAAGCCCGTTGAATAAGAGAATAGAGCGTAGCGCTTAAAACTCATTTTATTGATCCCCACAATATAAGGGACAATGTGGCGAACGATCGGTAGCAAGTAGCTGATGCATATCGTGAAGTTTCCATACTTATGTACTAAATTTTCTGAAAAAGTAATGTACTTGTCCATTTTCTTCTTCCGGCGCAAACGATCCAAAATGGGTGTACCCAAGCTTCTCCCCAACACATAACCTAAGGATAGGCCTGATACAACCCCGAGATATACAATTAAAAAAGCAGGTAACGGATGAAGTATCCCCATGCTTGTTACGGCCCCGCCAGTCATCACTATAACTTCGTCTGGAATGGGCAGTCCCACAATTCCGAGCCATAGAGAGAAGAATAATGCTGCATAGCCATATTGTTCGATAATGGAAATCAAATATTCAACATCCATCCCCATACTCCTTTCTTAAGCTTTCTTTCGGCATACATACACGAATGCGGGTGGAACATTCATAGGTACAAACTTGATTTCTTCAATATCAAACCATTCACCTAACTGCTGTTTCATCTGTTTAGAGTATTGAAAGGCGACAAACATCCCTCCATCCCTGAGTGACCGATGAATTTGTTCTACGATTTGATCTCGCATCGCTTGTGGAAAGTTGAAGAATGGCAGCCCGCTGATTATACAGTCAAGCTGTTCAATTTGAGCATTTTTCATAGCAAGCTGAAGCTCACGCGAGTCGGAATAGCACAGATAATTCGGGAATCTTCTTTTTAAACTCTGCTGCATGGTCGGGTCCTTCTCAAAGAGCAAAACCTTAGGTTGAATTTTTGTCGTAGACGGGATGTATTGGGTAATTGCGCCTGTTCCAGCCCCAAGCTCAGCCACGGCATGAACATCACTCCATGGAATGGATTCTATCATATTTTTAGCTAAAAATCTGGAACTGGGTGTTACGCTACCCACATATGCAGGCGAGTACAAAAATTTGAATAGGAACATAAGTCTCTCGTGAACTAAATGACTAATACGGATCATACTTCTTTCCCCTACCTTCAATTTTCAAAATGCGTTCATTTATTCTCTGCTAAGAGTAACAAATTATCCCTTTACTTGCTCCTGTCTGGAGTAGGGCTCGGTTCCCCGTCCTGCGGAGGGGATTTTCCTTGACTATAGTCTAGGAAGAAGGAAAAGGAGTACAGTATGGGACAGTCCGAATTCATTCAGTTATCATTCAGCATTCTCTCAGGCTGCCTTCAGTTTTACAACCGATGAAAGAGAGGTGGGCAGCTAAAAACATTATGTACACTGAGAGGGGATCTACTTTGTCATTATCCATCAACAGGCATCTCATCACGACTTCGACTTCCTACGATAACTCGAATACGCTGAAGTCAAATGAGAATGGACTAAATAACGCGGGGCATACCACACACAAGAAATCCAGCGATTCACTCGAATTAAGTGCGGAATTTATGGAATACGCCGGAGGTATGCAGGCTCCGCTTCCTACGGAAAACTACAGTTATGGCTACAAATACGACCAGAATACTGTGGCGCTGACTATGGACGAACAGAAAGCGTTATTGTCAGATTTACAAAGTTACTTGACGTCTTCAAGTGCTTTATCTGAAACGAATGAAATCAATAACAGTACAAACAATCCTTTGGCTACAGTCAGCGACTTGTTATCCGGGGTGGATCTTTCGACAGCAACAGATGAGGAAGTATCAGATTTATTCGATAAAGTAGCTGAAACGATCCAGAATAACCGCCCTACACCGCCGCCTGAAGGTGACTCATTCCGACCTGACGGTCTGCCTCCAATGATGCAGGCGATGGGTGGAATTATGCCCCCATTTGCATGGAATATTCAGGAGATTACTCATCAAGAGGATAACACCACTACATCTGAAGAAGAGCATACCGTAGATGAAAAAAGATCCTTACTGAATGATTTGCAAAACGTCCTGAGTTCCGATCTTCTATCTGGCTCCATATCTTCAGAAACAGATGAGCAAACAGACCTGATTTCTGCATTAAAAAACGCTTGGGGAAACACAGATGAATCGAATGCAACAGATGAAGAAGTATCAGTTTTATTCGATAAAATCGCTAAGATTTTTGAACAATCTGTATCGTCTTCGTCATAATCTTTAGAGCGCAATAGCATACCTTAAAAACGCTTAGCCCACACTTGTAACTCAAACTTAGCTTTTAAAAAGGAGAATCCTTCTGTGAATATTTCAACCACATCTAGTAGCTCTATATCTATTGCCAATACTTCAACTTCATCTTCATCCAGTACCAACGATACAGCCAGTTTGGAAAAGCAAAAAGCCCAGCTTGAAGCAGAGTACAATAAGGTCCAGCAAAGCAAAGATAATAAGGATACAAAAGAAACGAAAATGAAGCAGCTTCAGCAGCAAATTAAGCAAATTGAAGCTCAGATTGCACAGCAAAGTTCTCAATCCAGCAGCACGTCAACACCAAAAATGGAAAAGTCCGCTCCAAGTAATATGGAAATGACTCGTACCAGCAGCTCGAATGGCAGTGATATCACGGGGGTTGGAAAATCACTGGATATTTCTATTTAGTCATCCTATCTTTTCTCCTGTAAGCCAGACGATGGATACAAAAGACAGCAGGCTCTCTGTTACATAGGGAGCCTGCTTTCGCGTTTTATAGTAGTTCAAAATGAATCATGTGACTAAACCTAAAAAAGTATTACAATAAATAACAGTGGGCAGATGGAAGGCTTTTGACTTTAGTATTTAATAGATTGTTATACATTCTAATTGGAGGATTTAAGCCATGACATTGGAACCTCAATGGAGTCGAAGTAGTAGGGATGAAGCTCGTTTCGTCAGAAACAAGTTGATTGAGTTTAATGCAAAACACGTCCCGGCAGATATTCAAACCCAATATGAAGAAATTAATCTTACGCTCAAAAAAGGAGACGGTCAGGTCATCGGCGGTCTTCTAAGTGTACTTTGTTGGAACTGGGTGGAGGTTGATATTTTGTGGGTAGATCAGGGCCATAGAGGAAGGGGCTACGGTTCGCAATTACTTAGTGAAATTGAACAAATCGCTAGAGATAAAGGATGTACTTTGATACAACTGAATACCTTTTCTTTTCAAGCACCTGAATTCTATGAAAAGCAGGGGTATGAAGTAGTCGGTGTCATTGATGAGGCTCCTAGAGGCTTTAAACATTATTATTATAAGAAAAATATCTACTGAGGACTTCATAAATGCGCGTACAGATCAAGGAAGTAAATCAAGATGAAAAGATTATCATTCGTAATATTGGCAAGGAAAAGATATACGGCTACTGGACATATTTTCGGCATGAACTGACCTCGGGATATGCGTATGTTGTTCCGTATGAACAAAGCTTGGAAAAGTTAATTCCCGGCTGTGTCATTTCGGTCGAGACTTCTCCATCCAGTATAGAAGGGTTCAGAAGACTGAGGCCTACGGAAAAGACAGGCATTGTTCAACCTCAACCAAAGCTAGGTGACTATTGGATTCAAGGGATGATACAACAAGTGATACAAGGCGAAGCAGGTGGGATAGACTGTCTGGAGATTGTTGTAGGAGAGGCTACGTTTGTTTTGGATTCTGACGAATTGAATGGTGATATCCACGTTAAAACGGGTGACGGTGTCGCCTTTGAAATCATAGGTCTACAGTTGTTTGACGAGGGACTGTAATCGTTCTATGGTGAATACCATATTCAACCAAGATATGTCGGTGAGAAAGTTAAAAGCTAGATCATAGAGAATGTGAATAAAGAAAGGTATGATCGGATTGAGTACAGAAGTGACACACAAAATATATACCATGTGCATGATTCAAGATGGAAACAAGGTATTGCTAATGAACAGACCCAATCGAAAGGGGTTTCCGGGTTATATTGCTCCAGGAGGAAAAGTAGAGTTCCCAGAGAGCATTGTGAATGGAGCCATTCGCGAAGTAAAAGAGGAAACAGGCTTAACGGTTACGGAAATTGCTTTTAAAGGAATCGACGAATATTGTGATCCAAACCAAGGGCTGAGATATATGGTCTTTAATTATTTGGCTACAGCAACGGAAGGTGAGCTATTAAAAAATCCTCCTGAGGGAGAACTACTGTGGGTAGATATGAAGGAAGCACTGAATTTGCCGATGCAGGATTGGTTTAAGCGGAGGTTCCCATTGTTTTTCGAGCCAGGGACGTTTGAGGTTAGCTCCGTGTGGCTGGCGGATACGGATGAAACATTGGAAGCAACGATGAAGAACTATGGGGTGTAGAGATGACGAGACCATTAGTAGATACATGGAGTGCTTAATGAGGGGGCGGTGAGTAGGATGCAGGCCATCAGATTGGTTGAGCCGGATCGGCGCTGGAAGGATGCTTATCTTTCATTTTATGAGGAATGGAAAAAGAGCCAGGAGCATATGGTGCCTTGGGTGATTTCTATAGAACCGTATGATTTTGAAGGTATGCTGACGTTTTTAAGTCAACAGAAAAACGGAATTGGCTTGTCTAAAGGCTGGGTTAAAAGTTCGACCTACTGGCTGATGGATGCAGATGACCAGGTCGTCGGAGCAGTGAATATCCGTCATGATCTTAATGAGCATCTGTTAAACGCTGGCGGTCATATCGGTTATGGTATCCGTCCTTCTGCACGAGGGAACAGGTACGCTGGGACTATGCTGGCCTTAGCATTGGGCAAAGCAAAAGAGTTGGGTATTTCCAAAGCCCTCGTCGTATGCGACTCCGATAATATCAGTTCCAAAAAAACAAT
Organism: Paenibacillus sp. EKM211P; assembly: GCF_011066175.1. Lineage (NCBI taxonomy): Bacteria > Bacillati > Bacillota > Bacilli > Caryophanales > Paenibacillaceae > Paenibacillus > Paenibacillus sp. EKM211P. Next base: position 492,479 of record NZ_JAAMNS010000003.1, read on the forward strand.
TCTGCGAAACGGCGGAATACCGGACAAGGATTACATAGAGGAAGATGGAAACCGTGTAAACCGGTTTTGGATCGAGCTGTAAGTGAGGGAGGGGAACGCAAAAGCTCATGAAAATATGGCCAGAATATGCGAAAAATATCATTGTCGGTGTCATGTTTCAGGGACAATGGAATTGGTATGTGACGGAAAGAGAGTATTGGTTTTTGAATACCGAGATGGAGGAACGGTTTGGCATCGCTATTTTGGATGAGACCACAGCCGGAGCATTTTTGGAACACATCTGTGAATATAAGGTGGCTGCGGGAGAACTCACTACAATGCTCCAAATGCTAGATGAAGCAATCCAGCATAAGGATGAAGTGTTGGAATTCTGTCCTGCTTTGTATGTTGATTTTGACCAGAAAGTTCTCTACTCTCTATTTCCGGAGCCAGCTTCTTTCGAACACTATGTCCCGGTGGGGTGGAAAGGGGAATATCAGAACTTTTTGGAAGAGGTCCCTCCTGCTGAACGATATTGGATGATCCACGGAAGTGACTTTTTCAAAAAATACACCTGAAAAGATAAAGGAGGAAATGAACATATGAATTCTTCCATGCATGAATTTAAGATCATATCCAAGCACAGAATGTACGATCAATATTTGGTTAAGCTGCGGGTATGCATCAAGCTTTTGGATGAACCCATGTTATGGTTCGCTGGTGAAGCGGAACAGAACAGTATTGGAGGAATTGTCCATCATATAATGGTGCATGTGCGTAGAAATGCAGTCAAACTCATGGATCCGACGATTACATACAAGCAAGGGATGGAGGATAGCTTCAAGCCTTCAGTGCAAAACAAAGAACAGCTTATGGAGGAAGTTGAAGATGCTTTTTCTTCCTTCTGTGCAGCATTGGACAACACAGGCGATATAAATATGTATGACGTTTACCATGTGGTGGAGCATACGGCTTATCATCTGGGTCAGATCATAGATCGAGTTCAGAGGCTGGCAGGTCACCGTTTTCAATTTGTACAGACTGGGCTGAATGAAAAAGCATTGCGTGCAATAGTGCAGCAATCCCTACCTAATCCACAAGGTTAACGAAAGCAGTAGCCAAATAACTGTATAAACGTAGTTCCAAAGTCACTAATACCTCTGTCACAGATATGTTTTTATTTCTTAATTGATATTGATAATTATTATCACTTATAATAGAAGCAGACATAATACGCTATGATAGGGAGAGTTGCAGAGTGACAGAGTCCTTGGAATTATATGATGTAACGATCATCGGCGGCGGTCCTGCCGGTATGTATACTGCGTTTTACAGTGGCATGAGAGATATGAAAACCAAGCTGATCGAAGCCAAGCATGAGCTAGGCGGACGGATGCGCATATACCCGGAGAAGATGATATGGGATGTTGGCGGGGTAACCCCGATTTTATGTGAAAAGCTGATTGACCAGCTGGAGCAGCAGGCACGAACGTTCGAGCCTACCATTGTATTGGGACAACAGATTACAGGGATGGATCGGCAGGAAGATGGCACGTTCCTGCTGACTTCTGCCACAGGGGAACAGCACTGGACGCGTACGATCGTTCTGGCCGTAGGCTATGGTATTCTCAAAATGGCTAAACTGGAGATTGAAGGCGCTGACCGTTACGAGGTTACAAACCTGCATTATACCGTACAAGAGCTGGAGCCGTTCCGGGACAAGCATGTCCTGATTTCCGGTGGAGGCAACTCAGCGGTAGATTGGGCGAATGAGCTGGAATCTATTGCGGCGAGTGTGACAGTTGTACATCGTCGGGATCATTTTGGCGGACATGAGAAAAATGTAGCCCGTATGAAGTCCTCTTCGGTCCGTGTTCTCACACCTTATGCGGTAAGTCAGTTACATAGCAACAACGGAGAAACGATTGAGCAGGTGACGATCAATCATGTAGATACGGGCGAAATAGAGATGCTGAATGTTGATGCAGTTATCGTAAATCATGGCCTAAAATCCGATTTCGGCCCCCTGCGAGATTGGGGACTGGATATGGGAGAGTGGCATGCCCGCGTGAGCGACAAGCTGGAAACGAATCTACCGGGGATTTTTGCTGCAGGCGATTTTGTCGAGTACGGAAGCAAGCTGTATCTGATTGCAGGTACGTTCACAGATGCTGCTCTTGCCCTCAACAGCGCCAAGTTGTACATTGATCCGACAGCTGATAAAGCCGCATATGTATCTTCTCACAACAGCCGCTTCAAGGAAAAAAACCGCGAGCTGGGTGTCGTGGAATAAAATAAGGGAATCAGTTTAATAAAGAACTTCTGTTAACTGGGACTGACCCCCATTTGTGAGACAGGGATCAAAACACCTTTCAAGTTTAAGCAACCAGTCGCCTGTAATCTACTGG